>JABMQZ010000152.1 GCA_013202965.1 Bacteroidota bacterium | reverse complement strand
TGTTTGTGGATAGTCAGGGGGATCATCCAAATATGGATGATGTCCTTATTGAAAAGCTAATAACCACTAAAACAAAAGCCATCGTACCCGTACATTATTCCGGCATGGCCTGCGACATGGATAAGATCATGGCCCTGGCAGAAAAATACAATTTATTTGTGGTGGAAGATGCTGCACAAGCCATCGACTCCTGTTACAAAGGAAAGCCACTGGGGGGTATCGGCCACCTGGGTTGTTTTTCATTCCATGAAACCAAAAATATTCAGAGCGGCGAAGGCGGCATGCTGGCCATTAATGATGAGCGCTTTATCAAAAGGGCAGAGATCATTTGGGAAAAAGGCACCAACCGTGCGGAGTTCTTCCGGGGTGAGGTAAATAAATACGGTTGGGTCGACATCGGTTCTTCTTTTCTTCCATCTGATATGATCGCGGCATATTTATATGCGCAGCTGGAAAACCTTGATAATATTCAAAAGAAGCGAAAAGAGATCTGGAATATCTATTTCGAAGGCCTGCAAACCCTGGCAGAAAAAGGCTTTTTTCAAATCCCGCAAATCCCTGAATACACTACCAACAATGCCCATATGTTCTATCTCGTATGTAAAAATTCCGAAGACAGGACAGGGCTCATAAAACACCTCAGAGAAAATGGGGTACATGCTGTGTTTCATTACCTCAGTCTGCAAAACAGCGATTATTACAGCAAATACAAAGACGACAGGGAATTACCGAACTGCAATCGTTTTACGGATTGCCTTGTTAGATTACCCTTCTTTTATGAGCTTTCAACTGCAGGTATTAACAATATTGTGGCACTGATCTCCGGATATTTCTTGAAAAATGAAGGCTTCGGTAAAATTTATTGATCACAAGGGAATTCGTTTTATTTCTCGCTTATTACAGCCTGATATCATAGCATTGGGTGCTATAACATTACTATACAGCCTTATTTTCTGGTCTGTGAATAAGGGGGTTTCTATTGATGAGGGTTATTATCTGCTGGGCTACCTTCACGATCAGCAATTGGGGCCAAGCACAACTGATTTCCATCGGATTGTAAGAACCCTTTTCTTTTTCATCCCTGAAGACAATGTATTGATATTCAGGTGGACAAGAGTAATTCTGACAATTGTATTACTCTTATTGTTTTTATGGTCATGTTATAAATGGATTGAAAAGCAATACAAAATATCATTTAATAAAACACTTTTTTATTCGATGGGCATACTTACCGGCACCATGTGTTTTTCATATGCCAGCCCGGTGATTTATTATGACAACATTCAACTGCTTATTTACCTCCTGGCTTTTTCTTTGTTCTTTTTTAGCCTGCAAACAGCTTCAATTTTATGGAAATATTTGTCATTTTTTTCCCTTGGAATTATCCTGGTTTTGGGGTTGACCAATTATCCACCATCAGGTTTATTATTATTAGGATTGATATTTCTTTTGACAGGAATTTATTTATACCCATCATTCACCGGGATGGTTAAATCATGTTTGATTATTTTTGGAGGGGTTATTGCTGGGGCTGTTTTTTACAGCCTTATCATTTATGATATTCGTGATTTTTTCAACGAAGCTCTTTTGGCTTATACAAATGCAGCAAAATCACCAAAAGCAAAATATGATGCAGATGGACAATGGCTGGTGATTGGAAAATACTTCCTGGGCATGGCAAAGTTTTATCTCCCGGTTCTCGGATTAAGCCTGGTATATATACTACTGTCACAAAAAAAACTCATCAACAGGATTATCCTGAATATCGTATTTGGATTGGTATTGCTGGTGGTCACCTATAAATATTCTGTCTATTTCTCAAATATACTGTTGCTACCTATTGTCTTACTGCTGCTCGATACCACGGTTAACGCAATCGCCAGAAAAAAAAGGATCCATTTGTCAAAAAACCTCATCCTGGCCATCATGCTACTAGCCTTGCCCCTGCTGGCCGTGGCCGGATCAAACCAGCGGTTGGAAATGAAAATGGTATACTTTATGCCTTTCTGGTTCCTGGCCCTGTTCGTCCTCTATGGAGAATTCAGGACTTATAATGAAAAAAGTAGTTTTAATGTAATTAATTACGTTTTCATTATTGTATTTTTTATCGTGTTTGTCGCGCAGGGTTTCCTCAAGCACATCCATTACAATTACAGTATCAAGCGCTCAATATATCCTATTGAAGGTGCCGTAAGGTTCACCAACATCGGTGTATCTGAATACCAGCAGAACTTTTATGAAAACGGAATACGGGAACTGAAAAAAGCCGGCTTTGAAAAGGGGGATGATGTGTTGGCATTCTATAAAACTTTTATGCTGGTGTATGCTGCTGGAGGATATGTTCCACACAGGCTGACATACTCTGCCGAGTTTTTTGTTGCAAATAAAGACAACATTCCGCAAAACAAAGTGGATTATATCATCATTGACCAAGGCCAGATCGCCATGGTCACCGAATTTCTTGAACAATCGGACTGGAATTTCCCTGAATCTTATAACAAAGTAGAATTGGGAACCGATGGCCATAACCTGATGCAATTGGGATATAACTATATTTTATTTTCATCGAAATAATAATCAAGAAGACCAAAGATCGAATATCCCGGAACCTGATTGAACAACAAACTATACACACACTTAATTACGCACAATATCACTCAGTCCCTTAGTTTCTGAGTTATTCAGTCTTTCTCCTCACACCTCATACCCCAAGTCCCATACCCTAATACAAACAATGTCCCGATTAAATAAAAGCATAAAAAACGCCCGGGTAGCCTTCTTCTTCTAAATTATTGCCCCGATTTCATTAAATGAATTGAAATACATTACTATTTTTTATTGTGGAATTATTTAATCCATCATACATCAATTACTTGCTTTATTCCCTCGTAAGTATCGCTCTTATTTATTTAACTGGCCATTTGTTAATTGGTGCCTTTTGCACAAATATGAATAAGAATATATTATTATTTCAAAAGCTTTTTAGTGGTTATGTTTTTTTAATTTCCTTTTTTGCAATTCTGTGGACTTCTGGTAATTCTGTTTTTCTTTTCTCCCTAATACTATTAATAATATATTGTTATGAGCACTTTTACATTAGAAAAGAATCTTTTAAGATTAAGCTACAAAAAATTAAAATAATTGAATTCCCACAAATAGGAATTCTTTTTCTTTTTACAATTATTTTCTTTTCTCTCTCTTATTATGTTTTTTTTAATAATGGAGTTGGTAATATCTGGTGTGATTATCCTGTATATGCAACTATTTCCCATAATATTGAACACACCCACATAGAGGGCCCATCCGTTTTTATCCAAACTATTATTACCGACAAATATCACTATGCAGATATCTGGACGAATGTATTCTTTTCATTTCTTTTTAATGAAAATTATTTACATATATACTTATTGGTAGTAATAACTCTTTTTGCAGTCTTAATCTTTCAGGGAGGGATTGCAATTGCTCAGGTGGTCGGAATAGAAAACAGGTTTCTTATTCTTGTGTTTGGAATTCTACTAATTATTATCCATCCATTTATTCCTTTTTTTAATAAATTCTATTGGGCATTTATTGACCTTCCTAAGCTGGGGGGCCTATATATATTTTTTATTGCTTCCGGGCTTCTGTTTATTCAAAAAAAATATTTTTTGAGCGCTCTTGTTTTATACTTTTTAATCGCATTCTATACTCCTGTTGCCCCTGGTATAATTGGGGGGTTATTTGCAGTAATATTGATTGTAAATTATAAAAATAAATTCAAACTAATAAACAGATATATACTATATGCTGTAACAGCTATCATTTTTTATGTGATATTTTATTTTTTATTAAATAAAGGAACAATCGCTTCTGGTAATCCGAGCGATCATTCATTAAGCTGGGCGCTATTTTTTATCATTAAGAAATCCGTAATTTATATAATCTCCTTTTTATTAAGTTTAATTCTTTTATTAATTATTGGAAGCATTTTTAAGCCACATTTAGATAAAACATTTAAATTCAATATTTCATTCCTTAGTTTAATCGTTTTTGTTTTAGCAGGTTTACTTTCTTCAGCAATTATGGCTGGATTATATTCAATGATTAGTATTGAAGGCTCACAATTATTAAAAGTATTTGTTTTCCCGGTATTCTCTATTATTTATTATATTTTCATCATAATATTAACCAAACAGATACCACTTTTACCTGCCAAAGTATTTTCTGCGATAATTTTAATGGGTTTTATATTAATTTCCCTTTATAACAATTCAGCATCTTATTTGGGTGGTGGCAATTATGATTGGGAACAAATAAACACGGAGTCCTATTACAATATCAAAAACTTAATAAGGAACGACAATAATGAATTTGCTTATATAAGAAAGTATCCTGAAAAAAATGACTCATTTAGGCACTTATATAGAATTTTCATATTCCCCCCTATGCATAAAATAATTCATTTCAAAGGATTCTATAACCCGTATTGTATTTCTGTTTATGATATTCCTGATAATGTTCCTTGGGAATATGATGACAGACATTTATCCCCATTTTATCAATTTGTTGAAAACCAAAAAGTGAATAATAATTTTTCTTCTATCATAGAAAGTCAAATTGATTTTATACGAAAATATAATATCGGATATATTATTGTAGAGAAAAATGCTTCTATATCTCCTTCTTTATTAGATATAACCGATAAAGAGCTTATTGACAACCGTGGAAATAAATTCTATGTGTTGAAAAAACAATAGTGCTAATTAGCACAGCAAAACTGGTCCACATAAAGATTATGTCTAATTTCCAAACAATCATTTATTCCGGGTGACTCGCTTAAATAAAAGCATAAAAAACGCCCGGGTAGCTTTTATCTTCTATTTTATTGCCCTGGTACTGGCTTTTATCTCCCGTAAGGTATTCATCGACAGCCTGGGAACAGAGCTGGTGGGTTTGAGCGCCACCATGCGCAACATCCTGGGCTTTCTGAACCTGGCAGAACTTGGAATTTATACTGCTGTTGCCACATCCCTGTATAAGCCCTTATTCGACAAGGATCAAAATAAAGTTAATGAAATTATTTCCCTCTTTGGTTTTCTGTACAGGATCATTGGCTTTGTCATCCTGGGAATCGGGATCATTGTTTCTTTATTTCTTCCAAATATTTTTGCCAAGACGCAACTGGATTTTTTAATCCTGTATGCTGCTTTTTATACTTTCCTGGCCATCACCCTGGTCAGCTATTTTAATAATTACAAACAGGTGTTGCTGGTTGCCAACCAGCAAACCTATGTTACGACCCGGCTCACAAACTGGGTGAATATTCTTAAGGTGGCGATTCAGATTGTTTACCTTAAATATTTGAATGGAAATTATTTTGGCTGGTTGGGCATCGAATTGGTTTTTGGCCTTGCTTTGCGCTTCTGGATCAACCATACGATCAGCAAAAAATACCCCTGGCTAAACCCCAATTTAAGTCAGGGAAGAGTACTCATGGCACGCAACAGGGAAGTACTGCTGAAGGTGAAACAGCTCTTTGCCCACAAAATAGCGGGCTTTGTTTCTCAGCAATCCTCTAATATCCTTATTTATGCCCTCACCTCACTCACCGTAGTCACATATTATACGAATTACCTGCTGATCTTTCAGAAAATTTCTCTCCTGATAAGTTCTACCCTGGGTTCGAACCTGGCCGGCATCGGGCATGTCGTTGCAGAAAACAATAAAGGAACCATACACAAGGTGTTCTGGGAATTCAATGCCCTTTTTTTCTGGATCGCAGGAATCTTTGTTTTTTCGTTTTATTACCTTACCGAGCCCTTTATTTCACTCTGGCTGGGAGAAGAGTTTATCCTGAGCCACCTGGTTCTTATCATCATGCTTATTAATGCATATATTTTCATCATCCGGAATACCGCTGTGTATTTCCTCAATGCCTATGCTTTATTTAAAGACGTATGGGCTCCCTGGGCTGAAGCAACACTGAATTTGATCATATCAATCGCTGTCGGGTATTATTATGGATTAATTGGGGTCATTCTTGGCATTGCAATCAGTACTTTTTTAATAGAGAGTATCTGGAAACCATTTTTCCTTTTCAGGAATGGTTTTAAGGAAAAGTTCGGGTCTTACCTGAAACATATCCTTAAATATCCGGCCCTCTTAATCCTTAGCTGGTTAATCATGTATCCATTGGTACATTCAGGCTGGCTACCCAATCCATTATCATATCTTAATTGCTTGGTATTTGCATTGTGTATCAGTGTTCCTTTTAGCATCATATATGGGTTTTTATTATTCTTCGGGGCACCGGGAATGAAAGACCTCTATAATAGAATGATACCAGTAGTTGCAGGCCGCCTGCATAAATTTCGAAAATGAAACGCATTGCTCAAATAATAGCTGATATTTTTTACAAATATTTTAACCTGCTGTTCTTCCTGATCATTGCAGGCATGTATGCCAATGCATTGATTTTTCCGAATATGGGTGTGGATGCCGGTTTTTATTTAAGGGTTACCGAATGTATTGCAGATGGCGCTATACCCGAACACGACCTCAGGATCATGTATCCACCCCTGGTTTTTTATATGCTGCTGCCCATAAAATTGCTGGTGGGAAAAGCCATTGCTTTTGAGCTTTTCCTGGGTTTTATGTTTGTAGTTCAGTTTATCAATGCATGCATGATCTCAAAAATTAGCAGGCACTATTCTGAGAATAAATTTATCCGCTTCTTTGCCCCATTATTATATTCTCATGCTGCCTGCAATCCTGATCATTGGGGTGATATTGTTTGATGTTTATACGCCAAAGAACAGAATATTGATCCTGGGCATTATTCTATTAAGCCTTTTTCTGAATGAGTTTTTTATTGGCGGACGCAGCAAAAGCTTATTATTTTCAACACATTCAGGCCTGAAGGCAGACATAGAGCTGGCAGAAGAGATCAATGAGATCATCCCGGCAGGATCCGGCGTATATGTATTTTCTAATGTGAAACTTTATTATTTGTGCCATTTCAACCCGGCAAATCCAAAAAAATTTGGTTTTTCTTATAATAATGCATTAACATCTCACGATTTTATAGAAAGTTTATCTTCTGCAGAAAATTTACACTTGTACATAAAAATGATTTAAGCAAGAAGTATGTTTTACTTGATCAATCAATTAAAATAAATGATGCAATAAATGAAGCCGGTTTTCAAAAATTTCAGGAAACAGCCAATTATTTAATGTACAAAAAGAAGCTGAAATGAATGTTAAAATTTCCATCATTATCGTGTATAAGAATCGCGATACGGAAAGAGTAAGGCATGTCCTGGATTCAATCGCAAATCAAACATTTCAGTATCTTGAAGTTATTTTTATTGATTATGGTAGTGATGAAAAGTATCGTACGGCAATACAAAGCCTGGTAGAATCTTATTCATTTACAAGATACTATTATAATGATAGCAGGGGAATGCCCTGGAACCGCTCTCATGCCATAAATACCGGCATCAGGCTTGCAAGCTCAGATTATGTTCTGTTAGGAGATATTGATTGGGTGTACTCTCCGGAAACTTTAGAAGCCATGATAAATGCAGCAGAAAAGAATGTAAGGGTATATTGCCGGAATTATCTCCTACCTGAAAATATTCCATTTAATCATTCATTATTTACGAATGTACCTGCGGATTTACCTCTTACCAATGAGAATGGTGGGGGCGGCGCACATTTAATTCATAAAATGCAATTGGAGAAAATAAGAGGTTTTGATGAATATTATTGTTTTTGGGGGGTAGAAGACAGGGATCTGTATTCCAGGCTTGACCAAATGGGGATGAAGACCTTTTGTTTGGATATAAAAAAATACCCGGTATTTCATCAATGGCATCCGGACGCTTCAGGGGCAAAAAAAGGCTTTTTCCCGGATCGCTGGTGGGAGAGCATGAATATGCATTTTCAATTCAACAAACAAAATTTAGTAAGAAATGATGAAAACT
This sequence comes from Bacteroidota bacterium, assembly GCA_013202965.1. Lineage (GTDB taxonomy): Bacteria > Bacteroidota > Bacteroidia > Bacteroidales > B18-G4 > B18-G4. Next base: position 14,410 of record JABMQZ010000152.1, on the reverse strand, counting down.
GGGGAAAGCTGCTGAAAAAAGAAAACCGTAGCGTTTTCAATTGTAAAGAAAAAACTTTTGAATATAAGAATACGGGGAGCTGGTTCTACAAAGGCCATATCGCTGCACTCCTGATCAGTGATCTTCAATCTTTAAAAAATGACGAATGCCTGAGCATTGAAATTCCGAAAAACAAAATCGACAAAAATAAAAAACCGAATAAAGCCGGCAGGATCTTAAATATATTATCAGGAAAAGCTACGCATAAAAAGAATGAGGCAGACACATTTAATGCTGAAACTGATTTGCTATACATTATCTGGCGGCTGATCAAAGATGAAAAATTTATTAGCGACTACGCTATCTCAGATGAAAACGGGAAAACGCTTATAAAACTTATGATTTAATATAAGGTGCAGGGTGTCAGGTACCGGATACCGGGAGGTATAGGGTCTGAAACTACAAATCCATAAACCTAAAACCCCCGGTATCCGGCACCCGGCACCCGGTACCCTTCACAAATGCTTCCATTAGTTTCCATAATCATCCCCGTTTACAATGCAGAACAATTTCTGGCAGAAGCTATGCTGTCGGCATTGAACCAGACATACGGAAATACCGAGATTATTGTTATTGATGATGGTTCCGCAGACAAATCTTTTGAAATTGCATATAAATACAAGCAAGCCGGCGTAAAAATCATTCGCCAAAGGAACAAAGGAGGGTCGGTAGCGCGAAACAGGGGACTGGAAGAATCACAGGGCGATTACATTAAATTCCTTGATGCTGATGATATATTGACCCCGAACGCTATTAAAGAGCAGTTGGCTTACATGGAGGATCTGGAAGAAGACAAGGTGGTATTCGGGGACTTCAACTTTATGAACAGTAAAGGTAAAATTACCGGTACCAATACTTTTTTAGAACAAAAGATGCTTACTGAAGATCCTGTAACATTTTTTCTCTCAAATTGGAAAATATTGATCAGCTGTCCTCTGCATCGCACAAAAACGCTGAAAGACATCGGAGGATTTGATGAAAAATTACCTTTTGGTCAGGAATCAGATTTACACCTCAGGCTTGCACTGAGTAATATAAAATTCATTTACAAGCCAGGGCTTATATTCAATTACAGAAGTCATAATAGTGATAACCGGATTTCGGTTGATCGGACAAAGCCTAATAAAAACATAGAAGCTTTAGTATATTCCCTTGAAAAGAAAATCAAGGCAATCAAGGCAAGGCAAGGCAGTTTGAACCCGGCTCAAAAGAGGTATTTTTCACTTGCATATTTTGGACATGCCAGGTCGTTTTTTATCAGTGGACAAAAAACAGAAGGCCATTATCACCTCACAAGGTCCAAAGAATATGCAAAATGGAGTATTCCTCCTTATAAAGGAAAAACTATGTATGGATTTGTATATCTTTTTTTCGGCTATATAATTGGCTTTTTATGGCTGGAAACATTAATTGCCCGGCTAAACAAAAATAACCCGAAGAAAGAGAGAGATCTCAACATACTCTTTATGCAATAGCGATATATATCACCTATGATATCTGTAATCATTCCTCTATACAATAAAGCAGGCTATATTTCAAAGGCCATTGACGCTGTATTACAGCAGTCATTATCTGATTTTGAGCTTATTATTGTAAATGATGGCAGTACCGACAACAGCCTGGAAGTGGTACAGCAAATCAATGATAACCGGATCAGAATCATCGAACAGTCTAATGCTGGGGTTTCCACCGCCAGGAATAATGGGGCGAAGGCATCAAAATATGAGCTACTCGCGTTTCTGGATGCTGATGACTGGTGGGACACGAATTATCTCCGTGAAATGAATCATCTGATTCAAAAGTATCCGGATGCTGGATTGTGGGCATCAGGATATTACAAGGTAAAAGGAGGAAAGAAAATTAGAGCGAAAATAGGTTTGAAGGAGGGATTCTCCAAGGGCTATATAAATTATTTTCAGGTCTATGCAAAAACCATGTGGATGCCAATTACATCCTCTTCATTTATTGTACAAAAAAATGTTTTTGAGGCGTTTAGAGGATTTAAACCCGATCTGAAAATCGGTGAGGATTTTGATCTTTGGGTCAGAATTGCACTTAAATATAAAATTGCCCTTATAAACAAGCCTCTTGTATATTACAATCAAGATGTTGATTTATCAAATCGGGCTGTGAGCTCTTTAAAATATTATAAACCACAAAATCATTTTATATTTCAATTAGATTATTTACATGCTGAAGAGCTAAAAAGAAAAGACTTGAAACAACTTCTTGATAATATCAGGGCATATGGTTTGTTGAAATACATTGTATATAATAAATACAAAAAAGAAGCAAAGGCAGAGGTAAATAAGATCAATTTGGCAAAACAACCACTATCAATGAAAGTGAAGTACTATTCACCTCCAATATTAGTAAGACTCTACCTCTATATAAAAGGCATAGGATCAAGGTTTAAATTGCTCATATTGGCTGGCATGAAGAGAGGCTAAAATAAATATTTCGCTTGACTTTAAATGCTTAGCGAGAACTAAAAGTATAAATCATGAAAAAGCAAATAAAAAAAATAATTCAAAAAGCATTACACCTGTTTCCCACTGATGATCTTTATTTATTAGCCTTAAAACATGGTACAGATAAAAGGGGCCATGGGTATACAGGAGTTTACAAAGAGGTTTTTTCTAAGCTAAAAAATCAGCAATTAAATATTTTAGAAATCGGTGTGGGTGGATTTGACAATCCGAACATAGGGGGAGCATCGCTTCGGATGTGGAAAGAATACTTTAAAAGAAGTAATATATTTTCAATAGACGTTTATGATAAATCCCAAATAGAAGAAAAAAGAATTAAAATATTTAAAGGAAGTCAAAATGATGTCTCGTTTCTTGAGCGGGTTGCGAATGAGATAGGCACGATAGATATTATTATTGATGATGGCAGTCATATATGTGAACACATAATTACTTCTTTTAACACCCTCTTTTCTTATTTAAATAGCGGCGGTGTATATATAATTGAGGATTCCCATACATCATATTTGCCCCAATTTGGTGGCGATTATACAAATTTTAACAATAATTCCTCAACAGTTGGCTTTTTTAAAGAATTAGTAGATGGGTTAAACTATGAATACATACCAAACAGAAAACATACAGTTTATGATGGAGAAATCATTTCAATACTATTTTATCCAAAAATGATCATAGTTCATAAAGGAAAGAATAAGCACAGGTTAACACCATACAATATCAACGAAATCAACAAAGCTGAAAATAACCCCGATTGCCCCATTAAAGACTGAGCAATTTATGGAAGAAATAAAAAGCACACCAAATGTTGTTGTATACATTGACCCTCTTATTGATGTAAGCTATTGCAATTTCTATATTCATGGAATAGTTGAATTATTTGGCAAAAAGAATATTCAATTCAATAACAAATATTTTAATCAATTAAGAAAAGGAACAATATTTCCATTTCTCATTAAAACGCCAGGATATGAAATAAAGATTATTATTGACTATGCTGATGGTCAAATGATTAACGAGTCTGCTTATAATTGGTCTGATGTTTATGGAAAGATCAATTACTTTCCGGAACGAACGAATAATAGGCATCAAGAAAAACTGGTATCACTTCCACCGGCATTTGGGATTAAAAACTGGGGATTGTTAAATTCTATTGCTACTGCTGGAAAAAATTATATCAAGGCCTATCATAGAATAATGAACACCAGAAAATTCTTTTCTCCTTATCATAAACAGCTCAAATATAATCCTATATCAAAATATTTATATCCAAATATAATTAATTCGGATTATGTTTTTTCCATGAGTACTTTATGGTATAGTGATGAGTATGTAAATAATGATGAGGGGGTTAATTTACAGAGGTATAATTTTTTTGAAGCATGTAACACCATAGAAAAATTAAATTTTGAAGGGGGCTTTGTTTATAGTATGAATAGAAATACGAACCCTTTCTTTAAGAAATATATAGTAAGTAACAGGCTATCCTATCAGCAATACCAGGTAAATACAAAAAAATCTTTCGTGGTATTTAATACACCTGCCTGGAATATGTGTCACGGTTGGAAGTTGGGAGAGTTTCTGTCGCTTGGGAAGGCTATTATTTCTACAAAAATAGTAAACGAATTGCCTGCTCCGCTTGAACACGGGACAAACATTCATTATGTCAAGGGTGAGGTAGGTGATATTAAAGATGCAATACGACTAATAAGAGAAGATTCAGAATATCGTCAGGTTTTAGAAAAGGGGGCATATGATTACTATTCAAGGTTTGTTGAGCCGACACAACAAATTAAATTACTCTTGCAAGCGGGAGCAATAGAACATAAATTGGATTAAAGGCTATGAATAAGAAATATAAATCCTCTGAATGAATATCGCATTTTTATTGGGCTCTTTAAATCGGGGCGGAACAGAAACCTTGCTCCTTGACACCCTGAGGCATATTCAGGAAACCTCCATTAAACCCACCTGCATTTGTAGGATGAGGGGATTGCTTTATGAAGACTTCGTTAAAACCGGGGTGAAAATGATTGAATTAAAACCACGACATCAATTCGATATAAAATATATTTTTAAACTAAGAAGGGCTATTAGAAAGCAATCGATACAGATCACACATGCCCAGCAACCCCTTGATGCTCTTTATGCTTACCTGGCATGCATAGGCTTGAAAACAAAGCTTGTTTTGACAATACATGGATATGATTATAATTACCCCAAGATTACAAAGCAAATCCTGAAATTTATCCATAAGCGCATAAACCTGAACATTTTTGTGAGCCATTCACAGAAAAGATACTTTGTTGATAAATATGGTTTTAGTGAATCCAAAACCAAGGTGCTTTATAATGGTATTTCTTTTTCAAAATTTGATAACATAAAACATCATTCAATCAGAGAGGAATTTAATATTCCAGAGGATCACTTATTACTGGGCAGTGTGGGTAATTTTAACCCGGGCAGGGATCAGCTGACTATTTGTCGTTTCCTTAATTTGTTAAATCAAAAAGGAATAAGATTTTCCTTTGTGTTTGCCGGCGCGCAAACAAAAGCCGATCCCTGGTATTGGGATGAATGCACCGGCTATTGCAAAGCCAATGACCTTTCTCAAAATGTTCATTTCCCGGGCCTGCGCAATGATATTCCGAATTTTTTAAGCCAGCTGGATGCCTTTGTCTATTCGACGGATCATGACACCTTTGGTATAGCTGTTATTGAGGCAATGTATATGGGCATCCCCGTGTTTATTAATAACTGGAAAGTATTTGAGGAGATTACCGATCAGGGGCGGCATGCAAACCTATATCAGACAAGAAATGAAAAGGATTTGAATATTAAATTTCTGGATTTCTTGGAAAATAAGGAATTTTTTGGAGAGAAGGCTAGACTTGACAGGGTATGGGTGAAAGATCAATATTCCATTCAAAGCCATATTCATAATTTACTTAAGATATATCGATCAGTATTGTTTGAATAAATATTCCGGAGAAACAACCTTTAAGGTGAGGATTTCAAAAATCAAATATTTTTCTAATTATTATTCACAAACAAGCATCATTGCATTTTTTGTAGTGTTGTTGTTATGCTTTATAGTTTTCGGGGGGAATGCCCTGCCATGGATGTGGATGCTGTTTGCCATAATCGAAGTACTGTGTTTTTTCTTTTTCACTTATTTGTTTACAAAAAAATGGGGCATATTACCTGCTCAATCTTTCAGGAGAAAACTTTTCAGCCTTGCCTTCTTTTTAAGATTATTATGGGTTGTTTTTGCCTATTTCTTTTTTATATACCAAACAGGGCAACCGTTTGCATTCAACGCCGCAGACTCATTGGTTTATCATGATGCCGGAAACAGTATTTTGTATCATGGCTTTTTAAATCTGGATTCCGCATTATGGGGCATGGGGACCTCCGACAGGGGCTTCCCTTTCTTCCTGGGTCTGATATACTATGTTTTTGGCGATTACGTGATCATTCCTCGTATTTTCAATGCATTGATCGGCGCATGGAGTGCTATTCTCATCTATCAAATCGCAAGAAGGAATTTCGGGGAGCAGGCAGGCAGGATTGCCGGAATTCTGGCCATGCTCCTGCCAAATTTTATTTATTATTGCGGACTGCACCTGAAAGAGCCCCTGATGGTCTTTCTGCTCCTGGCCTTTATGGAAAGGGCAGATTATTTATTGCGGGGAAATAAAATTACATTCTTTAACCTTCTCCTTACCGGCTTGCTGGGGGCTTCCCTGTTTTTCTTTCGTACGGTATTGGGTCTGAGTGCCATTTTTGCATTATTTTCTGCATTGCTCTTATCCAAAAGGATGGCAGTGAATTGGATGAACCGCATCATGATCAGTTTTTGGTTTTTGTTGGTCATCTGGTTCTTTTTATCGGCCAGGATACAGGGCGAGATCAATTTTTTACTTCAGGGGCAGGATCAGCAGGAAGTGAATATGCAATTCCGGGCTGCAAGAGAGCACGGAAACACCCTGTCCTCTTATGGTTCTACTATGGTCTTTGTACCATTTATGTTTGTGGCACCCTTTCCTACTTTTGTAAATATCGAAATCCAGAAGCAGCAAATGTTGCTTTCCGGGGCTTATTTTGTGCGGAATATTTATGCCTTTTTTGTGATTCTTGCATTGGTTTTTTTATACCGGCGTAAAATGCTTCGTCAGCATATATTGATCCTGGCATTTACTTTTTCTTATCTCTTTATCCTGGCCAAAAGCTCTTTTGCCATATCGGAAAGGTTTCATATGCCTGTTGTGCCATTTTTATTGATCCTGGCAGCCTTCGGGATCACGCAAATAAATCCCCGGAATAAAAAATATTTTCTGCCCTATATAGCCTTGATTATTATTCTGATTATTGGATGGAACTGGTTTAAGCTGGCCGGAAGAGGAGCGGTTTAGAACAATGAAAGTACTTATTGTATGTCGTAAAAACCCCGGTATCAGTCCGTTTATCACGGAACAGGCAGATGCTGTCAAAGACAAGGGGATTGATCTTCAATATTTTTTTATTCAAGGAAAGGGACTTAAGGCCTATATAAACAGCTATTCTCATTTAAAAAAGCAAATTATTGTATTCAAACCGGACATCATCCATGCACATTATGGCCTGTCGGGACTATTTGCAAACCTTCAAAGATCAGTCCCGGTTGTTACCACATTTCATGGAGGGGATATAAATTATTGGAAAAGCCGGCCTTTTTCCCTGATCGCAACAATATTATCACGTTATAATATTTTTGTATCCTCAAAACTAGCCAGGAAGGCACACGCAAGAAAAAACTATACCGTTCAGCCTTGTGGTATAAGTCTTGACATTTTTTACCCTGTTGACAAAAAACAGGCAAGAGAAAAACTAAAGCTAAGCCCTGATAAAACATATATACTGTTTGCAGCTTCATTTAATAACTGGATCAAGAATATTGCACTGGCCAGGGCCGCCATAGAAAAAACAGACCACGAAATACACCTCATAGAATTAAAGGGCTATACGAGGAAAGAAGTAAATTTCTTATTGAATGCCTGTGATCTTGTATTCATGACTTCCTTAATGGAAGGTTCACCGCAAATCATTAAAGAAGCAATGGCCTGCAATTGCCCAATTGTTTCCACGAATGTTGGAAGTGTTGAAGAAATCATTGATCACACAGAGGGGTGTTTTATAACAGGTTTTGATCATGAAGATGTCAGTGAAAAACTTAAGCTGGCGATTGATTTCGGTAAGAGAACAAATGGCAGGGATAAGGTGGCTTATCTCGACAATAGCCTTATTGCAGACAAAATCATTTCAATTTATCAATCTGTTTTGTAATATCTGTAGATGAATGTTCTATTTATTAGCCGGGAAAAGCAGGGTAATCAAATAAGCCCGGTAGTACAGGCACAGGCCGATTCACTCAATGATTTGGTTAAGCTTGCAATTTTCAGCATTCGCGGTAAGGGCTGGAAGTCTTATATAACGAGCATTTTTAAACTCAGAAAATATCTAAAATTGAATGATGTTGACCTGATTCATGCCCATTACTCCTATGTGGGAATGGTTGCCTCGCTTGCATCAAGAAAACCGCTAATCGTTTCCCTGATGGGAAGCGATATAGAAGATTATAGGGTGGGCAGGATTCTGATTCACATTTTTAATTGGCTTTTTTGGAAAACTGTCATTGTGAAGTCACAGCGTTCAAAAAACAAGATTAGACTTAAAAATGCATTTGTGATCCCAAATGGGATCAGGCTCGATCTTTTTAAGCCAATACCACCCAAAGAAGCTCGTAATAAAGTTGCTTTTGACCCAAAAAGAAAATACGTTTTGTTTCTTGCAGACCCTGAAAGGCCGGAGAAAAATTACTTGCTTGCAAAAGCCGCCTGTGAGCTTGTAAACCAACATTATGATCTTGAGCTATTGGTTCTGCATAACACACCACATAAGGAAATACCATATTATTTGTCTGCAGTAGATGTTTTATTGTTAAGTTCAATTTTTAAGGGCTCACCCAATGCCATTAAAGAAGCCATGGCCTGCAATTGTCCTATTGTTTCCACTGATGTAGGAGATGTAAAAGAGCTTATCGGCGATACGGAAGGCTGTTATATGACTACTTTTGAGCCTGAAGATGTTGCAGAAAAGCTTTTATTGGTTCTGCAATTTGGGGAAAGAACCAATGGAAGGGATAAGATTCAACACCTGGATGATAAAAACATAGCAAACAAACTCTTTGCTCTCTATAAATCGGTATGATAATAAAGTACTTTATAAGCATCTAGTAAAACAAAGATAATCTTGAGATGAGAGACTATATTGAAATTAAACGACAGTCTTTGTCATATTATACAGAAGCACCTTTCTTTAAATCCTTAAAAAGGGCTGCGAAAGAACATGGCTATAAAGGATTTATGTCAACAACAAGGTATTTTTTCAACAGAATGTCAGATCATTGTCTTCAGAGCTTAGCCGGTGGTATGCCCTTTACTGGTGTCAGGGTGAAGCTCCAGAAAATGAGAGGCGTCAAAATTGGAAAGCATGTACATATTGGCACACAGGTAAAAATAGATAATGCTTTTCCAAATTTTTGCATTATCGAAGATGGGGTTTCTCTGGCAGGGGCAACTTATATACTTACTCATAACAAACCTTTGGTTTATCATAAGAATCTAACGGAGGCCTACGTGGCTCCTGTTGTTATAAAAAAGAATGCCTGGATAGCCATTAACGTTATCATCCTTCCCGGAGTTACCATTGGCGAAGGAGCTATTATTGCTTCCGGCTCTGTGGTAAGCCGAGATGTTCCGGCCAATACGATTTGGGGGGGCGTGCCTGCCAAACAGCTAAAAGAATTTAAAATGGAAAATGGAATTCCGATTGGATATAAGTAAATTTATTATCCTCGCGGCAAGCCACGAGGAATTATATGATTAAAAGATAAATTCATGAAAAAACTAGTTTTAATAACAGGTGCATCAGGAGGAATTGGAAAATTGCTTTTGGAAGAATTTGTTGGAAAAGGCTTCAATGTAAATGGTACATACCATAATACTTTACCCCCTGAAAAGTATAAAGATTATTATACCAAGGTTGATGTTTTAGATTCTGATACTGTTCAATCCTGGATTAAGGATCATGCCGATGCAGCCAAAGAAATTGTACTGATTAATTGTGCAGGTATAGCATATAATGCAATTGCCCATAAAACTGATATAAATAAATGGAGGAAGGTTATTGAGGTTAACCTTATCGGTACTTTTAATGTGATCAGTCATGCTCTCCCCTACATGAGGGAAAACAAATATGGCCGGATCGTTAACTTTTCTTCCGTTACCGGACAAAAAGGTGTTCCGGGCACAAGTTCATACGCTGCCTCTAAATCCGGATTATGGGGCATGACCAAGGCCATTGCCATAGAAAATGCGACAAAAAATATTACCATTAATAATATCAATCTCGGATATATGAATATAGGCATGATTGAAATGGTGCCGAAAGATATCCAGGAAATAATAAAAGCAAGCATTCCGGTAAAAACTTTTGGTGATCCCGAAAATATCAAAAGAACCGTCAACTATCTGATCGATTCAGATTATATTACTGGTACTTCCATCGATCTTAACGGGGGATTATTATAAAAGGAGGTTTGAATAAATCCATGAAATTCCTTTTTTATTCAGGCCATCCTGCACAATATCTTTTCTTCAGGGAAATCATCATGCAATTATCAGCCAGAGGCCATGACACGATCATTCTGATCAAAACCAAAGATGTTCTGGAGGAACTGGTCAAGAATGATGGTTTTGAATATAAAAATATTCTTCCCCGTGTGCGTGGAAAATCAAAACTCTCCATTGCATTCAGCTTGTTAAAAAGAAACCTTAAGATTCTTCTGATCGTTCTACAACAAAGACCGGATATTCTTATAGGCGGTGATCCCTCCATTTCTCAAGTCGGATGGTTATTAAGAAAAAAAAGATTCACACTAACAGAAGATGATTATGCTATCATCAAACCACTGGCCAGACTTACTTTTCCTTTTGCACAAACCATTGTCACCCCAATGGTTAATAATGTTGGAAAATGGGAATATAAAAAGACAGGATATAATGGATATATGAAGCTCGCCTATCTGCATCCAAATATCTTTACGCCTGACAAAAATATCCTCACCCATTATGGTATCTCCGGTAAGTATGCATTGATAAGACTCGCCCGCCTGACTGCACATCATGATTTTGGCATAAAGGGTTTGAATACCCGGCTCCTTGATCAAAGTATAGCGGTTTTTAAAAATCAGGGAATACAAGTATTTATCTCCTCAGAAGACACAATAGATGATAAATATAAAGATATAAAGCTCAAGATAAAGCCTGCAGACATGCACCATATACTAGCCCATTCCTGCATATTTATTTCCGACAGCCAGAGCATGAGTGTTGAAGCATCCTTACTCGGAGTTCCTTCTATAAGGTATAGTAGTTTTGTGGGAAAAATATCGGTTCTGGAAGAACTTGAACATGTCTATGGTTTAACTTTTGGAATTTCTGAAGGAAAGGAAGCCATGTTGATAAAAAAACTCCGGGAAATACTTGATGAAAATGAATTATTTGCAAAATTTCAAAAACGCCGCAAAAAAATGCTTGCCGAGAAGATTGATGTCACGGCTTTTATGGTTTGGTTTATTGAAAATTATCCAAAAAGCACGCGCATCATGAAAGAAAATCCTGATTATCAGTATAACTTTAAATAAATTTCGTGATATGCTAATAAAATACACAAAAATTCCAATTAAACAAATTATCCTTATTGGTTTTCTTCCTTCTTTTATAAAAAAGACATATTACAGATTTAAAGGATATAAGATTGGTTAAAAGGTGTCAATTGGTATTGGAGGTGTTATAATTGGTAAAAAGGTATCAATTGGTAATAATACAAAAATTGGATTTGCAACTATCATTCGAGCTAAAGAAATATCCATTGAACCTTTTGTTACCATTGGTTCCTTCACTATCATAGATTCTGGTAAAATTAGAATCGGTGAGGATGCCCGCATTAATGAACAGGTAATAATTGGAGGGATGAAAACTCATCAGTCTGGTTTAGATCTGGGTAAAAGGACCATAATAATGGAATATTCATTTATAAATACAACAATGCCTGTTAAAATTGGTGATGATACAGGCATTGGAGGACATTGCCTGTTATTTACGCATGGTTCATGGCCGAATATGCTGGAAGGTTTCCCGGTAAGCTTTGCCCCGATAACAATAGGTAAGGGTGTTTGGCTTCCATGGAGGATTTTTGTTATGCCTGGGATTACAATAGGTGATAAAGTTGTTATTGGAGCCAATTCCTTAATATCTAAATCTGTTGATTCCAATTGTCTTGTTGCAGGATCTCCTGCGAAAGTCATTAAAGAAAACTATCCACCACCATTATCCGTAGAAGAACGGGATGAAAAAATCAGGGAAGTTTTCAATGGTTTTGAAAAACACTTGCAATATCACGGTTTTTCCATTGAATTAACTGAAACAGAAAACGGAACAGAATATGCTTTTAGAAACAGGAAAAAAAATCATTGTCTCTGGTTTTGCAAAAACAATTTGTTACCTCCGGAACTCAATAAAAATAGTCTTCTAATATTTGATAATGATGAAGATTTGCATAGTTACCACCAGAACAAAAATATTATGCTGCTTAACCTGAAAACAAAAGAACGACTCGGAACAACATCTATCGGGGAAGAATTTGTCAGGTTTGTATCACGATTCGGCATCAGGTTTAACAGACTGGATTAATATATTATGAATTTTGGATTTTAAATCAGTGAGACTTGGCATTTGGCACTCCCCGGTATCTGGTATCCGGCACCCAATACCCGATAACATCCTCGACCAAACAAACTAATGAATAAACCTATAAAATGACTCGAAACGGGCTGATACTGCTTGATTTCATCAAAGGAACTTCTGTCGTTCGTACAAAGCGTTTTTTGGATCAGTCGCAGCATTGGACGGGTGGAAAGTTTAGAGAGTATCAGCTTGAAAAATTGGTGATTCTTCTCGCAAGCGCGAGTGAGGATGTGCCGTTTTATAAGGATTTGTACAAAGAGCAAGACCTTAAAGAAATTAGCAGCGTGCAGGATTTTGAAGGTCTCCCGGTCGTTGACCGGAAGATGACGATGGAAGCTGGTGAGAAGCTTTTGTCAGAAAAAATCAATCTAAAAAAGTGCAAAGTAGGCCGGACAGGTGGTACAACGGGCCCTCCCCTGCGCCTTTTTCGCGATACGGAAACCCGCTCCTTCAGCCTGGCCGCCTATTACCGTTTCTACAACTGGATGGGGATTGAACCGGGGATGGCGGAAATAGAATTCTGGGGTACCCCCACAATTCAAAATTCAAAATTCAAAATTCAAAATCCAAATAAAATTCAAAACTTAAAACTCAAAACTCAAAATTATCTTAACAGGTTCAGAAGCTATAACGCTTTCTCCTTCAACGATGCCTACCTTGAGGAAGTGGTGAAAAAGCTTCAGCGTTTCCAACCTAAACTCATCCGGGGGTACTTATCCGCCATCCTGCTGCTGGCTGACTATATTAAGAGGAATAACATTACAGGGATACGACCCATTGCAGTTTCTTGTACGTCCGAAACCCTTTTCCCGGAGTACAGGAAAATGATCGAAGAGGTTTTTCAGGCCCCGCTCTTTAATCAATATGGCTGTGGGGAATGTAACTCCATTGCCTTCGAATGTAAAGAACACAATGGCATGCACATCACGATGGAACACTGCATACTAGAGGCCGATGAAAAGAATAATCTTATTGTGACCAACCTGGACAATCATTCTCAGCCCTTCATCCGCTACCAAAACGGCGATCTCGGAACTATTACAGATGAACCCTGTGCCTGCGGCTATGCCGGCCCTCGCCTGACTAAGCTTCATGGTCGGACAAATGAGAACATTATATTGAAAGACGGTGCTTCGGTGAACGGGATATTCTTTGCCAACCTCCTCGATGAGGCAGGCTTTATTAACAACAACAAGATGTTGCGCTTCCAGATCGTGCAGGATGCCATTGGTGAAATTGAATTCAGGGCAGAAGTAAAAAAGGAATTGGAGACTGCTGACCTTAATAAATTAAAGGACGCGTTGATGCCTTTCTTCGGCAAGGTGAATATAAGCCAACACTCATTCCTTGATCCGGGACCCGGAGGGAAGTTTCGTTACTTAATTTCAAGCCTTTAATAAATTGTTAAAAGGGTACATGGTTAAATGGTTAAATGGTTAAATGGCTGGGGGTTAGTATTTCAATTTTTGGTTTGTGTATTTTATCAACTGGTTTATTTCTCGCGGTAGCTTGTCAAGTTTGCTTTTAATGTGAATGTATTCTTCATGCGTTATTATTGATCTTTTATAACACTTATTATTCCAGTCAATACATTCATGAACTGATCCCAAACTATAATAATAAAACCTGATTTTGTCTTTTTTTGAGAATCGTCCAAACCCCTCTGCAATATTTGCTGATATAGAGTCGATGGCCCTGGCAAACTGCTTGCCAACAGTATCTTTTTCGAAATAATTCCAAAGCACAACAATATTCCATACATAATCAGACAAATCAAACGAGACTTGATAAGCGCCATAACTCTCAACCGACATATATTTTGTTTCCATATTGCCTTGTGTTTACTTATTAATACCCAATTTCAAAAAATGTCCCCCATACCCACCCAATCATTTAACCATATAACCATTTAACCATGTAACCATATAGCCATGTAGCCATGTAGCCATATAACCATGTAACCATGTAATTAATGGATTTCACGATTAAAACATACAAACGCCTGTTGGAAAGCTTAAAGGCCGCTAAGTACGAATT
>JABMQZ010000151.1 GCA_013202965.1 Bacteroidota bacterium | reverse complement strand
ATACAGACATGTGACCCCCTTGGGGTCATGGCAGGCCTGACTGCACAGGCTATACAGACATGTGACCCCGCTGGGGTCATGCTGCATACGCTTTATTAACATTATACATACAGAATTGTAAACACAGCCTCCGGAGGCGAGCAAGGAATTCTAAATCTCCCCACCCCGGAGGGGGCATATAGAAAAAATATCAAAATTTTTTGGGTACAAATCTCCAAAACGGGTATTAATAATTAAGAGAGGTCTTGATGCCGGAGGCATCACATGCATATAACTAAAGTCATATCCTCTAATCTCCCGACCCCAGAGGGGTCGTATGTTAATAACCCAAGACTCAAAAAACACAAACATGTCAAGCACCTACACTCAAATCTATATCCAGGTAGTAATGGTCGTAAAAAACCGGAAAGCACTGATCTCCCCAGCATGGGAAGAAGAATTGTACAAATATATCACCGGAATCGTCCAGAAAAAAGGACAGAAAATGTCAGCCATCAATGGTATGCCTGAACATCTGCATTTCTTTATAGGGATGAAATCTGAGTGTCAGCTTTCAGGTCTGGTCCGCGAAATAAAAAAATCGTCAAATAACTTCATAAATGAAAACAGGCTCACATCTGGTAAGTTTTACTGGCAGGCAGGGTTTGGTGCCTTTTCATATAGTCATTCGCATTTACATCGTGTGATTACATATATACAAAACCAGAAAGAACATCATAAAAAGAAAACCCTCAAAGATGAATACATCCAATTTTTGAGGAAATATGAAATTGAGTTCAAAAATGAATATTTGTTTAATTGGATCGATTGAATATTTATGATGGAAACATGTGACCCCGTTGGGGTCATGGCTTGCCTGACTGCACACGCTATACAGACATGTGACCCCGTTGGGGTCATGGCAGGCCTGACTGCACACGCTATAGACATGTGCCCCCCTGGGGTCATGCTGCATACGCTTTATTAACATTATACATACAGAATTGCAAACACAGTCGCCTCCGGAGGCGAGCAAGGAATTTTAAATCTCCCGACCCGGAGGGGTCGTATGTCCACGGCAAGGTATAAAAGATGAATGCATTGCTTTCAGACAAATATTATATACTATATTTAAGGTCAAATTAAATTTCACCTTTATGAGCTCAGGATTTTTACCCATTGACTACATTGTCTTTGTTGTTTATGGATTACTAATCGTTTCTGTGGGAGTGTGGATCTCACGCACCAAAAAAGGACAGCAGAAAACAGCCCAGGATTATTTCCTTGCCAGTCGTTCCCTGACATGGTGGGCCATTGGCGCTTCGCTTATTGCTGCAAACATTTCGGCAGAGCATTTCATTGCCATGTCAGGCTCGGGCTTCAGGATTGGTCTGGGGATCGCAGCCTACGAATGGATGGCAGCCATCTCCCTCATCATCGTAGCCAAATATTTTCTTCCTAATTTTCTGGAAAACAAGATCTATACCATGCCGCAGTTCCTGCAGCAAAGGTATAATACCGGTGTCAGCACGGCATTTGCAGTATTCTGGCTGCTGGTGTATGTCTTTGTTAACCTCACAACAGTGGCATGGCTGGGAGCTCAGGCCATGTATATGATCATGGGGATCCCGGTCGTTTATGGGCTGATCATCCTTGCCGTCACTGCAGGCATTTATTCCATTTACGGCGGCCTGAAAGCGGTAGCCTGGACAGATGTAATCCAGGTGATCTTCCTCGTGGGCGGCGGCATGATCACTGCCTACCTGGCGCTGGATGCAGTATCAGGCGGGCATGGAGCATTCCAGGGTCTCAGGGTAATCTATGACAAAGCACCTCAGCTGTTTAATATGATCATTGAAGAGGGCACCCTGGCAAGTGATGGCAGTGGCGGCACAAAAGATGCTTTCATGGACCTTCCGGGACTTGCAGTGATCTTCGGGGCCATGTGGCTTGCAAATTTTGGCTATTGGGGATTTAACCAATACATCATACAGAAAGGCCTTGCAGCAAAAAGTCTGAAAGAAGCCAAACGCGGGCTCATTTTTGCAGGATACCTCAAGATCCTCATCCCACTCATCGTCATCATCCCGGGTATTACGGCCTATGTGTTACATTCACATCCTGAGATGCTGCAGGGCATGGCCATCGAAGGAAGTATTGAAAAAGCCGACCATGCCTATCCCTGGCTGCTTCATAACTTTGTACCTTCGGGGATCAAAGGGCTTGCCTTTGCAGCATTGGTGGCTGCCATTGTTTCTTCACTGGCCTCCATGATCAACTCAACTGCTACCATATTTACTTTTGATATTTATAAGCAGCATATTAAGCCGGATGCCACTGACAGGCAACTGGTAAAAACCGGAAGGTGGGTTTCCTTTATTGCCTTGCTTGTAGCCATGCTGGCCGCAAAACCTTTGCTTGGCGGCCTCGACCAGGCCTTCCAGTACATACAGGAATATACAGGTTATATCTATCCGGGTGTGGTAGTTGTGTTCGGCATGGGACTGTTCTGGCGACAAGCGAGCAGCAAGTCTGCCCTGTGGACCGCCATTGTCACCATCCCGGCAGGCATTGTTTTCAAGATGATCTTTCCTGAGATGCCTTTCATCCTCCGGATGGGAAATGTGTTCATCCTGCTTTGTTTTATCGCAGTGACCATAACGTTCCTCGACAAATCACATCGTGTGGATAATTCCACTGCAAAGAAGTTAAAAATGATACAGCGTGCTTCTGTTATCCTGATCTCAGCCGGCATCGTTTCTTTGATCATAGGGGCATTTACTGTTCAGGCCTATGCTTTTCTGGGCATTGAATCCATCTTTATGTTCGGTACGCTACTGCTGCTGCTTGGACTGATCCTTCATTGGAACACCAAACTCAGTTTTAAAAACAGCAAGGCACTACATATCAACATGGAACTATATAAGACAGGTACGATCTTCAACATAGGTGCCATTGGCATCATGATCATCATCATTACACTTTACGCATTATTCTGGTAAAACCACTGGCAGCCATACCTGCATCTCTCCCGGTCCGCGGTTATTCCATAAATGATATGGGATCAGGATGATGTCATGAGAATCAGAAAACAGCTGTTCTCCATCCGGATTTTGGCTTACAGTCACACCCCTGACAGTGATGCTTTGTGCTCCGTTCAATAATTCCGGCTCATATCGGGTTTCGGATACGGACGTTTCATCAATCATCAGGTTTAAGACCTGAGCATCTTTATTATCAGGCCATTCGGCACAGTAGACAAGAGGACCGCGTTGAAATGCTACCCTGCCTCTGTCGGCCTCCACACGTTCATCTGCCCTGAGTTTTCGGACAGGCATTGGCAAAGCAAGGCTCACCCGGTCACCCTTCCTCCAAATTCTGTCAAACACCGCATAGCCATTTTCAAATTTATAAGCTGTTGCCACCCCATTGATCATAATTTTAATCCCCATGTCGGGAGTTTCATCAAAACGGTACAAATCACCATCAATTGCCGTATTGCCGGCCCATCCGGGAATGCGTAGTTTCAATGCAAATTTATTTTCCTTGTCAGGATACAGCGAAATATCCACATGGCCATCCCAGGGGTAGTCTGTCTGCTGTGTAATAAAAACTCTGTTATCGCCCATATTAATCTCCGTTTCGCAGGACATATACAGGTTTACGAAGATACCCTTGTCATCCTGTGCATAAACATATCCCGGTATGGATGGGATGAAGCGGGAGATATTGGACGGGCAGCAGGCACAGCCGAACCATTCACTGCGTTTGTGCCGGCCATCCGACTCCAGTGGATTTGGATAAAAGAAATGATCGGCAGTGAGTGAAACACCCGAGAGCATCGCATTGTAGAGGATACGTTCCAGCACATCATAATACTTTGCTTCTCCATACAGCAAGAACAAGCGATGGTTTAGGAAGATATTGCCAATGGAGGCACAGGTTTCACAATAGGCCGACAAATTCGGCAGGTGATAAGGTTCCGCAAAGCCTTCATTGCCCCCTGATGCGCCAATACCACCGGTCACATATATCTTTTTGTATGTGATGTCCTCCCATAATTTCGTAATGGCATTGATATAGGCTGAATCATGCATGATGGCTGCCACATCGGCCATACCTGAATACATATAGGTGGCCCTCACCGCATGGCCTACTGCTTCAGTTTGCTCCGTCACCGGAAGGTGAGCCTGGCAATATTCCTCTCCGTCACGGCGGGCATCAAGAAAGAATTTTGCCAGATCAAGATAGCGTTCTTCACCTGTCACCCCGTAAAGCTTCACCAGTCCTATTTCGATCTCCTGGTGCCCGGGGTAAGATACGAAGGCATCCCAGCCAAAATCTTCATCCACACGGTCGGCAGCTTTGATGGCCACATCCAGCAGGCTGCGCTTCCCGGTAGCCCGGTAGTGTGCCACAGCAGCTTCGAACATATGTCCGAGATTATAGAGCTCATGGCTGAACACATGGGTAAACTCCCAGCGATGCGTTCCTATCCACGCGTGCCCACTGTCACCCAGTATGGTACGATTGGTATACAGATAACCATCGTCCTCCTGCGCAAGGCTGATCTTAATGATAAGGGTATCCAGGTATGCATCCAATACGGAATCCGGAAATGTTTGCAAAGAATAGCTTGCTCCCTCAATGATCTTGAATACGTCCGAATCATCGAAAGGATATGTTGTGCAGAAGGTTCCTTCGCTCATCCCTCCGGCAACTTCAAAATTCTTTATCCTTCCGGTAGTCTCACAATGCCCGAAAGCGATGGGGATGGTTACGTCGTGGTTTTTCCTGATCCGTGGTTTCCAGAAATTGTCTGTCACCTTAACCGAGGTAAAAGGTACAGGCTGGATGGGATCGTGGCTAATCTCCTGCCTGCACGAGAAAAGCAGAAGCAACAAAAGGATGAGGCTAGTTGTGCGCATAATAAAAGATTTTTTTTTTTACAATGATAATCTTTTGTTCAAGTCAAAATTATCAAAGATTATGAAGATCGCTAAGAATCAAGCGTAGATTTCCCTCCTTTCATCCTCCTCTTTTTTAATACTGCATACGCCACAAGCAGCAAAGCCATTGCTGCGATAACAATCCACCAGGGAAACTGTTGGGGAGGGACTAGCGTGATTGTCTTGAAGCCTTTATAGACAACCGGAGCCTGAGAGAAATTGTAGAAACCAAATTTCCCGTTCTTATACGTAGAATCCTTAAATTTCTTGCTAAAAATAGTTCTCTCTCCATCCTTGATCGTTACTGTAAATGAACCGGAATAGAAATTCAGGATGAATCCGTATTCCTTTTCGAAGGCCCATCCTTCAATGTCTTCATAATAAAGGAGGGTAACCTTTCCTTCAGTGCCTTCTGTGTTCCACAGATCTTTACCATCGAATGGTTGTGAAGCTTTGAGCTTACCTGAGTCCGGGCCTGAATAATCTGCTGCCGCAATTTTTATGCTTATCCCCTGCTTTGCCAGACCTCCTGCCGGAATTTTCTGCGTCGCCTTTTTCCAATCAAGCAGATAGAAATGTCCGGGATCCTGATAAGCGAAAACAAAACCCACAAAGTCATCATCATTGTTACGTTTCATAAGCCATGACCCTTCAACCGTAGTCTCTGTAATATCAATATCACTCACCAGTATTGTCGGATCTCCGTTTATCTTCTGTGTGGCCCACTGATTGTTATGACTCAGCTCCCAATCTCCAAGTCCCTGCGCGTTTGCAGGATAATGATAGTACACTTCTTTCCACCCGCTCAGATCCACCCATTTTTCAACAGGTTCTGCCTTTTCACCACATCCCTGTGAAAGTAATACTGTTATTGCCAGACTGATTTGAAATACATATCGCATAATTATCCTCCTTGTAATTATAGTAAATAATATACTGTTTTATGAATCGCTTATTCAAACTCATATATATTTTCTCATACAAATATACATAAATAACATGCGTAAATTAAAACAGAGACTCTATCTGGCATATGAGAATTAATTTTTTGAGGAAATATATTGATAATTATGAGGGCAGAAGGCAAAGATCATCAGCTTCCGTCAGGATACTTAGCGGCGGAGCCTTCTGTATAAAAGAAGTTTCAGCGTACGAGCATGGCGCAAGCGACAAGCAGCGGGGTATCTTAAAGGGATATTGTTTTTTTAATTCCTCCGAGTACTCGGGAGAAATAAGACCCGGAGATTTCCTCAATAACCCGAGGGGATCAATTCGGTTTTGAATTTTCAATCAAATGATTCCTCTTGGGCTTACCCCGAGGATAATCAATTTCAAAGATTTTTTTATTTTACTTCGTTCTTGAAAATTTAGTCTCATTAATTTAAAAGCAAATATTTCTTACCTGTGATGCAGATTCTTCCACTTATTGCAGGACTAATTTGGGAAAATTGAGAATAAATAAGTGATACCCCACATCCAACTGTTCGCTAATAATTTGCTTAACTTAGTAAATACCAAATTAAAAACACCACCTTTGCAGCAAAATTGATACAAATAAGATATGAACACTTTCGCAGAAATGGGATTGGCTGATGGATTACTCAAGGCAGTCCGGGAACTAGGCTTTGAAACCCCGACCCCTATTCAGGACAAAACAATTCCTCATTTATTGTCTTCTGATCAAGACCTGATTGCTTTTGCCCAAACAGGAACGGGAAAAACAGCGGCTTTCGGCTTGCCTGCCATACAATTAACGAATGTTGAAGATAAAAGAACGCAGACCCTGATACTTTGCCCAACAAGGGAACTTTGCATGCAAATTACCAAAGACCTGAAAAGTTATTCGAAACATATTAAGGGAATTAACATCGTAGCAGTTTATGGCGGAAGCAGTATTGAAACACAAATTAAAGCTTTGAACAGAGGAGCCCATATTGTTGTAGGAACACCGGGCAGGACAAAAGATCTGATCAAACGTAAAAAATTATTGCCTGAAAATGTTGAGCGTTTGGTGCTTGATGAAGCAGATGAGATGCTAAGCATGGGCTTTAAGGAAGACCTGAATGCAATTTTGGCCAATACCCCCCAGGACAAGCAAACACTGCTTTTTTCTGCAACAATGTCAAAAGAGGTGATGGCCATCACAAAAAAATACATGAGTGATCCCATTGAACTTTCAGCAACCCGGATGAACACAGTGGCTGAAAATGTGAAGCACTTTTATTATATGGTTCATGCCAAAGACAGGTACGAGGTATTAAAACGAATTGCAGATATCAATCCCAATATTTACGGGATTGTATTTTGTCGTACAAGACGTGAAACCAAAGAAACAGCAAACAAACTAATGCAGGACGGCTATAATGCCGACACTTTACATGGCGACCTGTCGCAGGCACAGCGTGATGAGGTGATGGGAAGGTTCAGGAATCGTCAGTTACAATTATTGGTTGCCACCGATGTTGCAGCAAGGGGATTGGACGTAACCGACCTCACGCACATCATCAACTATAACTTACCTGATGATGCTGAAATATATATTCACAGGAGCGGAAGGACAGGAAGGGCAGGGAAAAGCGGAACTTCTGTTGCAATAGTTCACACGCGGGAAACCAGGAAGCTCAAAGAAATTGAGAACAAATTCGGAATCGTATTTACTAAAAAACCCGTTCCCGGCGGTAAAGACATCTGCACAAAACAGCTCTATACTCTAATTGACAGAATAGAAAAAGTACAGGTCGATGATCAACAAATCGAGCCTTTTATGTCAGTTATTTACAAAAAACTGGAATGGTTAAGCAGGGAAGAACTTATTAAACATTTTGTTTCTGCTGAATTTAACAGGTTCCTGGATTACTATAAGAACGCCAGTGACATTAACGTTTCAGAAGACCAAAGAGGGGACAAAAAGGGCAAAAGAGAGAAAAGAAGCAGGGATAACAGAGGAGGGACTTCGTTTTCAAGGCTATTTATCAATGCGGGTACAAATCACAACTTGAATCCAACACTTTTAATTGGTTTGATCAATGAAGCTTTAGACTCAGGGGATGCGGAAATCGGGAAAATTGAAATATTAAAAAAGTTCTCTTTCTTCGAAATTGAAGATGCGGTGGTGAAAAAACTTATAAATGCTTTGAAAGGGCAGAATTTTGAAGGAGTATCTTTAATGGTCGATGCTTCAAAAGAGAGGTCAGGGCTTTCGTCTTCAAAAAGGAAGAAATCGAAGTACAAAGAACATGAAAAGGATACGGGCAGCAAGAGAGGCGAATGGAAGAAGCGCGGTGGTGGAGACCGACGAAAACGCAGAAAATGGTAGTTGATCATTTGCAGCATAAGATTTATCAAATACTTAAAATATTGGTTTGAACAGGCGGGTCTTTGCAAATTCCAATTCCCTCTTTTTAAAGCCATTCATGATTATATCCTTTTAAGTTTCAACTGATATTATTATATTTGCCAAACTAATTATTAACATAGTATAAATTATTTATGGGTAGATCACAGGAAACATTCCACAAAAAGGATGTAAGAAGCAAGAAAGAGAAAAAGAGAAAAGAAAAAGAAAAGAAAAAACTTGCCAGGAAAGAAGGCGAAAAAAAGAGCAGCCTGGACGACATGATTGCCTATGTCGACGAAAATGGAATGATCAGTTCCACTGCTCCTGATCCCACCAAAAAGAAGAAAGAAATTGAATTAGAAAATATCGAAATTGGAGTGCCTGTTCGTGATTCTAGTCAAGACCTCGACCCCATAAGAAAGGGTACAGTAGCATTCTACAACGATTCAAAAGGTTATGGGTTTATCAGGGATATGGAAACCAAGGAAAGTGTATTTGTACATGTACATAATATACTTGAAGAAATAAAGGAAGGTAATCTTGTTAGCTTTGAAGTTGAGATGGGGCATAAAGGGCCCACTGCTGTGCGGGTAAAGCTTATTAAATAGAGAAACAATTACCACCTCATATTTTCAACATCCCGGCATACCAACATGCAGCTTTAACAAATAGTCATCCCCCCTTTCCTATAGAAACAATAAAAACAAAAACAGGAGCTTGCCTGCATAACTCAGCATAAAGTCTTTTCTGCCAAGCACATATCCCCTTTTCTTAATAAAATAATAAAAAAATCTTTGAAATTGATTATCCTCGGGGCAAGCCCACGAGGTATTAACCCAATTTCATTCCGCAATAGCGGAACCAGATTTTTATAATACCCCTCTGT
>JABMQZ010000150.1 GCA_013202965.1 Bacteroidota bacterium | reverse complement strand
GGGAAGAGGGGAAGAGGAGAAGAGGAGAAGAGGGGAAGAGGAGATGGGGGGAAGAGGAGAAGAGGAAAAGAGGGTATGACAGGGAGCTCACACCAACTGCGTCCGCCGAAGCAAAGGAGGAACACTTAACTTAAAACCTAAAATATAAAACTTAAAGCTATTATGAAAACTATCAGAAATTATTTTTTTGCAATTCTTGCAGGCGTTTCATTGTTCACTATCGCCTGTGAAAACATTGACAGTCCGGAAAATAAAGAACCAGCCAACATGCTGGAAAGTGAAACTATGAAGGACGACAGCCTGGCACCCTGCATAACGGATTGTATTCTGTCATTACCTTATGAAGATGTCAGCCCTGAGGAAGAAGCTCACATGACATATATGCGCGAAGAAGAACTCCTGGCTCAGGAGGTATATGAATACCTGTATACACTCTGGAATGTACCCGTTTTCAATAATATCTCCAAATCAGAAAACACCCATACATTAACTATAAAAGTACTTCTTGACAAATACGCGATCGATGATCCTGCTGCAAATCACCAGACCGGTGTATTCCAGAATCCGGAACTTCAGGATTTATATAACGCACTTACTGCACAGGGCAGCCAGTCATTTCTGGAAGCGCTCATCGTTGGAGAAACCATTGAAGATGTTGACATCTTTGATCTGGATGAAGCAATGGTAGACGTGGATAACGAGGATATTGAACTGGTCTTTAGTAATCTCAACAAAGGTTCCAGGAATCATATGAGGGCTTTTTACGGGCACCTCAGCAACCAGGGATATACTTACATCCCACAATACATTTCTCAGGATTATTACGATGAGATCGTCAACTCACCCTGGGAGATCGGAAATGGGATTTGTATGTATTGTGCAGGAATCCGTACGACAGAAGATGGGAGGGATGAATAAGCTGAGCTTCAAAAGAGCATTTTATTGCATCTTTTACACATAATCTGTCTCCAGGGATACACCAGAGTTAAAGATAGAGCGTTAATATTGCAATCCGGTTGTTATATGACGGGAAGAGGGGATGACGGGATGAGGAGAAGAGTTAGCAAACTTTACTTCCGGTAACCGGTAGCCGGCAGCCAAATTGATCAATGAATAAACGATTAAACAGATATACGTATGAAAATCAAAAAAAACGTTGCCATCAGTGATTCCGGGTTTATCTTCAATCCTGATACCGGAGAATCATTTTCTGCTAATCCCATCGGGATGGAAATGCTCGAAATGCTCAGAGACGGCATGGATTATGAAGAAATCAGAAAGAATATTCTGGATAAATACAAGTCGGAAAAAGACACAGTGGAAAAAGATTACAATGACTTCATCACAATGCTTAAACAATACAATCTGATAGAAAATGACGGACAAAAAGACGATTAAGATCGCTGTTACGGCCCTCAATGCTATTGATAGTCCGGGTCCTGGTGTGTCGGTAATCAGAGGCCTGCGCGAAGCAGAATCCTTTGATGTTCAGATCATCGGGCTGTCATACGAATCGCTTGAACCCGGAATATATATGCACGATCTCGTGGACAAGACTTATCAGATCCCGTATCCGTCAAGCGGCACAAGTGCGCTTTTTGAACGGCTCAGGTATATTCATGAGAAGGAAAAGCTGGATATGATCATTCCAAATTTCGATGCTGAGCTTTTCTCTTTTATGAAACTGGCTCCCGAACTGGATAAACTCGGGATCAAGACCTTCCTGCCCACCGTAAAGCAATATGAAGAGAGAGAAAAGTTCAATCTTCCTGCATTTGGCGAAAAATATGGTTTCAATGTGCCCGAAAGCAAAGCCATCCATAACATTGCAGATCTGTACAGTATAGGCTCAACATTCGATTATCCTCTTGTAGTAAAAGGTAAGTTCTATGACGCAGGCATCGCTTATAACATCGATCAGGCCAAAAGTTATTTTAATAAGATCAGTGCCAAATGGGGCCTGCCTATCATCATACAGGAATTTGTTCATGGAACTGAATTCAATGTTACCGGTCTGGGTGATGGCGAAGGGAATACAATCTCTGCAGTACCGATACGCAAGCAATATATCACTGACAAAGGGAAGGCCTGGGGCGGGATCAGCATCTCCGATAAGGAAATGCTCGACCTGACCGATCAGTTCATCTCATCCACAAAATGGAGGGGTGGCTTCGAGCTTGAGCTTATGAAGAATAAGGAAGGCAAATTTTTTATCCTCGAAATCAATCCCCGCATACCAGCCTGGGTCTACCTTGCTGTGGGTGCGGGACAGAACATTCCTGAAGCCCTCGTAAAGCTTGCTATGGGGATGAATCCCAAACCTTTCAGCGATTATGCCGTAGGAAAAATGTTTATTCGTTACTCATGGGATATGATCGTTGACCTGGAAGAGTTTCAGCAGATCTCTACCTATGGTGAATTGTAGATTATGAGTATTGAGACATAAGACAAATATTTAGATAGATTTTAAAACATTATAATAATACCAATGGAAAAATTAAGATATGAACGCCCGCTGATAAGAAAACTCGAATCGGATATGCCCAATAAATTTGGTTCACGTACCGAGTTTTTACCTAAAACACATATTGATGGAATCGCAGTGAAAGACCTGATCAATGATTATGGCTCTCCGCTTTTTGTGATTTCCGAAAAAAACATAAGAGAAACTTATCAAAGCGCAAAGAAGGCTTTTACCACAAGGTATCCCAAAATTCAGTTTGCATGGTCGTATAAGACCAATTACCTGAGTGCGGTATGCAATGTCTTTCACCAGGAAGGATCATGGGCAGAGGTAGTATCAGGCTTTGAATACGATAAAGCCCTGGCCAATGGTGTTAGCGGAAAGAAGATTATCTTTAATGGTCCGGATAAGACCGAAGATGACCTGAGAAAAGCCATCACCAACGATTCCCTTATCCACATCGACCACCTTGATGAATTATATACCATCATTGAGCTGGCAGATGAGATGAAACAAAAGCCCCGGGTCGCCATCAGGGTAAATATGGACACCGGCGTATATCCCATCTGGGACCGTTTCGGTTTTAATTACGAAAACGGACAGGCCTGGGATGCACTGAACAAGATCATGCGCTCAGGAAAACTGGAACTCGTAGGCCTGCATACCCATATCGGTACTTTTATGCTTACCGCACAGGCATACGGAACGGCTGCATACAAGCTTGCCGACCTGGCCATCGGGATCAGGAATAGATATAATCACAAGATCAAATACATTGACATGGGTGGTGGGTTTGCTTCAAGCAACACCCTGAAAGGAGCCTATCTCCCGGGAACAGATACCAACCCTACTTTTGATGATTATGCTGAAGCCATTACCTCCGCGCTGATCAACTCAGATTTTGAGCCTGGCAACCTTCCACTGCTGATCCTCGAAACCGGCCGTGCACTTATTGATGATGCAGGCTACCTCCTTGGCTCTGTGATTTCAAACAAAAGATTATCCGACGGAAGAAGAAATACCATCGTTGATGTGGGAGTAAACCTGCTGTTCACCTCTTTCTGGTATGACCATAAGATCACACCTGCAAGGGAATTCACACATTATGTTGAAGATACAGTGCTTTACGGGCCACTCTGCATGAATATAGATGTGATCAGGGAGAACGTCAGCCTGCCATTGATGAACAAAGGCGATCAATTTGTTATCCACTCCGTGGGGGCGTATAACCTGACACAATGGATGCAATTTATTACCTTGCGTCCGAAAGTAGTGATGATAGGCAGCGACGGGAAACCCTATCTTATTCGTGAAAGTGAATCGATCGAAAGCATCACTGCTTATGAGAAGATGCCGGAACACCTTAAAAGTTTTAAGTTATAGGTGTTGGGTTATGGATTTGGGATTTTGAATTGGAGGGATTTGAGTAATAAGCTTGGGTGTTTTTTTACCACGAAGGACACAATACCGATAGTTATCGGTAGCAAAAAGGAACACAAAGAAAAATCCTTTGTGAAATCCTTCGAGACCTTTGTGGTTAAATTACTTCTGAATTCTTAAATACATATCTGCGCTCAATTAATTTAACCAGGAACCAGGCACTGCAATAAACCTTTTACCAATAGAAGTAAATAATGATAAAGGAAGCAAATAAAAACATAGCATCGCTGACAGACAGCATCCTCAACAGCTATTCGCAGGTGTTTTTCTCCAACAAGCGTTTATTTGCTTTTATATTGATCGTCGTCTCTTTTTTCGATTTTTATGCAGGCCTGGCAGGCCTTATTGCAGTGGTCAGTTCCAACCTTGCTGCACTCTTGATCGGCTTTAACAGGCAAAAGATCCAAAATGGGTATTACGGGTTCAACAGCCTGCTGGTCGGACTTGGCCTTGGGGTGTATTACGAATTCGGCCCGGAATTTTTGCTTATACTGTTGTTTGCATCATTGTTTACCTTGCTGGTAACTGTAATGCTGGAGGGCGTGATCGGCAAGTACGGACTCCCCTACCTCAGCATTCCGTTCCTTTTCGGGATTTGGATGATCCTTCTCGCTGCGCGTGAATATACTTCACTGGATATCAGCCAGCGCGGAGTGTATACACTGAATGAGATGTATGCCCTTGGCGGAAGCGGGATGGTGGCCATATATGAGTGGTTTTACAGCCTTCCATTGCCGGATATCGTGGTGTTATATTTCCGTTCACTGGGTGCCATATTCTTTCAATATCATCTTTTTCCTGGTATCATTATTGCCATTGGCATAATCATCTATTCAAGGCAGGCATTCCTGCTGTCGGTACTCGGATTTGTATCTGCCTGGGTGTTTTATGACATTATCGGTGCCGACATCAATGCATTAAGCTATAGCTATATAGGCTTTAACTTTATCCTGACAGCCATCGCCATCGGCGGATTTTTTGTCATCCCGTCAAAATGGTCCTATTTATGGGTTATCCTGCTCACTCCGCTTACCTCATTTCTGATCACAAGCACCAGCCAGTTGTTTGCAGCATCACAGCTATCGATATATTCCCTGCCATTCAATATTGTTGTTTTGATGTTTTTGTACATTCTCAAATTCAGGGAACGCTTTTTCAGAAAGCCGGAGATTGTAACAGTACAACATTTCTCACCGGAAATGAATTTTTACACTAAAGACAGCTACAGGCAACGTTTTGATGAAAATGTGATGATAAACCTGAGCCTTCCCTTCTGGGGAGAATGGACGGTAACACAGGGACATGATGGAGAGATTACACATCAGGAAAAATGGAAACACGCATGGGATTTTGAGATTGTGGATGAAGGGGGCAGCTACTCATCCGGTTCCGGCCAGAAGCCTGAAGATTATTACTGTTTCAATAAGCCGGTCATTGCTCCGGCAGATGGCTGGGTTGAAGAAATTCTCGATGGTGTGGAAGATAATCCCGTTGGCGAAGTGAACCTCGATCAGAACTGGGGCAATACCATCATTATTAAACATACTGATCAGGTTTACACCAAACTCAGTCACCTGAAGAACGAATCCTTTAAAGTAGAAAAAGGGGATTACGTTAAGCGGGGGGATGTGCTGGCATTTTGTGGAAATTCAGGCAGGTCACCCCAGCCACACCTCCACTTCCAGGTGCAGGCCGATCCCTTTATTGGCGCAAAGACCATCGACTACCCCTTCGCATTTTTTATTATGCACAAGGGCACAAGCTATTCATTGAAAACCTACCTCAGGCCGTTAAAAAATAACTTTGTTTCCAATATAGATGAAAATGAAAACCTTCATAAGGCTTTTCACTTTGTTCCGGGCCAGAAATTACAATTCAGACTTAGCTCCGATAAGTATAAACAGGATCTTCATGTGAAATTGAATGTAAAAACCGACCTGTATAACAATACATATATTCATTGCGAAACCACCAACTCAAAAGCATTTTTCAGGATTGAAGGAGAGATGATGTACTTCACCCATTTCCAGGGAAATAAAAAATCTTTTCTATTCCTGATATATCTCGGATTATACCGCGTAGTATCTGGCTATTACCAAGGCATGATCATAGAAGATGTTTATCCCTTAAGCATGATCAGCAAAAAATCCGGAATGATATTACAAGACTTTATTGCACCTTTTTACACCTTCCTAAAAGCAAAATACAGACTTGCATACCACAAGATTGAAGATGATCTGTCGGATGCTGCCATAGAACTGAGGTCAACGGCATCAGTG
>JABMQZ010000149.1 GCA_013202965.1 Bacteroidota bacterium | reverse complement strand
GCATATTCCTGCTTACTTCCACCTCCTGTTCTCAAAAATCCTACTCTACATCTTGCAGAGTAAATTATAACAAGTCTTCCAGAATAAAAGCTTACAAAAAACCTATTAGCAGAAATTCCTTCACCCACAACAAGTCTGTCAAGAAGAAATATGTGCTTAAAAGGTAGCTTTCCTGTTCCCTGTTTTTCAACCCGCCCCCCTGTCCCTTTCCCTGTATCTACCGTCCACCTGTCAGCGTAACTTTAAGGCTGCACCCTCGGCATGCCTTTGGCGGCCGGTGAGAGGTACAAGCTTTAGCGCAGATGTCCTGGATAATGCTTAATGCTTAACGGAATCTAAAGTGCTATACATTGTACATTGTATATTGTATATTGTAAACTGTAAATTTCCCAAGCCTTTATCAAAAATTTATATTCATTCCAAATAAGCTCTTTTATAACCTGTATTACTGCCGATTACAGATTCCTATAGTATTATGTATTAACTGCTATTGTTATTTTATTAGTACTTTGTCTTGCATAGTACTAAATTTGTTGTATGTTTGCCAAATGAATCTGGATAAAACAAAAGCACAAATGCGGAAAGGAGTACTCGAACTGTG
Source organism: Bacteroidota bacterium (assembly GCA_013202965.1). Taxonomy (GTDB): domain Bacteria; phylum Bacteroidota; class Bacteroidia; order Bacteroidales; family B18-G4; genus B18-G4. The sequence continues at coordinate 5,406 of JABMQZ010000149.1, read as the reverse complement.
TATTCTTTCCATCATCTCCAAGAAGGATGTTTATGCCTCCGACATCCTCGGAGAACTCAAAGAAGCGCAACTGATCGTTGTGGAAGGTACTTTATACCCCCTGCTAACGAGGCTGAAAAATGAAGGATTTCTTAACTACAGGTGGGAGGAATCCAAATCAGGGCCACCGAGGAAATATTATACGATGACTGAGATCGGCACAAAAGTGCTTAACGATCTTAATGTCAGCTGGCAGGACCTCACAAAGGCTGTCAATAAGATCACCATATAATAAAGCGATTAATAACCATAGGAAATCTATATAAAGATGAAAAAGACACTCACAATCAATATCAGCGGGATCATTTTCCACATTGATGAAGATGCGTATGACAAATTGAATAAATACCTTGATAAATTAAAAAGTCATTTCCACAGTACACTGGGCAAAGAAGAGATCATTGCCGACATTGAAGGACGCATGGCAGAATTACTGCAGGACAAGATCACAGATTCCAAGCAGGTGATCACAGTCGGTGATATTTCTGATGTTATCGGCATGATGGGTGAACCCGGTGAATTTGATAATGAAACAGAGGAACCGCATGAAGCTGCTGCCCCTGCAAGCCCTCATGGCCCTAAAAGGTTATATCGCGATCCTGACGGAAAAATGGTAGGCGGTGTAGCAGCAGGGCTCGGAGCATATTTTAACCTTGACCCGATCTGGTTCAGGCTGGCGTTCCTCCTGATTGTTTTTATAGGCGGTTCCGGACTGCTGATTTATTTCATACTCTGGATTGCATTGCCGGAAGCCCGTTCCACAGCTGAAAAACTTGCAATGAAGGGTGAAAGTGTAAATATATCCAATATTGAAAAATCCATCAAAGAGGAAGTATCCAACCTAAGCGATAAACTCAACGACCTGACAAAGAAAGCAAAGGACTCGGTTAAAAAAAAAAATAGCTACGACCAGAATATTTTCGAGCAGTTCCTGAGCCTGTTCATCACCTTAATTAAAGTAATCTTCAAAATCATTGTGATTGTTGTAGGCATTGTTCTTCTACTCACAGGCATTTCCCTGATCATCGCAGTGCTGTTTGCCCTTTTTGGATGGGGCGGGCCCATCCTCCTCGGCCATAATGAAGTCATCATGCTGCCCCTGGCAGACTTCTTCGGATTACTTTCCATTTCAGCCGGAGGACTTGCCATCCTTAAAATAGGATTGATACTCTTCCTGGGAATTCCCTTGCTTATGCTCATCTATAATGCTTTCAGGATGATATTCAACATTGAAAGGGTCAGGTACTTAGGGATCACTGCCCTCAACCTCTGGATCGCCGGACTGATCATCACCCTTTTCTTTTCATTCAGAGTAGCAGGAGACTATCGCCGCCAGGCAACATTTTCTAAGGATCTGGAGATCAGGCAGCCGATCAGTGATACTTTGTTTCTGAGCCTTAACCAGGAATATGCTGATGAATTCCTGTATAACTCCTATGATTATATCCATGCTCAAGAAATGCATCTAATTGTAACCCAAGAGGGAATATTTTATGAGCAGGTAGAACTGGTCATTGAAGGCAGTGAAAATTCGGAGTATACACTCACACAGTTCACAACTGCCAGGGGAAGATCCGTCTGGTCTGCCAAAGAAAGGGCTGAAGCTACCCAATGGCATTTCGAACAGATGAACAGCCAATTGGTATTTGATCCCTTCTTCACCCTGGGGGAGCGGGAGAACTGGTATGCCCAGCAAGTCTGGCTAAAATTAGCAGTTCCTGTAGGTAAATATGTAAGCATTGATAAAAACATGGAGGAGATACTCCGCTGGGGCAGGTACCGCCCATATAAACTGGCAGGGAAGACCTGGATCATGACAGAAAAGGGGCTGGAGGATCCTGATGATGCCGGCCCGATTAGCCAGGCAATCTACATTGCCCCGAAAACAAAGTCCGGTAATCTGATCAGGCCGATTATGAGGTCGGTGGTTGGGCTGTTGTGGTAGTTGGGATGAGGAGAGTGAGAGGATTAGAGACTGTGGGACTGTGGGACTGTGAGAGTCAGAGAGTCAGAGACGTAGAGAATCAGAGACTGTGAGACTGTGAGACTGTGAGACATTGAGACTGTGAGACTTTGAGACATTGAGACTGTGAGACTTTGAGACTTTGAGACTGTGTGACTATGTGACTGTGTGACTGTGTGACAAACAGTTTAACAATTTAACAATGTTGAGTTAAGGAGTCTGGAAAGATGAATCCATAATCCACTGCGTCCGCCGTAGCTTTAGCGAAGGTGGAACACTCAAAACTTTTTATCCGAGAACCATTTTCAATTACCTTTGTTTATACTTTTAGGTAATTAAAATATCATGAAGACTGATAAGAACAAAACAGGCGGAATTTCTTTATCCGGGGAGGAAATACTTAAGGATTACAGGATCGCTTATGAGAGCAGGCAGGCCAGTCTGTTGGGGCGCCGTGAAGTACTTTCCGGAAAAGCAAAGTTCGGAATATTTGGTGACGGAAAGGAAGTCCCGCAGCTGGCTATGGCCAGAGCTTTTAAAAACGGTGACTGGCGGTCGGGATATTACCGCGATCAAACCTTCATGCTGGCTACCGGCATGATGAGCCTGGAAGAATTCTTTTCCCAGCTATATGGAGATACTGCCCCCGGGGCCAATCCCGGTACCGGCGGAAGGATGATGAACAATCACTTTGCCACACGCAGCCTGGATGAGAATGGCGAATGGAAGGATCTCATAAAACAGAAAAATTCCTCTGCCGACATCTCCCCTACTGCCGGACAAATGCCTCGATTGCTGGGACTGGCACTAACATCAAAACATTTTCGCAATAATCCGGCATTAAAAAAATACAAAAAGTTTTCTATCAACGGGAATGAAGTTGCTTTTGGCACCATTGGCGATGCCAGCACCTCCGAGGGTATTTTCTGGGAAACACTTAATGCTGCAGGGGTGATGCAGGTTCCCATGGCGATTTCCATATGGGACGACGGCTGGGGCATATCCGTGCCCCGTAAATACCAGACTATAAAAAACAGCATCTCTGAGGCCCTTAAAGGTTTTGAGCAGACGAAAACCAAAAACGGTTACCGCATTTATAAAGTAAAAGGATGGGATTACCCGGCATTATGCAGGGCCTACGAAGAGGGCATTGATCTTTGTCGCAGGGAACATGTGCCTGTCATCTTCCATGTGGAGGAACTCACCCAGCCACAGGGACATTCCACCTCCGGTTCTCATGAAAGATATAAGAGCCGGGAAGAGCTTGAATGGGAAGCAGAACATGATTGCATCAAAAAGATGCGTGAATGGATCCTTAAGGAAAAAATTGCCAATGCTGCAAGCCTTGACAAAATTGAAAAAGAAGCCTTACAGAATGCGAAAGAAGCCAGAAAGATTGCATTGAAAAAGTTTCAGCAGCCGCTTATCGAGAAAAGGAACGACTTTCTGAAAATGGTTGATATAAGCACCTGTAACTGTGCAAAAACCAGCAAGATCAATGCCATAAAAGAAGAACTCTCTATGGTTGGCGAACCCATCTGGAAAGATATTATGTCTTCGGGCAAGAAGATCTTAAGACTGATTTGCGATTCCTGCAGCGATCCGGAAAACTCCCTCAAAAAGAATGTGACAAGCTGGCGTGATGAGGCCATGAAAGACAACAATGCCGCATACAGCCATCATCTTTGGAGTGAATCAGAACGATCGGCACTCAATATTAAAGAAGTCCCTCCCAAATATGCCGATGATGCCCCTTCCATCCCCGGCAGGGAAATACTGAATAAAAACTTTGATCATATCTTCGAAAACAACCCGCTTGTGTGTGCATTTGGAGAAGATGTCGGGAGGATCGGCGGGGTGAACCAGACCATGGAGGGTTTACAGGAAAAATATGGCGAGCTGAGAATTTCCGATACCGGGATCAGGGAAGCGACCATTATAGGCCAGGCTCTAGGAATGGCAATGAGGGGATTGCGTCCAATGGCTGAGATACAGTATTTCGATTACCTGCTTTATGGCCTGCAGGTTTTAAGTGATGATCTGGCCACCGTGCGATACCGGACCAAAGGAAGGCAAAAAGCCCCCATGATCATCAGCACCAGGGGGCACAGACTGGAAGGCATATGGCATTCGGGCTCCCCGCTCAGTATGGTGATCAATTCCATCAGGGGTGTGCATGTGCTTGTTCCGCGCAACCTGACTCAGGCTGCCGGCTTTTACAATACCATCCTTGCCTCGGATGAGCCTGCACTGATCATTGAACCACTGAATGCTTACCGGCTCAGGGAGAAACTTCCATCTAACCTGGGGGAATTTAAAGTAGCGGTAGGAAGCCCGGAAATACTAAAAAGCGGCACTGACCTTACGCTTGTAACCTACGGTTCATGTGTGAGGATTGCGGAAGATGCTGTAGCTCAGCTTACAGAGTTTGGAATTGATGTTGAACTGATTGATGTACAATCCCTCCTTCCCTTTGATGTGGACCATATGATCAAGGATTCTGTAAAGAAAACAAATAAAGTACTGTTCTTCGATGAGGATGTGCCCGGTGGAGCCACAGCATATATGATGCAGAAAGTGCTGGAGGAGCAAAAAGCATTTTTCTATCTTGATGCGCAACCTTCTACCCTGACCGCATATGCGCACAGGGCCGCATACAGCACCGACGGAGATTATTTTTCCAATCCCAATGCAGAGGATGTCTTTGATGCCGCATACAACATCATGCATGATATGAATCCGGAAAGATATCCCAAAATATTTTAATTAGTGTTTGTTCATAATGTCCGCTGTCTTCGTTACGCTTATCTTTCAAACCAGTCATTTACAAAAGTAAACTCCTGATTTTCAAGACTACGCATCCCGAGTACTCGGGACAACAGCAAACATTATGAACTAAACACTGAATTATAGACGAACACTAATTAAAAGAATAGCGGAAAATAATTAATATTGCATATATAATATCATACCGGGCAAGCAAATACCCGCTTGATGCGATCCACATACAAACTCTGTTTTGAGCCTTTCCAGGTTAACATACGTCTTACTGCTGCTGCTGATCAACTATTCATGTGATCAAATGCCAAAGGAGGAAAAAGCGGCCAGAAGTCCGGATAAAATCCCTTTGGAAGCATTACTGCCATCCCCTGAATGGTATCCACCGGCTGTTCCGTCGGGTTACTTGCTTCTACCTTTGATTCCTCCAGCAGAAAACTTTCAAATCGAAACAAAAGAGAGCAGCAAAGCGCTCATCACTTCAAGACGCGACACCATTGATAATATTGCAGTCAGGGTACCCGGGGAGATCAGGATAAATATCAAGGAAATTCCACCACTTGAACGTAAAATTGAAGACGAAGCATTTTATTCCATCAGCTATACCAGCACCAACAGGTATATTG
>JABMQZ010000148.1 GCA_013202965.1 Bacteroidota bacterium | reverse complement strand
TTTTGACTGCTTTCCCCATCTCCTTTAGGAGAGGGGGCCAGGGGGTGAGGTGTGAAGCTTGATTGAGACCCAACACCCAACAAATGTCCTGAGCTTGTCGAAGAGCCCAACACCTAACACTTTTTATCCTATTTTTGCACCAATAAATAACAATCATATGAGAGGAAGTATTGCCATTGTATGCGGAGGAGGCCCTGCACCGGGGATCAATTCTGTAATAAGTTCAGTATCAAAAGTGTTCCTGAAAGACGGATACCGGGTAATTGGTTTACATGGCGGCTATAAAAGCCTGTTTTCGGACGAACCAACTTTTCAGGATATCGATTTTAATTTTGCAGACCACATCCGTGGACAGGGAGGATCGGCGCTCCAGATGAGCAGGCATAAGCCTAAAGATGCTGAATTCAGGACAGATTTCTTCATAAAGAACAATGTGGAACTGCTTGTTACCATTGGTGGCGACGACACGGCCTCGACAGCAAACAGAATATCCAGGTTCCTGAAAACAAAAAACGTCAACATTCAAAATATTCATGTGCCCAAAACCATTGACAACGACCTGCCTTTGCCTGAAGGGCAACCAACTTTTGGGTATCAATCCGCCAAAGAAGCAGGTGTAAAGATCGTTCAGACGGTATATGAAGATGCAAGGACCAGTGGCAACTGGTTTATCATTTCCGCCATGGGCAGGGAGGCCGGCCACCTGGCATTCGGCATCGGCGCCGCAGTCCATGCTCCGATGATCATCATCCCGGAAATGTTCAATAATACCGCGATTACCTTTGATGCCATCCTAAAACTTATCATTTCTGCCATTATCAAGCGTAGGATTCTTGGCATTGCATACGGCATCGTCATCATCAGTGAAGGGGTTTTCCACTTTATGCCGGATGATGAGATCAAATCCTCAGGCATTCATTTCACCTATGATGAGCACGGCCACCCGGAACTTGGAAATGTGAGCAAGGCCCATATCTTCAATGTCCTGCTACAGGAAAAGCTTAAAGAACTTCAGATTGATATAAAAAGCCGTCCGGTAGAGTTGGGTTATGAAATCCGTTGTATAAACCCCATAGCCTTTGACCTGATGTATTGCTCCCTGCTGGGAATGGGTGTGAAATATTTATTCGACAAGGGACATACCGCCTGCATGGTCACCTCCGATGCAATTGGTGATATCCATCCTCTCTTCCTGGAAGATGTTACCGACGAGCAGGGGAAAGTCCAGCCACGTTTGGTAAATATCAACTCCCAAAAAGCTGAACTTATATTCGATCACGGACTCCAATACCTGACTCCGGGAGACTATGAGGCTGCGAAAGAATTCATTGACAACCCACAGCATTTTGACTTCAGGAAAGTACTTTCATGGTAGTTGTAGGTGTTGAGTTTTGAATTTTGAATTATACGTTTGTTTAAACACAAAGAGCGCAAAGGGTTTTACTAAGGTCACTCAGGTGCTGTCTTTGTGTTCTTTGTGCGGTACTTTGCGTCCTTCGTGGTAAAAAACACAATACTCTATATTTGTTAATCCCAATTATAGAGTTTTGCACCAGAAATGAATTGAAAAAATGGAAATTAACTACTAATTCATCTAACACTTAACACCCAACACCTTAATGAAGTGGTGGCTTGAATTCCGCAAGCACTTTGCCAACAATTACCTCCGCCAGCTTAAGTTTCGACTCTATTGTCCAGCCGGCGACATGCGGGGAAAGAATCACCTTTTCTGATGCTGCCAGCATACTATAGGACTCCGGCAATGTTTCATCCTGCAGTTTCTCAAAAGAAAAGTTTTCGTATTCCAATACATCCAGGGCTGCACCTTTTACCTTAGAGGAATTGAGTCCCTTTACAATATCCCCGGTATTCACTACCGCTCCCCGTGAGGTGTTGATAATCCAGATATTATTGTGGAATTTTCCCAAATAATCAGTATTGACCAGGTAGTGTGTTTCTTCTGTCAGGGGAACATGAAGGCTCAGCACATCAGAAAGGCGGAAGATATCCTCCATCCCGGTCTCTTTCACATATTCATCTGAAAAACCTGACTTATACTTATCATAAGCAAGTACATTACAATTAAAAGACGACAGTTTCTTTGCAAAGGCACCTCCGGTATTGCCGTATCCAATGATCCCGATGGTTTTTCCATACAGTTCCACGCCACGGTTTTCTTCCCTTCTCCAAATGCCTTTCCGTACTTCGGAATCTGCTATGATCATCCTATTCATTAAAGCCAGGAGCATTCCTAAAGCATGCTCGCCAACAGCATTGCGATTCCCCTCCGGAGCATTGAAACAACGAATGCCCGCTTTCCGGGCATATGCAATATCAATCCCTTCCATGCCGGCCCCTACCCTTCCGATAAAAGACAAATTTCCTGCAAGCGATAAGAGGTCCTGATCCAGGTAAAACCTGCTCCTGACAATGATCCCTGAATAAAAACCAATGATTTGTTTTAGCTTATCAAGCTTCAGATCCGGGAAGTAATCACAATGAAATCCAGCAGCCCTCAGGCGCTCTTCAAGTGCCGGATGATTGGTATCAAGCAGCAGTACTTTATTATTAGCTGTAGTCTGAGGCATGGTTACTCATTGATAAAAGCATCATTCCAAACAATCCCTTTCACAAGGAACTTAAATTCTTTACCCACATTATATATCATATCCGCATTTTGGGGAAACTTCTTTTTGGGTTTGTCAAGCAGCTCGTAAACTTCGGGAGGACATGCGAACATATCTCCGGAGGCAGTGGCGGTTTTGTTTTTAAATACAGATCGCGCTGTCAACGGCACGATATACAACACCTTGCCGGATTTTCCGTCGATATAACGTACCCTCCCTTTCATCACTGCTGTCTTAATCTGGTATATTTCCTTGATCTTACACTTATTGTAGTCGGGATGCTTTTTATCTTCTGCCCTTTTGGATTCATCTGGATATGAACTCGCAAAACTATCCGGATCCTTGTGAGAGGCAGTATATTCCTTTTCACTGACCACACCCGGTCTTACATTTACTTCGGCAATATCGATGGCAATGATAAGGAAATATTCCTGTCCCGGTTCAGGCTTTGTTACATAGCTCAGGTACTTCCTTTCCCTGTAAGTCAGGGCAAAATCTTCCATTTTGGATAAAAAATCAGGTGGCAGGGAGGCATCACTTAAATTCCTGATTTCCAAGAGTGCAAGCTCCGTACTCCCACCCATGGCTTGCCGTAACAAGACTTCCACATCTTTATATTCACTGAATAATTTGGTGATCATGATCAATTCGAGTACAGCCTGGGCTGCATCTTCTTTTGTGTCCTTCTTTATCAGGCTAACAGAATGTGCATAAAGATAAGCTGCAGCATTGTTCCTTGTGGCCTCCAGGTCTTCAGTGAAATTAACAGGATTGATGTTTACCTGATCCTGCTGAAGTTGCGCCTCAATACGTGCCAGGGTCAGATAACGCTTTTGCAAATCTGAATAGGCCAGGAATACATCAAACCATATTTCAGGATTGCCTTTGGATTTCAGTTCGATCACCCGCTTAAGATCCAGCCGATTGGCTTCTTCATAGGCCATTTTGAGGGAGGTGTATAATTTGTCCTTATTGCCCCTTCCATCTTCAAGACGCTTAACGCAATAGTCGATCGCTTTATCATATTCTCCCTTTTCAATCAATTTTTCCTGCGACTGGGCACTTAGCAGAAAAGGAAACATCATCAGAAACAGCAGCAGATATCTTTTCATCATCTTTTCAGGATTATTTGGGTTTTACAAAGATAAATGATGTTGAGTAGAATCACAGCAAATGCATGAACAAAGCATATGATCAAGCCTGTTCTCAAAGCTGAGTCTCCCCTGAACAACAAGGAAATAATTACCAATTCCTTGCCAAACTCTTCGGCGTCGCCCCCCATGGGGGCTCCTTGAGTTCCGAGTGCCGCCATAGCTTCAGCGGTGGCGCAAGCTTCGGCGTACAAAGCATCCAGTTTTAAAATCATAATCTCACTGAATTAACGTAACTTCGTGGGTTCTTATCCATTCAGGATATTCGCGTATGTGGAAATATCTGGTCAGGCTTATCTTACGTAACAGATTGGGCAATCTGATTATCATTCTGCTGGTCACCCTCTTTATGGGGTGGCAGGCTACCAGGGTGCAGATGTCCTATGAATTGGCCAGGATGCTTCCCGAAACAGACTCCACCAGCATTGCCTATGAAGAATTCAAGGATCTATTCGGTCAGGATGGCAGTGTGATGTTCGTAGGCCTGCAGGATGAACGAATTTACAATCTGGAGGAATTTAACAACTGGTACGATCTCTCTTGGGAAATCCGGCAGATTGACGGGGTGGAAGAAGTTTTATCCATTGGCAAAATATATACCTTAAAGAAAAATGACAGCACGGAGATGCTCGACTTTCTTCCCGTTATACCTGAAAAACCTCAAAATCAGGAAGAACTCGACAGCCTGAAAGCTGTGATCCTAAGCCTGCCGTTTTACGACGGCCTCCTTTACAATAATGAAAACAATGTTACCATGATCATGGTAACGCTTGACAAAGCAAAGCTTAATACCAAAAGCCGTGTTCAACTGATCAGTGATATCAAGGTCCTGATCGAGGAGTTTGGCGAGAAATATGAGCAGGAGATGCACTATTCCGGCCTGCCCTATATCCGGACCATCACTTCCAAGAAGATACAGGATGAATTATACTTTTTCATCTTCCTGACACTCATCATCGCATCAAGCATTCTATTCTTATTTTTCAGGTCGTTCAAAGCTGTGTTCTTCACCATGCTTATCGTTGGTATCACTGTGATCTGGGTGCTGGGAACGATCTCCCTGTTCCACTATAAGATCACCTTGCTTACCGGAATCCTTCCGCCTCTTCTGGTGGTGATCGTGGTGGAAAATTGCATCTTTCTTCTCAATAAATATCATGACGAATACCGCATCCACGGCAATAAGGTTAAAGCCCTTTCGAGGGTAGTCATACGTATCGGGAGTGCCAACCTGCTTACGAATGCCACTACCGCGGTTGGCTTTGCAGCTTTTATCGTAACCGGGAACCGGATGCTTACCGAGTTCGGGGTGATCGCCTCCATCAATATCCTGGTGGCGTATATCCTGTCATTGTTCCTGATCCCGATATTCTTCAGTTATCTGCCACCACCCAAAGGCAAACACACCAAACACCTTGACAAATCGCTGGTTGCGAAGATCATCAAGCAGGTCGTACTCATCGTCCAAAGCAGAAGAAGGATCATTTATATTCTCACCATCATTTTTTTGATCGCCGGGATCTATGGTATTTCAAGACTCAGGACAACAGGGAATATTGTTGATGATATCTCCAGAAAAGACAGACTGTACAAGGACCTGATATTTTTTGAGAAGCATTTTAAGGGTGTGATGCCCCTGGAGATCTCCATTGACTCAAAGACCAGTAATGGCATATTTGCGAATAAAGGAAAAACCCTTTATAAGATCAAACGGCTGCAACGCCTGATCATGCGCGATTCTGTCTTCTCCAAATATCTTTCGAGACCCTTATCGCTGGTTGATGGGATCAGCTTTCTATACCAGGCCCACAAGGGAGGAAATCCGAAGTTTTATGTATTACCGCCACCCACCCGGCTGGCCGACCTGAACCAATATACCAGGGGTATGGACAGCACGGATAAGCATCCTTTCCGTTCGTTTATCGACAGCACGAACAGTATCGCCCGGGTGAGTATACAGATGGCGAACATCGGCACAAATGAGATCAGCATGATCACAGACAGGCTGAGACCTGAAATTGACAATATCTTCCCCCCGGAAGATTACAATGTCCTGCTTACCGGCACCAGTGTGGTTTTCCTTAAGGGCAGCAGTTACCTGGTAAAAAACCTCCTGACGAGTTTATTGCTGGCCCTTCTGGTCATCTCCATGCTCATGGCCCTGTTGTTCACATCGGCAAGGATGATCATCATTTCCCTGATACCGAATCTTATCCCTCAACTGATGACTGCCGCATTAATGGGCTACCTCGATATACCCATCAAACCCTCAACCATACTTATCTTCAGTATCGCCCTGGGGATCTCTGTTGATAATGCCATACATTTTCTCTCCAGGTACAGACTACAGCTTAAGTTGAACAACTGGGAGATAAAAGCTTCTGTGCTTGCGGCCCTGAAAGAAACCGGGTACAGCATGATCTATTCATCCGTAGTGTTATTTTTCGGATTCGGAATTTTCATATTATCATCTTTCGGAGGAACCGAAGCACTGGGCTACCTGATCTCTTTTACACTGCTGATCGCCCTGCTTTCAAATCTATTCTTGCTGCCATCACTCCTGCTCAGTCTGGATAAATACATCACTACACGCAGCTTCAGGGAACCCCTGCTTGAGATCTTCGATGAAGAAGATGATATCGACCTGGATGAACTGGTGATCGAAGAGCCGAACACCAGAGGTTCTGCCTGATAAATTCCTTTTTTTTCTCTGCATAAATTCATACCTTTACCCTTAAATAATCCAATTTTATAAGATGAAAGGAATCATACTTGCCGGAGGATCCGGTACCAGGCTATACCCCATTAGCATTTCCACCAGCAAGCAGTTGATGCCGGTTTACGATAAACCCATGATCTATTATCCCTTATCTATCCTGATGATGGCCGGGATAAGAGACGTCCTCATTATTTCCACACCTGAGGACCAGGCCAGCTTTCAGCACCTGCTCGGCGACGGGAAAAGCCTGGGTTGTAGCTTCAGCTATGCAAAGCAAGAGATCCCTAACGGACTGGCGCAGGCTTTTGTGATTGGCGAAGAGTTCGTAGGAAACGATAAAGTAGCCCTCATCCTTGGAGATAATATCTTTTATGGAACAGGCCTTCAGGAATTGATTCAGGCAAATAATGATCCCGCAGGAGGGGTGATCTTTGCCTATCATGTATCCGATCCGGAACGTTATGGCGTTGTTGAATTTGATGAGAAACAAATGGCTGTCTCCCTTGAAGAAAAACCGAAGGCCCCGAAATCCAACTTTGCGGTTCCCGGCTTGTATTTTTATGATAATTCGGTAATCGAGGTGGCAAAAAATATCAAACCCAGTGCCCGCGGAGAGTATGAGATCACTGATGTAAATAAACACTACCTGAAGGAAAACAAGTTAAAAGTAGGGATATTGGGAAGGGGTACGGCCTGGCTGGATACCGGTACCTTTAAATCACTGCTGCAGGCAGCGCAGTATGTGCAGGTGCTTGAAGAAAGGCAGGGATTAAAGGTAGGCTGCATAGAAGAAGTAGCCTACAACATGGGGTTCATCGATGAGGAAGGCCTCAGAACCATTGCTCAACCATTGCTCAAAAGCGGTTACGGCCAGTACCTGCTCAACATTATAGAATAAAAACCATCTGATAAAATATGTATACTTACGAAGAACTCCTGGAGAAATTCAGAGCCAGTCTTGAAAAAGAATCATTTTCCGGTAAACCTGTGGATCTGTACGAGCCTATTCACTATATGATGACCCTGGGGGGGAAGCGTCTCCGTCCTGTATTGCTGCTGATGGCCTGTGATGCTTTTAACGGAGATACAGATGCTGCCATGCCGGCAGCCACGGCCATTGAAATATTCCACAACTTTACACTGGTTCATGACGACATCATGGATGGCGCTCCCATTCGCAGGGGAAAGGACACCATCTGGCATATCTGGGGAGAAGATACAGCGATACTTGCAGGTGATACAATGTTTGCCATGGCCTTTGACTACCTGCTGCAAGTAGATCATCCCAGGAACAGAGACCTCCTGAAAGCCCTTACAAAAGCGGCCATAAAAGTTTGTGAAGGGCAACAGCTCGACATGAACTTTGAATCGAAAGAAGATGCCACCATTCCCGATTACCTGGCCATGATCCGGCTGAAAACAGCAATATTACTGGCTACATCACTTGAGATTGGAGCCATTCTTGCCGGTGCCGGAGAAGAAGATATAAAAAATCTCTATGCCTTCGGGATTAACATTGGACTGGCGTTTCAGTTAAAAGACGATCTGCTGGATGTATTTGGACAGGTAGATATATTCGGGAAGATGCCCGGAGGGGATATATTGTCGGATAAAAAGACCTTCCTTCTGCTTAAAGCCCTTAACATTGCTGATGAAAAAGATAAAAAGGTCATCGAACAATGGTTTGGGGACAATACATCAGATCCGGAACAGAAGATCATGGACATTACATCTATTTACAGCAAGCTGAATATTGATAAGATCACCGAAACAGAAATGCAACGTCATTTTGAACGCGCCATATACCACCTGGAGCTTGTCAGGCTGCCCGAAGAGAAAAAAGCGGAACTGAAATCATTGGCGGAGAAGATGATGTATAGAAAACATTAGATTAACGATTAACGGATTAACGATTAAGGATTAAGAATGTAGAATTAGGAATTTTTCAGGGATTCGAGCTGCAGGCTGAATCCTTCCCATTGCTCCAGTACTGCCTCCAATTCAGTTTTTAGTTTATTGTATTTCTTAAATACTTCCGGGTCGGAAAGGGCTTTTTTATGTTTCTCCGGATCCATCAGCAGTTCGTCCATCCGGGCAATATCGTTTTCCAGAATGTCAATCCTTTTTTCACAGGAAGAGATTTGATTATTCAGCTTCCTGATGTCGCGGCCGAGCTGCTTATTATGCTCGTAGAGCGCTTTGTTCTTTGAAGGTTCCCTTTCCTTTGACCTCCCCTTATCCGGGTTTTGCTCAAGTTCCCTCAGGGAGCGCAGCTTTTGTGAATGCAGAAAATCATAAATATCACCAAGATGTTCCATCACCCCTTTGTTCCTGAACTCAAATACTTTGTTGGTCAGGCCCTGCAGAAAATCCCGGTCGTGGGATACGATCACCAGTGTTCCGTCATATTGCAGCAAGGCGCTTTTCAGAATATCCTTGGAACGCATGTCGAGATGGTTAGTGGGCTCATCAAGGATCATCAGGTTAGAAGGTTTGAGCATAAGTTTGGCCAGGGAGAGCCTTGACTTCTCCCCTCCCGAAAGCACCCTTACCTTCTTATCTATATCTTCACCCGAGAAAAGAAAGCCTCCCAGAAGAGAGCGCACATGTGCACGCATCTCGCCAGTGGCTTCATCATCTATGGTTTCAAAAACCGTTTTTGTACCATCCAGCATCTCCGCCTGGTCCTGGGCATAATAGGCCAACTGCACATTATGCCCGAATTTTAATTCCCCTTCGTATTCCAGGATGCCCATGAGCATCTTGGCCAGGGTGGTCTTTCCCTCTCCATTCTTACCTACGAAAGCAATGCGGTCGCCTTTGATAATGGAAAAGTCAATGTTCCTGAGCACTTTATTGTGTCCATAGCTCTTGTTAACACGCCTGGTGTCAACCACAACTTTCCCTGACCTTGGAGCTGGAGGAAAGCGAAAGTGAATGGCAGAACGATCAAGATCTTCGATTTCCACCACCTCAAGCTTGTCAAGCATTTTGATCTTTGACTGCACCTGCCTGGACTTGGTATTCTTATAGCGGAAGCGCTCGATAAAGCGTTCGATCTGGCGGATCTGTTTCTGCTGGTTGTTGTAATTCGCCTTTTGCTGTTCCAGGCGTTCTTCCCTCAGAAACACGTATTCCGAATAGGGCGCCTTATAATCAAAAATACGTTCATCACTGATCTCAATGGTGCGCTTGCAAAGCTTATCGAGGAAGGCCCGGTCGTGAGATACAAGGACAATAGCACCCAGGTAATTTGAAAGAAACTCTTCCAGCCATTGGATGGATTCGATGTCAAGGTGGTTGGTAGGCTCATCGAGCAGGATAAGCTCAGGTTTTCGAAGCAGGATCTTGGCAATCTCCACACGCATCTGCCAGCCATAGCTAAACTCCTCTACCGGCCTGCCCAGGTCATTCCTTGAAAATCCCAGGCCCATTAAAACCTTTTCTACATCCGCATCCAGTGTTTGTCCACCCATGAGCAGAAACTTCTCGTTGGCCTCAGACAGATTATGTATCAGTTTTTGATAAGCAGCCGATTCATAATCTTCCCTCTTCCCGATCTCTTCTTCATATCCGTTAATCGAACTCTTCAGCGCCAGAATTTCATCAAAGGCGGCAATGGCCTCTTCGTAAATAGTTTTATCGCTGCTGAGTTCCATTTCCTGTGGAAGATAGCCGATCCGTGCACTGGAAGGGATGACCACATCGCCACTTTCAGGCTGTTGCATGCCGGCAAGGATGCGTAAAAGGGTTGTTTTCCCCGATCCGTTACTACCCACCAAACCCAGCCTGTCTTTCTTGTTGATGATGAAAGACACGTTTCGGAAAAGATAATTTCCTGAATAATGTATGGACAGATCGCTTACGGAAAACATGGGGCGGACAGATGTGTTTGTACTTCGGGCAAAAGTAAGGAAAAAGCTGGAGTTCCGAGTGCTTAATTCCTAGTGCCTAATTGGAGTGAAGAGTTTAAATTTTAGATTTTTTTACCACAAAGAAAAGGTATTAATATGAGAAGGTATTAATATGAGAAGGTAGATTTGTTTTAACCGCAAAGGGCGCAAAGTATGGCACGAAGAGCACAAAAAATTATTAATCCAATCTTTTCGCGTTATTATTC
>JABMQZ010000147.1 GCA_013202965.1 Bacteroidota bacterium | reverse complement strand
GGCCTCCTTTAAAGCCTCCCGCATATAATATTCGTCATCAAACTCGATCATGGGTATATAATTACTGAGTAAAGTTATAACAAAGCAGATGATATCAGATATCCGATTTCTGATTTCATTAATCCACCGTAATCCCCATCCGTTCCATCAGGATTGTAGCATTCATGTTTTGCGCAATGCCTTCGGGAAGGAGGTGTTTTTAATAATTACCCCCACCAGCAACACAACAGCAGCCACTATAAAGGCGGGAATAAATGAAGCTTTAATTTCTATTTCTTCCGGGACGAGGATACCAGCAATAAAAAAACCAATATTTACAATAAAACCCGAGAGTATACTTGCAAGTGCCAGTTTTCTGTATTCCCAGGCGTTTTTTCGTATAAGAGCCAAAAATGTAATGGGTGCAAAGATCACAACAGTAGCCAGCCCGATCAACATCAGATCAACAATGCGCGGAAAAACCAATGCCATCACCATGGCAATGATCCCAAAGATGAAGGTGGTGATCAGTATTTTCATGCGTTCCTGTTTAATATTCCGTTGTCCTTTTTTCTTTCTCCAGCCACTGAAATCCCGGACTGATGAAATAGCTACAAGGTTCAGGAAGCTATCTCCCGAAGACATCAAAGCAGACAGCAAGCCTACCACAGCAAAGCCAAGTACAAACGGGCTTGCATGGCTTTCGAGGAATATCCATACTGTGTCTTTGGGGTCATGTGCACCACCACTGTTAATGTAGACTGCCATCCCTACCAGGGGAAAAATGATATAAAAAGGCAGCATTCCCAGTCCGGAAAGGATGGTAACTCTTCTGGCTACCTTTTCATTTTTTGCCGCAAGCAGTCGCTGCCAGATATCCATTCTTACCATGACCGATGGTGCTAGAAAAAGAGGCAGGCCAATAATAAATATCCACCCGTAATGGGTTCCGTTCAGAAATGTTTTCGGAAGTTCGGTGATGCGCGTAAAAGCTGCAGTATCATTATAAATTCCCGGGATAAAGATGAGGATGATCATTATGACGATCACGATGAATTGTATGGTATCCGTGATAATGACTCCCGACAGTCCGGCTATGGCCGTATATGCGATCACCACCATACATGAAATGATGGCTGCTTCAAGATATCCAATGTTGAATGCCAGCTTCAAAAGTGTGGCCATGCCTACAAATTGTGCTGCAAGCAGGAAAAAGAAAATAAAAATATTTACTCCACTGACCACGGCAGAAAAGGCCCTGGTGAAATTTTGATCCTCTGCCAGGCTGAAGTGCCTGATCAGGAATTCGGGGAAGGAATATAGCTTCATTCTTCTTCCCCTGGCGTGTATGCTTGCTGCAAAACGTGCAACAATAAAAAACCCGATCACATAGGCAATACCAACGCCCACGGCAGCAAATCCGGATTCATAGCCCATGGCGATCAGGCCGATGGAAGTCCCGCCGCCAACAAATGTGGCAAGGGTAGTGAAAACCAGCGGAAGCGTAGCTGTATTCCGGTTATTGACCAGGTAATTATCGATATCACCCATCTTAACATGCCGGAAGGCAAACCATGCGATCACAAGCAGATAGATAAGGATCCAGAAGACAAACCAGTTCATATGGGATCAAAAATACTGAATCATCTTGACGTATTGGATGATTAATTACATTCCGGATAATCTGTGAAGATCCGTTCAATCCGTTTCATCCGTGTTCTATACTCAAAACTTCCCCTTCTAACAATTATTCAACTATCGTTAGTTCGTCAATAATGTTCTGCGCACCGGCATATTTATCAATAATGAAGAGCACATAGCGGATATCTACATTGATGGTTCTTTGCAGGGCAGGCTCAAAGGCAATATCACCGCTCATGGCTTCCCAGTTGCCATCGAAGGCCAGTCCGATCAGTTCTCCATCGCCATTAATGACCGGACTTCCTGAATTACCTCCTGTAATATCGTGATCAGTAAGGAAGCAAACAGGCATTACATCACCGTCACCATAGATACCATAGTCTTTATCCTTCCAGAGATCCTTCAGCTTAGCAGGAACCACGAATTCCCAGTTGTCCGGGTCTTCTTTTTCCATCACCCCGTCAAGGGTGGTGAAATATTCATAACGAACCGCATCACCCGGATAATAATCCTGAACAGTGCCATAGCTTAAACGCATGGTAAAGTTGGCATCCGGATAAAATACCTTATCCTTGTCCATTTCACGTAATCCGGCCATAAACAACCTGTTGCCTCTGGCGAGGTACTTGTCGGCTTCAGCCATTTTATCAGAGATCACTTCATAGTTATCGCTGAAAGCTTTGATGGCTTCGTAAGCAGGGTCTTTGGCGATTGTCTTTGCCTTTGGATTATCCAGCAAGGCATAGACTTTTTCAGGGCTTGAGAATATGCTTTTTTCAAAAATAATTGCAGCCCAATCCGTAAAATCATCATTGTATTTTTCCGCCAGTTTCTTCAGCATTTCTGGTTGCTGGTCGGCCGGCACATTCAAATAATACATTTTCATCATGGCAGCCAGCAAATTCTGGTCGATGTTGGCGTTATAGTTTTTAAAATGCCGCTCAGTATAGGATCTGAGACCTTTCACTGCCCTATCTATTTTTTCCTGTTCAGCTTTTTCATCAAGCAGTTTCCTGAGGGTGCCGAAGCGGCCGGCAAAACCAAGAATCTCACTGCCCCGGGATATGGCTTCCCTGTAATACCTTCTCGACAGGTTATATTGTTTCAGAATGTCGTAGCCTTTTTCAATATCAGGTAATGCTTCTCCGTATTTGGCTTCCCTGGCGGGATTAGCATCTACCCATGCTGAGAAACGCACTTCAAGCGCAAGCTTCTTATCGTAAACCTTCAGGCGCTTCAGGCCTTTGGTCTGACCGATATAATATTTCCAATAATTGGCAGTGCCTGCATATTTAGAAGCATATTGTATTCTCACTTCATTGTCGGCATCCATGCCTTCGCGCATGATGGCCAGTTTTTCTGCCCTGATCTTAACGATGGTCATATTTGATTCGTTTACGGCAAGCCTTACGCCATAAGATGTAAGGTATCTGTCGGTACCACCGGGATATCCCAGGATCATGGAAAAATCACCTTTTTTAACACCCTTCACAGAAACAGGCAGGAAGTGTTTCGGCTTCAGTGGGATATTTTCCTCTGCATAATCGGCAGGGCTGCCATCCGGTGCTGTATAAACACGGAACATTGAGAAATCTCCGGTATGGCGGGGCCACATCCAGTTATCGGTATCAGCTCCGTATTTCCCAACGGAAGATGGGGGCGCTCCAACCAGTCTGACATCCCTGAAAACCTCATAAACGAAAAGGTAAAATTCATTGCCTTTGAAAAAGCTCCTTACGCTTGCAGTATAATGTGTGTCTTCTGTGGCTTCTGCCTCAATTTCATCCCCAATCTCCTTGATCTTTTCATTGCGTTCGGCTTCGGTCATATCATCATTCAGGCCTTCAAGAACCCTGTCGTTTACATCTTCAATGCGTACCAGGAAGCGCACTGTGAGTCCGGGGTTTTTTAATTCCTCCTTACGACTCATAGCCCAGAAGCCATCACTCAGGTAATCATGCTCAATGGTGCTGTGTGATTGTATGGTACCATATCCGCAGTGGTGGTTGGTGATCAGTAATCCGTCTTTGGAGATGATCTCTCCGGTACATCCGCGCCCAAAGATCACGATGGCATCTTTCAAGCTGGAGTTGTTAATACTGTAAATCTCTTCCGCCGTTAGGTTCAGGCCCATCTCCTGCATATCAACATAGTTCAGACGGTCAATAAGCATGGGGATCCACATCCCTTCATCAGCCTTTGTGTTTGTCGACAAAAGCATAAGAAAGCCAGTCAAAAAGCAAAGTAGTTTTTTCATAGTATTATTAAATTATTAAACTGTTAAATTGCTAAATCGTTATTTCTTCCATCCACTCAACACCCACTGCGTCCGCCGAAGCTTGCGCCACCGCTGAAGCTTACGCTTACGCCGAAGCTTCAGCGTAGGAGCATGGCGGCACGCGGTTAGCGTAGGTGGAAAACTTATATATATTTCTCCCCTTTTTCTATTTTCACATCATTCACGATCTGGCGGATTTGCTGTTCGTCTGATTTGTGGCAGATCAGTAAGGTGCCTTTTTTTTCCACCACGATAAAATCCTTCAGGCCATTGAGCACGACAAGCTTGTTTTGTGGCACACTAATGATACATCCTTCTGTATCATAAACCATCACATTATTTCCGCTTATTGCATTATTATTGTCATCTTTCTCTCTTATATCATGCAAGGATCCCCAGGTGCCCAGGTCCGACCATCCGAAATCAGATATCCTTACATATACATTCTCAGCTTTTTCCATTATCCCGTAGTCGATGGAAATATTTTTACAAATTGGGTAAGTCTCGTTAATAAAGGCCTCTTCCCCGGGAGTGTTATACACTTCAATCCCTTTATTGAAGAGCTCGTCTACTTCAGGCAGATTTTCCTGAAAGGACTTCATGATACTCTTTAATGACCAGACAAAAATGCCAGAATTCCACAGGAAGTCACCGCTTTCAAGAAATGTTTCCGCCAGCTCAAGCTCTGGTTTTTCAGTAAAGGTTTTCACTTTTCTGATCAGCTCATCGCCGGGATATACCTTTTCTTCCCTGAACTGTATGTAACCGTACCCGGTATCCGGCCTGGATGATTTAATGCCCAGGGTCAGCAGCCAGTCATTCTCCGTTGCAGCTTCCAGGGCAGACCTGAGAGTGTTGATAAATTCAACTTCATTCAGTATGATATGATCCGACGGAGCCACCACCACGCTGGCATCAGGGTTTTTCTTTAATATTTTATAATTGGCATACGCGATACATGGAGCTGTATTCCTTCTCATGGGTTCGCAAAGTACCTGTTCCCCGGATATTTCCGGAAGCTGGCTCATTACCAATTCTTTATAGCTGCTACTGGTAACGATCAGGATGTTCTCCGGAGGACAAATCCGGCACAGGCGATGAAAAGTTTGTTGTATCAGCGTTTCTCCGGTACCAAGGATATCAATAAACTGCTTGGGGTGAGAACTCCGGCTCATAGGCCAGAAACGGGCACCAATCCCACCGGCCATGATCACACAATAATAATTTTTGTTCACTTCCATATATTCCGGTTTTCCAGATAAGGGGATACGGGCCAATATAATTTTATTATGCAAATATACACAGACAGCGTGAAAAATTTATAATGATTTACGATTAACTGATTAACGGATTAACGATTAACAGGATATCATCATTCCTGTACCTCTACAATCACCAGCGGGTTCACCAGGTAGGTGCGCTTATTGTCGAGGGAAATACATCGGTAACGCTTTCTAAGCAATGGCCCTTTTTTAAATATCCTGCCGTTTGTTAACTGAAAGATGCTTCCTTCATCAAGCTCTTCCAGTGTTATTCCGGGGTTCGGGTCATATTTCTGCAGGCACCGGCTTAAGGTGAGGTCGGAGCCACTGGAGGCATAGGACTTCTTCAGATAAAACTGTAAGGCTGTGTGTATGTCCTCCGGGAAAAGATCCATATTCATAAACGGAACCATTAATTCCCTGTACGCATCTTTCCATTCCCTTCCATGTGCCCTTACTTTATTCCTGTATTTCTCCCAGGTGATCAGATGGGCGATCTCATGTATAAGGGTAATAAGAAATGCATAGGGGTTCAAGTCGTGATTAACAGTGATGTGATGACCCTTGCCATTGTGAGGTGATCGGTAATCGCCCAGTTTGGATGACCTTTTACGGGTAATCTTAAGATGTATCTTGTATTGCTGAAGCCAGTCATGCATAGTACCGACTGAGGCTTCGGGAAGATATTTTCCCAAGATTGTTTTATCCCCTGCCATAAACATAAAGCGTTTCGGGAAATTGTACCTTAATATACGACCATGAAGGACAATCGCCACATTTTCTTTTCTTATATTTTTTCTTCCCGTATCCGCTCTTACTACCGGCGCAGGAAACAAGTATTATGCAAATAATTGCCAGCATGAAAAATACAGGGGGGGGGCATTTCGTTATGAATACTGGCTTATTCATATTGCAAAATTAAGTATAAATCATAGATTTTGAATTATGGATGGTGAATTATGGATTATAGATGAATTTCTGATTGCTAGATTTCTTCGGGGGTTTTGGGCACATAGGCATAAAATCATTAATTTAGCATAAATTATCAAGGATTAATATGATCAGCCACTTCGGCAATTATTTCTTATTGATGCTGCAGGTCTTTCGCAGGCCTGATAAGTCAAAAGTATTCTGGAGGCAGCTCCTGGTAGAATTTCAAAGCCTGGGAGTTGATTCCCTGGGTATTGTTGCGATTATATCTGTGTTTATGGGTGCTGTTGTTGCCCTGCAGACTGCTTTTAACATTGATTCACCCCTGATCCCGGCCTATACGGTTGGTTTTACTACCAGGCAATCCATGATCCTGGAGTTTTCGCCCACGGTGATCGGCCTGATCCTTGCCGGGAAAATAGGTTCAAGGATCGCTTCCGAGATCGGGACCATGCGGGTAACTGAACAAATTGATGCCTTGCAGATCATAGGTGTAAACGCTGCAAATTTCCTGATCTTCCCAAAAACTGTAGCAGCCATGTTATTTAATCCTATTCTGATCGTGATCAGTATGTTCCTGGGAATTTTCGGAGGATGGCTGGCATGCATAACTTCCGGGGTCATTACATCAGGAGATTATATTGAAGGTATTCGTGCCTGGTTTGACCCTTACACCATCACCTATGCCCTGATCAAAACTGTTGTTTTTGCTTTTCTGATCGTGACTGTTTCATCCTATCACGGATACAGGATCTCGGGAGGTGCACTGGAAGTAGGGCGTGCCAGCACCAAAGCAGTGGTGTACAGCAGCATTCTCATTATTATCTTTAACCTCATCCTGACCAAACTTCTCCTGGTATGATAGAAGCAAGGCACATATCCAAATCGTTTGGCGACAAGCAGATACTGAAAGATATTTCGGTGAAGTTCGAACCGGGGAAAACAAATCTCATTATTGGCCAGAGTGGATCCGGTAAAACAGTCCTGATGAAATGCGTGGTCGGCTTACTTGAAATAGACAACGGAGAAGTTGATTATGACGGCAGGATATACTCTTCAATGAAGATAAAAGAAAAGAGAGCGATAAGAAAAGAGCTGGGAATGTTGTTCCAGGGTGGTGCTCTTTTTGATTCTTTAACAGTACAGGAAAATGTAATGTTTCCCTTGAATATGTTTACCAAACAATCATTTAAGGAGAAACTTGAAAGGGTGAACGCCTGCCTGGAAAGGGTAAACCTTACAGACGCCAATAATTTGATGCCATCAGAATTGAGTGGTGGTATGATCAAACGCGTGGCCATTGCCAGGGCTATCTCTCTCAATCCCAAATATCTCTTCTGCGATGAACCCAATTCCGGCCTGGACCCTAAAACGGCAGACCGTATCGACAAGCTGATCAACGAAATTACGAAAGAGTTCAATATTACGACCATCGTCAACACCCATGACATGAATTCAGTACTGAATACCGGGGATAAGATTGCATATATTCATGAAGGAAATCTCTGGTGGGAAGGGACAAAAGAAGATGTAATGAAATCAACTAATAAGGAATTGAACGACTTTATTTTTTCCACTGAATTAACCAAAAGAATTAGGTAATGAACTGGCTGGACATTGTACTGCTTATCCCCTTAATATGGTTCACCTATAAGGGATTCAGGGATGGCTTTATCATTGAACTGGCTTCACTGGCTGCATTGATTTTAGGCATTTATATTGCGCTACATTTTTCCTTTTACGTAGAAAATTATCTGCGCGAAAACTTTGAAATTGCAGAAAACTATTTATATATTATTTCTTTTGTGATCACCTTTGTCATCGTGGCATTGCTGATCTTCCTGGTCGGGAAGATCATACATAAGTTTATCAGTATAATTGCACTTGGATTCCTGAACAGGCTTGCCGGCGGCATCTTCGGATTACTGAAGGCTGCCCTTGTTCTTAGTGTAATTATTTACTTTTTCGATCGCTTTGATGTCAATTCATCTATCATCAAAACTGAGGTAAAAGAAAAATCATACCTCTACGAGCCAATAGAGTCCATTGTTCCTCTCATCATTCCTAAATTAAAACTTGAAAATTTTGATTTGCCGGGAACTGATGAACTCAATATATAGCTTGCTATTTGATTATAAGTAAAAAATCTTCCTGATTTCCCGGGGATTCATTCATCTTTAAATTAGTTGGTATAAATTTTGGTATAGATCTTTAACAATCTATTCCTGAATCATGCTCAGATCGTTCAAAACCCGGAAGGTAAAACACACTGCAACTATTCATTTGACAGATGCACAGCTGATCGATATTTATGTTAGTGAAGGTAATAATGATCACTTTGGAGAGCTGTTTGAGCGTTATACTCATCTTGTCTTTGGTGTTTGCATGAAATATCTGAAGAACGAGGATGAGGCCGAAGATGCTGTGATGAACATTTTCGA
The DNA here is from genome assembly GCA_013202965.1 of Bacteroidota bacterium. GTDB lineage: Bacteria > Bacteroidota > Bacteroidia > Bacteroidales > B18-G4 > B18-G4. Next base: position 11,962 of record JABMQZ010000147.1, on the reverse strand, counting down.
AAAACTTATAACAGACTTGAAAACCCAGGAAGTCAGGGATTTTAAAAACTGGCTGTATCGGGTGGCGAAAAACCATTGTCTCATGACTCTGAGAAAAAAAGGAGTGAAATACAGAGCCGAAAAGGAGATTTTCCGGGATAAGCAACAGGAATTTATGGAAATTTTATATGAAGGGCATCATCTTTATGAGGAAGATGAGGAAGCAGGCATTTTAATATCTTTACACAATGCCATGGGCAAGCTGAAGGAGGAGCAACGAAAATGCCTTGAAATGATGTATCTGGAAAAAAAAAGTTATAATGAGATCGCATCAGCAACCGCATACAGCCTGAAACAGGTAAAGAGTTATATACAGAACGGAAAACGGAATTTAAAAAATATGCTTAGCGCTAAATGAGCCGGACACCACATACAGATAAATTATTCAACGAATCAGCCTGTCTGAGTCTCCTTGCCCTTGAACGATATAGGGACAAGCTCCTGGATGACGATGAAAAAGCTATGGTAGAAGCACATTTAAGGGAATGCCCTTTATGTAAAGATGCCCTGGAAGGATTATCACTGCTGTCCGAAAGTTCAGCTTCTACCTTTATTACCAACAAGATAAATACGCGTCTCAGAAGAAAGTTCAATTACGCTTCCTCAGGAATTGGATCTGAAAGGAAGATGCCAAAACTCAGGCTGTTTTTAGTCCCGGCCGCGGCTTCTGTCATAATCCTGATAAGCATTATCGCATATTTTCACTATTTCTCTCCCGAACAGCAAGACCTTGCCATGCTCGATGTTCAGGAAACCTCGACGATGACTGAAGAAAAAGAGTTAACAGATAAGAACAAATTTGCAGCACCTTCTCCCGTAGAAAGCCGGAAAGCAAATGAAGAGGCCGGAGAGGGTACGGATAAGGCCAGGGATGATACTTATTTGGGAGAAAAGGATGAAAGTATATCACAGGACTTAACAACAAATACGAAGGGCGTGACAGGAGGAATTGCAGCTCCGCTAACAGCAATGACAAGTGTTGCGGATACTGAAACTGTTTTCGCCGAAACTATTGATGACATTGAAGAAGAAAAAATTGCAATACTGGAATTAGATGAAGAGATCGTCATGGCTCAGCAAGAAGCACTTCCTGCAGAAGAAGAAGTCAGCATGTATGCTATGGATGCGATGGCTGGAGCAGGGGTATATGATAAAGCAAGCTCTAAATCAAAAATCAGCTCAAGGAAGGGCAAGCATGATCCCGATACCACTATGGTGTTTGTTGTTGTGGAACAGATGCCGGAATTCCCGGGTGGTATGGATTCACTGCTCATGTTTCTGCAGACCAATCTTGTATTTCCGAAAACGCAGGATTCCATTGTTAACAAGACTTCACAGCTTACATTTATTATTTATGAAGATGGAAGTATAGGGGATGTCAAGGTTCTTCGCAGTGCCGGAGGAATATATGACAGAGAAGCCATACGGGTGGTGGAGATGATGCCTCCCTGGATCCCTGGAAAACAAAGGGGTAAAGCTGTCCGGGTACAGTATATCCTTCCGGTAAAGTTTCTTAAAGAGTAGACGTGCCTTACGAACATAGCACCCTTGGGGCGCGGCCAGCATTTCTGGTAAAGCCAGCGTTACGAGTATAGCACCCCGTTGGGGCGCTGCCGGCATTTCTGGTAAAGCCAGTGTTTTACGAACATAGCACTCCGCTGGGGCGCTGCCGGCATTTCTGGTAAAGCCAGTGTTTACGAACATAACACCCCGCTGGGACGCTGCCGGCATTTCTGGTAAAGCCAGCACTTGTATGAACATTCCACGAATATAACGCCCCTTGGGGTGTTACATATTTTACCTTTTGGACTAACAACTCCCGTTCTTGCCCCATAGGGGCAACATGTTCGTCACACAAATCTCACCCACGTCCTTTCTTTGCCCCGAAGGGGTAATATGTCTTTTACTCAGGCTCGGCAAACAGATATTTTTCTTCATACTCCACCTCAAACCTATCAAGAAATTGATGATATTCATGTTTAAAAGACTTTGCCCGATGATGATCTTTCTGTCTGTGGATATATTTCACTACAATATCAAGTTGTGACTTTGCATAAGAAAAAGCTGCAAAACCAGGTTGCCATTGAAACCTGGATGAATTATGGTTTTTCTTATTAATCCATTTAGTTGAGCAGGATTTAACATCACGTATCAAATCTGATAGTGAAGAAGAGGGATGCAGGTCAATGAAGATATGTAGGTGATCCGGCATGCCTCCAATGGCAAACAATTTACTGCCACGATTTGTTATCACTCCTGTAATATATTTATTAAGTTCTTCCTCCCAGGATGGATCTATTTGTGACTTCCGAAATTTAACAACAAAGATGATGTGGATGTAGATACTTGTATATGTACTTGCCATGGTTTTAAAGTTTTGCCTTTATCTATTAATACACTTTTTGCGAAAATGTCCCACTTTTTTCTTACGAACATAGCACCCCGCTGGGGCGCAGCCAGCGTCTCTGGTAAAGCCAGCGTTACGAGTATAGCACCCCGTTGGGGCGCTGCCAGCGTCTCTGGTAAAGCCAGCGTTACGAACATAGCACCCCGCTGGGGCGCGGGCCAGCATTTTTGGTAAAGCCAGTTCTACAAGCATAGCACCCTGTCAGAGCACAACCAGCATTTTATCAAGCTAAACAAATCCCACTTTTACTCTCCTTGCCCCATAGGGGCAATATGTTCATACACAAATAAACATTGCACCTCCTTTGGGGGTTGTTCGTATATTTGCGCCATGATTTTAGTAACAGGCGGGACAGGACTGGTAGGTTCACATCTTCTGCAGGAACTTACTTCCCAAGGGGAAAAGGTACGTGCCCTACGCAGAAAAAGCAGCAAATTGGATTTCGTCGGGCATGTCTTTCAGGCATATGCCGAAAATCCGGAGCAACAGCTTAAGTTAATCGAATGGGTTGAAGGTGATATTCTTGACATCTTCTCTTTAGAAGAAGCCATGAAAGGAGTTAAGCATGTTTATCACAATGCCGCAGTAATTTCTTTCAATGCAAGCGATCGTGAAATTATGAGACGAGTGAATGTTGACGGTACTGCCAACGTGGTGAATATTGCCCTTGAAAATGATGTTAAAAAACTCTGTCATGTAAGTTCCATTGCTACCCTTGGCCGTGCAAAGCAGGATGGCATTACCGATGAAAAAACTTCCTGGGTAAGCTCAAGACATAACTCTAACTACGCTATTAGCAAATATAGCGGTGAAAGAGAAGTGTGGAGGGGAGCCGCTGAGGGACTGGATGCTGTAGTCGTCATCCCATCAATAATTATCGGACTGTCCAACATAAGCAATGGAAGCATGCAGCTCTTTAAGACGATCCGCAGTGGATTGCCATTTTATACTCCGGGCTCGAATGGATATATCAGTGCGAAGGATTTGGCGAAAGCCCAGATATTTCTGATGGAGAGTGACATAGTCAATGAAAAATTCGTTATCTCTGCTGAAAACCTGAGCTACAAAGAAGTTCTGGGGATGATCGCAGATGGTTTTGGAAGGAAGCGCCCATCAATAAAAGTAAATTATTTTCTGGCCATCCTTGCCATAAATTATTTTAAAGTGAAAAGCCTTTTCACCGCTAAGCCACTAAACATCACTAGAGAATCCGCACGTACTGCAATGCGTACGTATGAATACAGCAGTAAGAAATTTACCGGGATAAGCGGTATGGCATTTCAGAGCATCAGTAATACCATAAGTGATATCTGTCACCTTTATATTAATAATGGATTTTTTGAACCGAAACAGAAGGATTTTTAATTCGTGTACCGGGCGCTTCGGTATTGGATTAATCTTTAGTTTTGCCTTTTAACATAATGAACATTGAAGCTTAAGTAGTGTTTATAAAGAGAAAATAAAAACCGGAAAGATGAAAAAAATAGCCTTGATCTATTGGCCCAAAAAAGGAAATGTTGAAAAGACCGCTCATAAAATATCTGATCTTTTCGGTACGGGAAGTACTGATATTTTTACCATCTCCGAGGTGGAAGCTGACAAGCTTGCGACTTACGATTTCTTGATTTTAGGTGGATCAACCATTGGAGCCGATAATTGGGAAGACGTCCATACTACCAAATGGTATTCTTTTTTCGATGTGTTAAAAAAACTTGACCTGAGTGGGAAAACAGCTGCTATTTTTGGCCTTGGTGATCAAGTCCTTTATCCCGAACATTTTGTTGATGGTATGGCCATTATTCGTGATGAGCTTGTGGCTGCAGGTGCAAAGATTACCGGTGCGTGGCCACTTGAAGGTTATGAGCATTCCGACTCAAAATCGGTAGAGGGTGATCATTTTATTGGCCTGGCACTTGATGATGACCAGCAGCCCGAACTCTCTGATGAAAGGATCAGTAAATGGGTAACCATGCTTAAAGCTGAATTCGGGCTTTAAAACAAAGGAATACTTCTCCATCCCCCGGAAGAGAAAATATATACTTCCCTGTAACCTATATTTAATAAAGCTTCCGCTGTCTCATTAAGTAAAAGGCCAACTTCTTCAGGTTTATGGGCATCTGAACTTATGGTTACGGGAATGTTCATTTTATGCATCTCCTCTAAAATCATTTCACCGGGGAATAAATCATTGGAACGCCTCTTATACAAACCTCTGGTATTAACTTCAATAATACAATCCCTGGCTTTCGCCAGTTCCAGCGTTTCCATGAACAGCTTGATATACCATGCATCCGTTTCACGGAAATATTCATCCTGATTTTGCATTTTGATCTTGTCAAGGTGACCGATGACATCAAACTGTTGGCTTTCAATCATCTTATTGATCTGAGTATAATATGCACCCACTGCCTTTCTGATGTCCCCGCCAAATTCAAGCTCAAGGCCTTTTTCCCAGCTGTCACGAAGGGGCCCCTCAATAAACCAGAGAGCCTTTTTCTCATTGATGACCAGGTGAACCGAGCCGATGATATATTCAAGTTTGTATTCGTCAAAAAAATGCTTGAAATCCAGGGTGACTCCCGGAATAAAATCTGCCTCAAGGGCAAGATATACATTGATCTTTCCCCTGTATTTCTCTTTCAGCTTATCAATTTCTCTGCAATATTCCACCAGGTCTTTCTTGTCCCTGATCGCAAAGTTGTTCTCGAAAAAAACAGGTGCATGCCCGGAGAAACCAATAGATTCAAGTCCCGCATTCAGGGCTGCCAACACATATTCTTCCGGATTTGATGATCCGTCGCAATAAGAAGTGTGCGTATGAAAATTATGTCTAAACACCTTTCATGAATTTCAGGCAATAATAGTCATTTTGTAAAAATCAAAATGTAGATTGGTATAAAAAAAAGGAGGACACTGACCAAGTGTCCTCCAACCCAAATCTTAAAAATTATCAAAATGAAAAAATTAACCTAAAATGTTAACTGTTTCATTTCTTTATACGGAAATCAGCAAAAAGGTAACCCTTTTTTACAAAAAAAATTAAGAAATATTTGGTATGAATCCTGAAAAAAATAATGATGGGCTGTAAATGAGAATGTTAAGTCTTATCAATAATTTTATATAATTTATCTGCCCTGCGCAGAAATTCAGGAACAGGGATAGAACACACCTCACCCTGCCTGGCTGTGTGGGTGTTTTTTTCATCCACTCTTATCTCTTTAAGCTTCCCCTGATAAACTCCTGTGGTTGGGCCAATGATATAAATGTCATCTCCTGTGGCAAGAGGTGTTGCTTCAACAAGAACTTCAGCTACTTTTATTTTAGCAAAATAATTGGTGATCTTTCCAACGTATATTTTCTTTTTAGTGGCCTGTGAGCCATACTGTTCCGACCATTCACCCATTTTTCTGCCAAGGTAATACCCATCCCAGAATCCCCTGTTATAAACCGAGCTGAGCTGTTCTTCCCATTTATTAATTTTTTCCCTGCTATATGTGCCATCCATACATGCTTCCACGGCTTCTTTATAGCACCGGCTAACTATTTTGACATATTCAGGTGATCTGCCACGGCCTTCAATTTTCAGCACCCTCACTCCTGCATCAAGGATCTTGTCAAGAAAGTCAATGGTTTTTAAGTCTTTGGGCGACATAATGTATTCATTGTCTACCTCCAGTTCAATGTTTCCGTCTGTATCCGTAACACGATATGGCCTGCGGCAGATCTGCATGCATTCCCCCCTGTTTGCCGAGAAATTCATATTGTCAAGGCTCAGGTAGCACTTTCCTGACACAGCCATGCATAATGCACCATGAACGAAGATCTCAATCTTTACTTTTTCACCTCCGGGCCCCGTAATATTTTCCTTTTCAATGCCCGAGGTGATCGCTTTGACCTTATCCAGGGAAAGCTCCCTGGCAGTGACCATCACATCTGCAAAAGCAGCATAAAACTTAACAGTTTCGAGGTTGGTGATATTGGTTTGCGTAGACATATGAATTTCCATGCCTACCGAACGGGCATATGCGATCACCGACAGATCAGAAGCAATAATGGCACTTACACCATGTTTTTTTGCAGCATCAACAAGCCGCTTCATTTCGGCGATTTCCTCATCATAAACCACCGTATTCAGGGTAAGATAGGAGTGTATGCCATGCTTTTTACAAATATTCGTAATCTCTTTCATGTCGCCAAGGGTGAAATTCTTTGAAGACCTTGCACGCATGTTCAGCTTTCCTACTCCGAAATATACAGATCCGGCCCCTCCCTGAATGGCTGCCGCCAATGACTCCATAGAGCCTACGGGTGACATGATCTCGATACTTTGTGCAAATTTTTCTTGCTGAAACATGGGTACAAAAGTAATATATTGGTATTAATAGGTAAGGATTTGCGAGATTATACTTAACAGCTTTCATATATCTTTGTTATTCATTAAACACCCCATCCTTATGAAAAAGATTTCCATTTTAAGTTTTATTATCTTAATTAGTTGCATTGTATTTGCTGATGAAAGGCCGCTCTGGATGCGTTATCCTGCTATCTCTCCTGACGGGAACACCATTGTGTTTTCATACCAGGGAGATCTGTATACTGTCCCTGTAGCAGGAGGAGAAGCACAGCTTCTTACGTTGCACGAAGCATATGATTTTTCAGCAGTCTGGTCGCCGGACAGCAAGAGCATAGCTTTTGCCTCAAACAGATATGGTGGATTTGATATCTTTTCTATCTCTGCCACAGGAGGAAAGGCCAAAAGACTGACAAGCAATTCGGGCGGAGAGATTCCGCAGTCTTTTACACCCGATGGAAAATATATTCTCTTCCATGCCCTTATTCAGGATGATCCCCTCAATGCCCAATTCCCGACAGGGGTATTTACTGAACTCTATAAAGTAAGTATTGAGGGGAAGAGGCCTGAGCGGGTACTGACAACACCTGCACTGGGTTCTACCTACAGTAATGATGGGAAATATATCCTCTACTACGATCGTAAGGGCTATGAAAATAATTGGAGAAAACACCATGTCTCCTCAGTAACCCGTGATATCTGGCTTTATGAAAGCGAAACAGGAAAACACAAGAAGTTAACAAGTTTTGAAGGTGAAGACAGGTATCCGGTATTCAGTCCTGATGGAAGTACTGTTTATTATCTTAGCGAAAGGGATGGTTCATTCAATGTCTGGGCCATGCCAATAAGCGGCGATGCTTATGCCAGACAGCTCAGTTCATTTGAAAACCACCCGCTCAGGTTTTTGAGTATTTCCAATGATGGGACACTGTGTTTTGGATATAATGGAGAACTCTACACAGGAACAGAAAACAAAGGCTTTAAGAGTGTACATATTAGTATTGAAAATGATGATAAGGTAAATGCTGTCGTTTTTATGAAAGAAGGCAAAGGGGCGACAGAGATCGCTGTTTCCCCCGACGGGAAAGAAATTGCATTGATCATACGCGGTGAAGTGTTTGTAACATCTACTGATTTTAACACTAGCAAGCGGATCACCAATACACCACAGCAAGAGCGTTCGCTAAGCTTCAGTCCGGATGGCCGGTCTATATTGTATGCCTCCGAGCGTGACAGCAGCTGGAATATTTATCAAAGCAAAATAGTAAACGATGATGAGCCTAATTTCGCCAATGCAAGCTTATTGGAGGAGTCACTTGTCATTGCTACGGAGAAAGAAGAGTTCCAGCCCCGATATTCACCTGATGGTAAGGAGGTGGCTTTTATAGAAGAAAGGGAAATCCTTAAGGTGATAAACCTTGACAGCAAGGAAACACGGACTATCTTACCAAAGCAATATAATTACTCTTATGCTGATGGTGATCAGCATTATGATTGGTCAGCTGACGGTAAATGGTTCCTGGTAACATATTCTGAGAATTCGGCCATGCACAATGATGTGGCCCTTGTTGATGCCGGGGGAAAGCAGGAGATCGTGAATTTAACCAATAGTGGATATTCTGATGGCCGCCCCTTATGGATGATGGATGGGAAAATGATGATCTGGTGGTCGGACAGGGCCGGATTTCGCAGCCATGGAAGCTGGGGAGCAGAAGGGGATATTTATGGCATGTTTTTTAGCCAGGAAGCTTTCGACAAGTTCCGCTTGAGCGAGGAAGAAAGAGAGTTGGTTGAAAAGAAAGAAAAAGAAGACAAAGAATCAGCAGAGGAAGAAAAGGAAGACAAAAAGAAAAAAGGAAAAGACAAGGACGAAAAGAGCATTGAGCCTATTAAGATTGACCTCAATAACATTGAAGACCGAAAGCTAAGGTTAACGATCCATTCTTCATTTCTCGCTGATGCGCTTGTTAGCCCCGACGGCAAAAAGATGTATTACCTGAGCAAGGGAGAAAATGGTTATGATCTCTGGATGCAGGATTTCGTGAAAAAGGAAACCAAGTTGCTGGTCCCCCTGAATAGCAAAGGGGGAGGTTCGCTCTTCCTGGATAAAAAAGGGGAGAACCTGATTGTGTTCAATGGGGATGCCATCATAAAGATCGGTGTGAAAGATAAAAAGCAAACACCGGTTACTTATATGGCGGAATTTTACCTCGACAAGCCGCTTGAACGCGAATATATGTTCGAACATGTGTGGCGTCAGGTACAGAAGAAGTTCTACGACCCAAATCTTCATGGAGTAGATTGGGATTTCTACAAAACTGAATACCTCCGCTTTTTACCATATATCAACAATAATGATGATTTTGCCGAGATGCTCAGCGAAATGTTGGGCGAACTCAATGCCTCACACACCGGATCCGGTTACGGCCTTAAAAATCCAAAAGCCGATGCTACGGCATGCCTCGGATTGTTTTATGATTTCAATGCCGGTGGTGATGGGCTTATCGTTGTGGAAATCCTGAAAAAGGGGCCTTTTGATAATGCTAAAAGTAAGCTTAAGGCCGGCATGGTGCTAGAAAAGATCGATGGTATTGAGATTTTAGAAGGCGAAGACTGGTTTCCGCTGATGAACCACAAAGTGGGAAAGCCGGTTCTGGTCAGTATATACGATCCCGCCAGTGGTGAACGATGGGATGAGAAGGTAAAAGCCATTGACCGCAGACAGGAATATGAGCTTTTTTATAAGCGATGGGTAGAGAACCGACGCAAGGAAACCGATAGTCTTTCAGGGGGACGAATCGGTTACGTACATGTACGCGGAATGAACAGCAACAGCTTCAGAAAAATCTATTCTGAAGTGCTTGGAAGAAATTATAACAAAGAAGCAATTATTGTGGATACCCGTTTTAACGGAGGAGGATGGCTGCATGATGACCTGGCCACTTTCCTGGATGGGAAAAAATATGCCAGCTTCTGCCCACGCGGGCATGAGAACTACGGCAGTGAGCCCCTCCACAAATGGCATAAGCCATCTATCGTGCTGATTAGTGAAGGCAATTATTCAGATGCCCATGGGTTTCCTTTTGCATACAGGGCAATGGGTATTGGCAAAACCGTTGGTATGCCGATTGCCGGAACCATGACAGCAGTGTGGTGGGAAGGACTGCAGGATAACAGCCTCTATTTCGGCATCCCGCAAATCGGGATAAAAGACATGAGTGGCGACTACCTGGAAAACAAACAATTTGAACCTGATGTAAAAGTGTCCCAGGATTTTGATGTCGTGATTACCGGAAGGGACCAGCAGCTTGAAAAGGCAGTGGAGGTATTGCTGGAAGATTTAGATTCAGGTGAATAAAAGAGTTTGATTCGCTCGAAATTAATTAATTTTGTCAACAGAAATAAATCTTTATCCCGGACTAAATAAAAACAATCATGACAAAATTCAGGTTATTTGTACTATCCTTTCTTGCAATATCTTTTTTTGCATTTATCTCTTGTCAGCAGGCAGAACAAAACAATCCAAAAGCCAAATACGTTTTCTTTTTTATCGGTGATGGGATGGGTGTTTCGCAGGTATTGGCAACAGAGGCATTTCAGTCGGCGATGACAGGTGAGGGAAACCATATCCCTTTGGGATTTCGGGAGTTCCCGGAAGCCGGATTGAGCACCACCTATGCGGCCAATCGTTTTATCACAGGTTCTGCCGCTGCAGGCACAGCTCTGGCAACGGGTTACAAAACTAACATTGGGAGGATCTCTATGGACACCTCCGGGACTGTGCCATTTGAAACCATTGCCGAAAAAGCCAAAAAGAAAGGCATGAAGGTGGGGATCATTAGCAGTGTTTCCATCGACCATGCCACGCCTGCCGTGTTTTATGCCCACCAGCCGAATAGGGGTATGTACTTTGAGATAGGCCTGGATCTGGCAGCCAGCAATATTGATTTTTTTGGGGGTGGCGGCTTTAGAAAACCGGAAGGAGAATTTGAAGGCGAAAAAATCAAGATTATTGAACTGGCCCAGCAAAACGGATTCGAATATATCAACACCAAAGCAGCATTCGGGGCACTTACACCTTCAGACCATAAAGTGCTTTTTGTAAACCCCGGACTTACGGGAGGTGAAGCAATGCTTTACGCAATCGACCAGCCGGAAGGGTATATCAGCCTGGCAGACATCACAAAAAAGGCCATTGAATTGCTGGATAATGAAAATGGTTTCTTCATGATGGTGGAAGGGGGAAAGATCGACTGGGTATGCCATGCAAATGATGCAGCAACAACGGTTTATGAAGTGCTTGATTTTTCAGCAGCAGTGGATGTGGCCGTATCCTTTTACAAACAACATCCTGACGAAACCCTCATCCTTGTTACGGCTGACCATGAAACCGGGGGCCTTGGACTGGGAAGCAATGTGATGAAATATGAATCCGATTATTCACTCCTTGCCCATCAAAAGGTATCGGGAGAAGCTTTCAATAAAATCCTGTCAGATTGGAGAAAAGACAATCATATTAACGAAAAAGGTTTTAAGAAAATGCTGATGCTGCTTGAAGAAAATTTTGGTTTTGGCGGTGAGGAAGCCCCCATTGCATTAAGTCGCGGAGAGAAAGAAACATTAAAAAAAGCATTCATGGCTTATGACCTCAGCCAGGAAAGTGAATACGGGAATTATAATCGCCTTACCTATGTAGCTACGGAAATCCTGGCTCACCGGGCAGGCTTGGGATGGACCACTTATTCACATACCGGTGTAGCTGTCCCCGTATACACGATTGGGGTATACAGCACGGCCTTCTCAGGAAATATTGATAATACGGATATACCGAAGCTGATCTGGGAAACAATTGAATAGGAAAATATTAATTATTCCTTTTCATCTTCAATCTCAACACTAAGATTCAGCTCTTTCAGCTGTTCCTCCGAGATGGGGGAAGGAGAATCGATCATCATATCACGGCCTGCATTATTTTTTGGGAAAGCAATGACATCACGTATGGAATCTTGTCCGGCAAACAGAGCAACAAGGCGGTCGAAGCCAAGGGCAATCCCACCATGAGGCGGTGCGCCATATTCAAATGCAATCATCAGGAAACCGAATTGTGCCTGTGCTACTTCATCAGTAAAACCAAGCACTTTGAACATTTCTTGCTGTAATTCTTT
>JABMQZ010000146.1 GCA_013202965.1 Bacteroidota bacterium | reverse complement strand
TTGATTTAATTGCCTGAAATCCTGATATATAAGATTTTGTCTTTAAAGTCCTCTTTTCAAGTTATCTTTAATTAAGGATACTGCTTCGCAGTAGGGTAACTATCTTCTATCTCCTTCTTCTATCTTCTATCCCCTTCATCCATCTTCTTCGGCAATCTTCAATCTCTCTCGAAACTCTCATAAGAGTTTAAATTTTTCCTTAATGGATAAGTACAGGAGAAAATGTGTTATTCGATATGCGAAGGGGATATTCGATATTTGAAGGAGAATGTAGAAAGAGATAGAAGATAGAAGAAGTAACCACGCCCCACGCCACTCAAAACTCAAAACTCAACACCCAAAACTACTTCAACCCATACTTCTCCATTCTCCTGTCCAATGCCTGCCAGGTGATATTGAGCAGCTCTGCGGCTTTTGATTTATTTTGCCCGGCTTTTTCAAGGGCTTTCAGGATGACGGTCTTTTCTATTTCAGCAAGATCCAGCTTTTTATCAAGCGGGATGCTGCTGGAAATTTCTGCTTTACCTGAGGGAATGCTGAACTGGAAATCATCCCAGCCAATGCTCTTTTTCTCGCATAAAATGATGGCACGTTCAATCATGTTCTTTAACTCCCTGACATTGCCCGGAAAATCGTAGTCCATCAGCTTTATGATGAGTTCTGGTTCTATAGTTTTGATCACCTTTCCCATCTGTTCCGCAAAAAAGTTGACATAATATTCAAGTAAAGGCTGAATGTCGTCCCTGCGTTCCCGCAATGGGGGGATCTTTATGATGAAAGTGCTCAGGCGGTGATACAGGTCCGGCCTGAACTTTCCGTCTTTACTCAACTCAAACAGATCACGGTTCGAAGCTGTGATCACACGCACATCAACGGCTGTTTCCACTCTTGAACCCACTTTGCTGACCTTCTTGTCTTCAAGTATTCTTAACATCTTGGCCTGCTGACTCATAGGCATATCGCTGATCTCATCCAGGAAAAGGGTTCCTTTGTCTGCGATCTCGAACCAACCGGCCTTATCCTCCCTGGCATCAGTGAAGGCTCCTTTCTTGTGGCCGAAAAACTCACTTTCGAACAGGCTTTCCGGTACCGCAGAGCAATTTACCGCATAAAAGAACTGCTTCTTTCTTTTACTCAGGAAATGTATACCCCTGGCCACTAATTCTTTGCCGGTTCCACTCTCCCCTGTGATCAGTACGGAAGTGTTGTCAGCTATTGCGACCTTGGACATCAGCTCTACTACTTTTTGCATGGATGCACTGCGGCCAACGAGTTCGTGACCGAAGGCTTGTTGTATCTCCTTCGATAGCAGATCGAACTTTTGTTCGGTGCTTCTGAGTTTTTCATTCAAAAGAATAAAACGACGGGTACGCTCAATGGCATGCTTGATCTCCGGCAGGCGGAAAGGTTTCTGGAAATAGTCAAAGGCCCCATAACGCATAGCCTCGATTACGGTATTCATATCTCCGTGGCCGGAGATCATGATCACCTCCATGTCCGGATAGCTTACTTTTATTTTTTGCAGCACTTCCAATCCGTCCATCTCGGGTAGCTTGATGTCGAGTATCAGGATGTCAATTTCTGTTTTGTCCAGTATACTAAAAGCTTCGGAAGGAGTTCCGGCTTTATGGACAATGAACTGTTGCCCGATGAGAAACTCTTCAATTTCGTCCTGCATGCGCAGTTCATCATCTAGCACAAGTATGCGTAAAGTCTTCATAATTCAGCAATTAATTGCTTTGTTCTTTTTGCTCTTTGTAGATGGGCAATGTAACCATCAGTCGTGTATATTTTCCCTCTTTGCTTTCTGCTTTGATCTCTCCTTTCATCTCCTTGATAATACCATATATGATCGAGAGCCCAAGCCCGGTACCCATTGCCTCCTGCTTCGTAGTAAAGAAGGGATCGAAAATATTCCCCATTATATTTTCAGGAATGCCTGTTCCATTGTCATGAATGATGAGCCCGCAGTTTTTCCTGTTGGCGAAAGTAGATATCTTGATCATCTTTTTGTATCCCTTAACCTCAGCTTTCTCCTTCTCCTGAACAGCGTGCCTGGCATTCGACAAGAGGTTGAGAACCACCTGTTCGAACTTATATTTATTTCCCAGGCTTATATCATGTCTGGTGGAATATTTTACCTGAAGGATGATGTCCATGTTCTCATATTGCCTGGCAATCAGCGTTAAGGCATTTCTGACAATCTCGTTTATGGATACAGCTTCCATTATAGCGTTTTGCTGATCTCTTGAAAATATCCTGACATGCTCAATGATATTTTTGATCCGTCCAATATCTTTAAACAAGGAATCGGTTTTTCTTTTGGCATATACATCTGTGATCTCACCTGATTGCATTTTGATAAGCAGGTTATCCAGGCCCATGGCGATGCTGCCGAGGGGTTGGTTTATTTCGTGTGCAATTCCTGCTGCCAATTCACCCAGGGATTCCAGCTTTGATTTCTGTATCAGCATCTCCTGCTGTTTCCTGATCTTTTCCAATTCTTCCTGTACGCGTTGCTCAAGGTTGCGGTTCAGCTTATGTAGTTCCTCTGATGTTTTTTTTCTGTCTGAAATATCGGAAACAAATGTCAGAACAGCTGTTTCTCCTTCCCAGCTGATCACTGTCGACTTTATTTCAAACCATCTGAGCTTCTTCTTCCTGTCAATGAATTTGATGTCATAGCGGTCGGGCACCTCTTCGCCGCGCATCCTTTTCATATGGTTTTCCATGATAAGTTCACGGTAATCGATATGCATGAAATTGCTAAAGGGTTTGCCAATGATGTGTTTGGGAAGATAGCCGGTCATTTCATAGATCATGGGATTGATAAAGCGCACTATGCCATCCACTGTGAGCATGATTCCGTCATTTGCATTTTCAAATATCTGCCGGTATTTTTCCTCGCTCTCGCGAAGGAGGGATTCAATCATTTTTCTGTCGGAGATCTCCTTGATAAGATCCGTAGTTCGCTCATTAATGCGGCTTTCCAGTTCATTGTTGAGTTTCAGTAATTCAATATCCACCCGTTTACGGTGAATGGCAGCCCCAATGATATCGGCTGCGGTGCCCAGAGCGCTTAGCTCTGCTTCTGTCCACTCGCGTGGCGTACAACACTCATCCAGGCCAATAAAACCCCACCATGTATTGTTGACGAAAATGGGCAGGATCACAATGGAAACCAGGCCTTGTTCTCCCAACAACTTTCTCTCAGATCTTGGAAAATTCTTAATTTCACCGTAGATGGGTTTGCCCCGACTCAGGGTTTTAACCCACCTGTTAAACCCACTTTCCTTGTAATAGATTTCTTTCAGCATGCTGCCATTACCATGATCTTCTGTCTTAGGAGAAACCCAGTCAAAGAGCAAATTTGTAAAGACTTGCTGTTTCTTGTCCTCGTAGTTCTCAAAAATATATACCCTGCTGACGGCAGTAGCTTCTCCAAGGCGTTTGAGGACGTCTGCAATGCTCTGTGTGGTATAATTATATTTGAAGAATAACTCTGATGCATAGTTCACGGCCTTCAGGATGTCATCACTTCTCTGGAGAGCTTGCTCTGCTTCGTGTCGGAGAAGCAATTGCTCCTCCATATTTTTTTCGAACAAAATTTCCCGTCCTAACTCCCTTATGTGCTTTTCCAGGTCTTCTGGCTTCACGGGTTTTATCAGATAAGCCCTTACCCTGTGTTCTATGGCCTTAAAAAAGTTTTCTTTGGCATCATGTGCGGTCAGGATGATGATCCGGGTGTCGTTATTCCGTTTTCTTATCTCACGGATCATCTCTAAGCCGTCCATTTCGGGCATGTTGAGGTCGGTCACGACCAACTCGGGTTTAACCTTCTTGAATACCTTCAGGCCTGCTTTCCCATTTTCAGCAACATGAAGGTCTTCAACAATGTTTTTCAGGATAGCGGAATAAACTTTGCGTATGGAGGCTTTATCCTCAACATAGAGAACGGAGATGGGCAGCTTTTTCCTGGTCTTGGCCATATGCTTGTGCATTAGGTTTGGCAGAGGGTTGATATGGCTAAATTAAGAAATATATTCATTATTGATGCTGCGGCCTCAGCAGGTCATTCACCATTTTTACAGGACTGAAGGTTTCTATGGGCACTTCTACGAAGATGGTGATCCACCTGGCCATGGCACCATTCCACAATCCCGGAAGCTCCTGGGCCTTGAGTTCTTTTCCATCTTTGGATTTGACAGAGATGAAGCCCGTTTGGGGATCAATGAATTCCCTGAGATCAAATTTTTCACCCTTGTAGTTTTTCAGATTGCAAACCAGGTCGACCGGGTTAAAATGTGTGGCCTGACTGATGATCGCTTTCTGCGTTTCATCTTCCATATTGATTTGTGAAGATTCAACGATCTGAAGGGAAATGTTTCCGGAGCTGTCTTGTACCAGGAAGGGCCCTCCGCCGGGCTCACCTTCATTCCTGACCATGCCGCAAATACGGATCGGCCGGTTCAGCCTCTCAGCGATGAGCATCATTTTATCTTCCTGAGGGAGATCATGAATATCCTCAGGGAAGTGAATATTGAGTTCGTTTTGCACAAAGGCGATAGCGTCATCAATGATTTCTTCCTTCGCCTCGCGCATTTTGATCATTGAAAGATAAGCGAATGATTTCTCCATCAGGCGCATCAGCAAGCCTCCCAAAACCTTTTTGTAGGTAATAGTGGGTTCTCTCAGCTTATCAGGGACCAGGTTATCGATATTCTTTATGAAAGCAATGTCGGCATCCAGCTCGTTCAGATTTTCGATCAGCGCCCCGTGTCCGCCCGGCCTGAACAGTATAGACCCATCCGGATCCCGGAAAGGCTCATTGTTCATGTCAACGGCAATGGTATCTGTTGAGGGCTTCTGGACGGAATATGTAATATCGAAACTGCATTTCTTTTTCTCCTGAAATTTCGAAGCAGCCTCAGTAGCTTTATTCATAAATTTTTCTTTATGCCCGGGAGATACCGTAAAGTGGATGTGAACGTTATCCGAAATGTCCCTGCTGTATTCAAAGCCTTCCATCATATGTTCTTCCAGAGGTGTTCTGGGTCCTTCCGGGTAATTATGGAACAATAACAATCCTTTGGGCAGGGATGCATAGTTCAGCCCATCCTCAGTAAGGAGGTAGCGGATTATGGTCTTATAGTCCCCTGATGAGATCAATTGATATATGTCATAGGCATCATCCGCAAGTTTATTTTTTAATGCAGTATAGAATGCAAAATCCTCAATTCTTTCTATAAACTGTTTGACCTCCTGGTCTGCTTCCTCCTGTTCACTTTCCATGTAGGCGAAAAGTCCTTTGAACATACGGCTGGCAGCACCTGAAGCAGGGACCATTTTTGTAATGGAATAATTTTTAGCCTTTTTTTCAAAAGTCTCTGTCATCCTGGCAAGTTGCTCATTATTTAACACGCTGATTCCATGAGCAGGCGTAGCTGCATCAGCAAGTTTAATGAAGGGAAAGCCCTTCTCGAAATTTTCAATTTGTCTTTCGATCTTTTCGGGAGGGATGTTTTTCTTTTCGAATTGCTCAAGGTCGTCCTTCGTGAACATGTTGTGATGGTTTAGGTTATCGCCGGCAAAGGTAGGTCAATGATACTGAATTTTCAAGAACGAAGTGATTTGAAAATTCAAAGCCGAATTGATCTCCACGAGTGCTCATGCGGATATGATACAGTTGCTGCTTGCTAATTTCTAATTTCTGATTTCTGGTATCTGATTTCTGATTGAATTTTCTCCTGGAAAAAGCATTAAAAGAATAATAATTTTCTTTTTTAAAATGAAAAAATATTTATCTTTGCACCCCCATTAATTAGCCCAGATGGCGGAAATGGTAGACGCGCATGGTTGAGGGCCATGTACTAGCTAGGTTGTGCAAGTTCGATTCTTGTTCTGGGCACGAT
>JABMQZ010000145.1 GCA_013202965.1 Bacteroidota bacterium | reverse complement strand
GAATTCCCTGATGAATTGTAACTATGTATAAAAATTATTGCCGGGATAGATGGACATCAGGACTATTCAGATCACTGCATCTCTCTTGTAACCTGACAGGAATGAAGCTCGTAATTTGTCACTACCCTTATACTCCTTCTGAGCTGGAAGGCAAACCAAAAGAATATTCAAATGGATTTTAGACTCAGGCCCTGGGATTTTGATGATATTAATAGTTTGGTGAAACATGCCAATAACACTAAAATAGCTGAAAATTTAACCAACCAATTCCCTAACCCCTACGAATTTGAAAATGGGGAAAGTTTTATTCAAATGACTTTAAAAGATAGTCCAACCAGGATATTTGCGATTGAAATAAATGGAGAAGCTTCGGGAGCAATAGGTCTTCACTCGCAAACAGACATACATATAAAGAATATGGAGCTTGGTTATTGGTTGGCAGAAATATATTGGGGCAAAGGCATTATGACAAAGGCTGTAAAGCAAATAGTGGACTATGGGTTTAAGACCTTTGAAATAGATAGAATCTTTGCAAGGCCATTTGGGACTAACATTAGTTCCCGGAAAGTATTAGAAAAAACCGGATTCAAGCTAGAAGCAAAGTTTGAAAGGACAATATTTAAAAACGGAAAATATCTGGACGAATTAGTTTATGCCTTTCGAAAGGTATGACAATAATCTGCCATCTGCCTTCCATCAAAACTCCCAATCATTATTAATATTTGAATAACCGCTACGCGGTAAATTATAATTTTGTGCGTAACATCTTACTACAGATGAAGAACCACTACGCGGTTCGATCACCTAATTCCACCGTCTCCCAGTCTCATAGTCTCCTTTTCTCCCTTTCCCCTTCTTGTCAGTATCAAGCATCTAGTATCCAGGATCCATTAACAAAAGTGCTGAAAGTGAGCTAAAGTATCTAAAGTGAGCTAAAATACCTAAAGTTTGGAGTTTGATTTTGATTATGGATTTGGGATGTTGGATTATGAATGATTAACCTGCCCGCCTGAGGAGGGTGAAGAATTAAAGTAAAGAAATTCGAATCATTCAAGCCTTAACATTCTGAATTCCCAATCTCCACTAATAATTATTCACTAATAACTGATCATTCATGATACCCGGCATCCGGCACCCGGTACCCGGCACCCGGTATCCGGTACCCGGTACCCGGTACCCGGTATCAATTTAGACTACATATAAATTATGCATTTAAATGCCCTGACATGAAACATTTAATAAATTTGTCAACGCCTTAAAACCATTGTAAAATGCGGATTGAAAGAATAGCTGTAAAACAGGAAATCGAGGATCTGGGACCGGTCGATCTAGACCTGCTCAATCCCTTGATCGAGAAGTATAAGAGCAAAAAAGGAAACCTGATTCCGCTCCTGCAGGGAGCACAGGATATCTACGGATATATTCCACGACTGGCTTTTGAAAAACTGGCTTCAGAAACCGGTAATGAACTGAGTGATATGTACGGTGTCGTTACTTTTTACGCCCAGTTTCGTTTGAACCCTGTTGGTAAGCACATTATTAAAGTGTGCCATGGCACAGCATGCCATGTGCAAAATGCCAGGGCCCTTACCACCTCTCTCAAGGAAGCCCTGAAAGTGGATGATGGCGGTACTACCGAAGATGGCCTTTTTACCCTGGAGTCGGTGGCCTGTCTGGGCTGCTGTTCACTGGCACCGGTTATGATGATAGGCAATGAGACCTATGGAAAACTCGACGGTTCTCAGGCCGTGAAGATCATGAAGAAAATCAGGATCAGTGAAAACAATTGATTTGTATCTATTTGAATTAGCGATATGGAAACAAAAGTAATCGTCGGCCTTGGAAGTTGCGGGATCGCTGCAGGTGCAAGGAAAGTTTATGATAAGCTTGAGGCCTTCAAAAAGGCGGAAAATCTACAGTTTGAACTGAAAAAAACCAGCTGTGTTGGCATGTGCTACCGTGAACCTCTGGTCGAGATCATTGATGACACGGGAACATACCTTTATGGAGAGATTGACGAAGAACGGGCCCTGGAGCTTATCGAAAAGCATATCAATCAAAAAAGCCCGGTGAAAGAATATGTGGTTCAGTCGGACCTGTTCGAAACGATAGATAACGAATTTACGGGGGACCAGGTAAAGATTACACTGAGAAATTGCGGTTATATTGATCCTGAAAATATTGAAGATTATGAGGCGAAAGACGGCTATCGTGCCATCAAAAAGATTGCGGGCTATAGCATGTCAAGGCTTGATGTGATCCAGACCGTAATCGAATCCGGACTTCGCGGGCGCGGCGGTGGTGGCTTCCCTACCGGATTGAAATGGAAATTTGCAAATAATAATAAGTCAGACGAGAAATATATCATCTGCAATGCAGATGAGGGTGACCCAGGTGCATTCATGGACCGCTCGGTGCTTGAAGGTGACCCGCACACAGTTCTGGAAGGGATGATCATTGGTGCTTACGCTATTGAAGCAACCGGCGGAGTGATCTATTGCCGCGCAGAATACCCCCTGGCCATAAAACGTCTGCAGATTGCCATCGAACAGGCTCGTGCCAAAGGATATCTTGGGGAAAACATCTTGGGTATCAATGGCTTTAATTTCGATATTTATATTAAAGAAGGTGCCGGTGCTTTTGTTTGCGGTGAGGAAACTGCCCTGATCGCCTCAGTAGAAGGCCAGCGCGGGATGCCGCGAAAACGTCCTCCCTTTCCTGCTGCCTCGGGACTCTGGAAAAAACCTACCAACATCAACAATGTTGAAACCCTGGCCAATATTCCATGGATCATTCAACATGGTGCTGCAGAATATGCCAAATACGGAACCGAAAAAAGTAAAGGGACCAAAGTCTTTGCTCTGGCCGGAAAGATCAGGCGCTCAGGCCTGGTGGAAGTCCCGATGGGCATGAGCATCAGGGATGTGATCTTTAAGCTTGGCGGAGGTATACAGGATGGTAAAAAATTCAAAGCGGTGCAGATGGGAGGGCCGTCCGGTGGCTGTATCCCTGCACACCTTGCCGACACCATTGTGGATTATGATTCGGTGAATGCAACCGGTGCTATTATGGGCTCAGGCGGGATGGTGGTCATGGATGAATCTACATGCATGATCGATGTGGCCAAATTCTTCCTCGATTTCACCCAGAAAGAATCCTGCGGTAAATGTACCTTCTGTCGTATTGGAACAAAACGTATGCTGGAAATACTTACCAACATTACCGAAGGCAGGGGAGAAGAGGGTGACATTGAAAGACTGGAAGAGCTGTCGTACCAGATCAAGGATAATTCCCTTTGCGGCCTCGGCCAGACTGCGCCCAATCCTGTACTCACCACCATCAGATACTTCAGGGATGAGTATGAAGCCCATATCCGCGACAAAAAATGTCCGGCCCTGGTGTGTACCAAACTTCTGACCTATGAAGTGGTGGAAGCAAATTGTACCGGTTGTACAGTTTGTGCAGTAAACTGCCCGGTGGATGCCATCAGCGGTGCACGTAAAGAAATCCACCATATCGATCAGGAGGTATGTATCAACTGTGGTGTTTGCTTCACCAAGTGTAAGTTTGACGCAATCAAAATATCTTAAATAAAAAAACACCCTGCATAATGAGTGAAACGGTAAATCTTATACTGAACGGAAAGACCACTCCAGGAATTAAAGGGGAGAGCATTCTGCAGTTGGCGGAAAGAAACGGGATCGAAATCCCGACACTTTGCAATGATCCGCGCCTTGTACCTTATACTTCCTGTTATGTTTGCGTAGTGGAAGTGGAAGGAATGCGGGGATTACAACCTTCCTGCTCTACCACAATCTCGGAAGGAATGCGAATAGAAACACATAACGACCGCATTTATAAGTCCAGGAAAACGGCTCTTGAGCTGATGCTCAGCAATCACTATGCCGATTGTATCGCACCCTGTCAGCAGACCTGTCCGGCCGGTGTCGACGTTCAGGGTTATATCTCTCATATTGAAAAAGGGCAGTATCGTGATGCCGTTGCCCTGATCAAGGAAACAAATCCTCTACCTGCGATCTGCGGACGTGTTTGTGTCAGGCCCTGCGAAGTGGCTTGTCGCAGGAACCTGCTCGATGAAAGCGCTCCCGTGGGAATTGATTATCTGAAACGCTTTGCCTCTGATATTGATCTCGAATCTGAAAATAAATATGTGCCTGAAATAAAACCTGATACAGGAAAGAAAATAGCCGTTATCGGTGCCGGCCCCGGTGGCATATCTGCTGCATTCTTCCTGCGCAAGGAAGGCCATGATATCGATGTTTATGAAGCCGCTCCAAAAGCCGGTGGCTGGCTGAGGTATGGCATCCCGGAATATCGCCTGCCCAATGATATACTCCAGAAAGAGGTTGACAATGTAGTTGAAATGGGTGTGCGAATCCACTTTAACACACGACTCGGAGATAATCTTAAATATGAGGAAGTTCAGAAAAAATATGATGCCGTGGTGCTGGCCATTGGTTCCCAAACAGGAACTTTGATCGGTTGTGTAGGGGATGATGCAGAAAATGTTTTTTCAGGAATTGATTTCCTGAAAGATATGGAGATGACCGGCAAACCCTACGATTTTAGCGGGAAAAAAGTTGCCGTGGTTGGTGGGGGTAATACTGCCATGGACTGCTGCCGTACCGCGGTGCGATGCGGTGCTGAAAAGGTGTTTGTGATCTACCGGCGGACTGAAAATGAAATGCCGGCCAATCCCATCGAGATCCATGAATCCAAGATTGAAGGTGTTGAATACCTATTGCTGACAAATCCTACACAAGTCAATAAGGATAAAGAGGGTAAAGTCAAATCAGTCACTTGCCTGAAAATGGAACTTGGTGATGCGGATGCTTCCGGCAGGAGAAGGCCGGTACCGATCCCCGGATCTGAATTTGATCTGGAGGTGGAATACGTGCTCGCTGCCATAGGGCAGAAGACGGATGTAAACTTCACTGAAAATATCAATAAGGCAGTGAAGAAAGGAGAATTGAAACTCAATCGCTGGGGTGATATCGATGCGGATCCCAAGACCTTGCAAACAGGAATCGAAAATGTATTTGCAGCCGGTGACGGCGTGACGGGGCCTGCTACACTCATCCAGGCCATTGCGCAGGCAAGGATTGCTTCTCACAGCTGCAACCTGTACCTGGGAGGTAAGACGGTAGAACCCATGAAAGAAGAGTTCTTCAGTAAGAAAGATAACTTCAAGACCCAGATCAAGGAAGATTATGCCGGCACTTTTGCAGATCAGGAAAGAGAAGAGATGCCTACCCTTGCAGCCGGCGACAGAAAGAATTTCAAAGAGGTTGAACTGGGTTATGACAGTGAAGAGGTGGCTCAACATGAGTCGCTCCGTTGCATGGAATGCGGATGTACGGAAGTATATACCTGTGACCTGAAAAAATATTCAACCGAATACAATTCCAAACAAGAAGGCCTTAAAGGTGAATTTAAAGAGTATGAGGTCGATTTCAGACATCCTTTTATTGAGATCGATAATAATAAATGTATCCTTTGTGCACGTTGCATCAGGATATGTCATGAAGTGGTCGGAGCCAATGCACTTGGCCTGGTAAATCGTGGTTTTGAAACTTATGTCGCTCCGAGCATGGGCGATTCGCTTCAGGATACCAATTGCGAAAGTTGTGGCATGTGTATTTCTACCTGCCCCACAGGTGCCATCACTGAAAATGTACCATTCAAACCGGGCCCGGTGAAACTCGAAAAGGTACAAAGCATCTGTAACTATTGTTCGATTGGCTGCGAACTCGATTTCGAACATAAAAGTGGATTTGTGATGCGTGTTGAGGGCCGTGACGGGAAAGTAAACCAACACGGGAATTTATGTAAATATGGTAAATTCGGCTATCGTTACCTGAATGACAAAACCCGTATCACCACACCACTGCTGAAGGTTAACGGCAGGTTTGAAGAGATCGGCTTTGATGAAGCATTTAGCATTATTGCAGAAAAGATAAAGGAAGTTATACCGGATGATAACGTATTTTTTGCCGGAGCCAGGCTGAGCAATGAGGAAATGTATCTCATACAGAAGCTTGCCAGGATGGCAGCCGGAACCAATAATGTTACCAGTTTCCATTATCTGAATCGCGGACGTGGCTACATTAGTAATACAAAGAAAAATGTTCCTTTTGAACAATTAAAAAAGGCCAGTAAAATTTACTTGATCGGTGCTGAAGTGAACCGCGATAATGCTGTTGCAGGCTTTGCTATTAATAATGCGAGTTTAAAACATAATATTCCGATTGAGCTGCTTACCATCATGGATTCCAGTCCTATGGAACATAAGGTGGAAAATGTGCTGAAGATTAAGTCCTATTATCACTTTATCAAAGCCGTGAACTATTACCTGGTGGCCAATAATTTCCATAACGGGATGTTCATTAAAGATCAATGTGAGGGTTTTGCGGAATACAAGGAGCAGATACTCAAAGAAAACTTCGTTGATCTGGTCGAGAGATCAGGGGTGATATACATGGACAGTGTCATCGAATTCGCCAAGGAATACAACAATCAGATGAATGCAGTCATTGTGTTTTCTGAAAAGGAACTTTGCTCAGATGCATGCAGTGAACTGTTTAACATGGCAATGATCACCGGAAAGCTGGGCAAGAATGCAAATGGCCTGATCAGCATCAAAGAGAAAAACAATGCGCAGGGCATCTTCGATATGGGTATTTGTCCTACACTTGGTGTGGGTGCCCTCGACATCAGGGACAAAGGACTTGTTTCCCGGATGAAGAAGAAGTGGAAGATCAAGAATCTTCCTAAAGAAGTCAATGTTAGTCAGTACCAGTCTCTTGAAGCAGGAAAGCTGAAGAACCTCTTCATTTTTGGTGAAGACCCGTTGGGATGTACAACAAACAAGGTGAAGGTAGCAGGATGGCTTACTGTTGCCGACTTTGTTATGGTACAGGATTATTTTATGACGGACACAGCCAAACAGGCTGAGCTGATCCTCCCGGCCAGCTTTCCCTTCGAATCAGGAGGTACCTTCACCAATACACAAAAGGTGATACAGGAATTTGAAGCAGCCTTCAAACCGGCTTCCGGATTGACTACACTGGAACAGTTGTCCGGCCTGATGAAACAATTCGGGATCAAACAGAAAAGCGATCCCGGAGATGTGATGCTGGAAGCGATCTCACTTCTTCCACCGGAAGCCATTGAAGAGAAACACCGCTTCATTTCTACTGAGGAAAAAACCAATTGCCATATGTTTGAACATGGCTGTGATTATATTGTGAAGCGTTTTGATGATGAGTTTGATCAGGCACTGGGCACTGAGCGTTAGGCGTTGGGAACCAAGCGCTCGGCACTCCTGATCTCGAATCCGCCTTTTTCTTAACTTTGTATCTTCACTTATTACGAATACGAAAAATGCAGCCACAGAACCTATCGACGTATTTCTATCACGACACCTCTTTTGATACGCTCATGAAGAAGCGTATTTACCATGTATTGCTTATATCCAGTACTTATGATGCATTTATCCTCGAAGAGGATGGTCGGATCGATGAACAGATATTCAATGAGTATGTATCGCTGAACCTGCGTTACCCTCCTCAGTTTATACAGGTGACAAACGAAGAGAAGGCATTTGAAGAACTGGAAGAAGGGAGTATCGATCTGGTGATCACCATGCTAAGTGCTGAGGACGAGAATGCTTTCGGTATTGCCCGGAATATTAAGAAACAATATGCGGATATTCCCCTTGTAGTCCTGACCCCTTTCTCCCGAAAGGTGACCGTAAAGCTGGATGAAGAGGACCTCGGTGCGATAGATTATATATTCAGCTGGCTTGGAAACGCGGATCTGCTGCTCGCCATCATCAAGCTTATTGAAGATAAGATGAATGTTGAACATGATGTGGGCGAGGTAGGAGTGCAGGCCATCATTCTGGTAGAAGATTCAGTCCGATTCTATTCAAGCTACCTGCCACATATCTATAAAATTATTTTTAAGCAGTCCCAGCGCTTCATGAGGGAAGGCCTGAATGAACATCAGGAAATGATGCGAATGCGTGGCAGGCCAAAGATCCTGCTTGCAACGAATTATGAAGAGGCCATAGGCTTATATGAAAAATATAAGAACAACCTTCTCGGTGTCATTTCCGATATCGCTTACAAGCGGCAGGGTGTATTGGATAAGAAAGCCGGGATCAAGCTGGCAAAAAAAATTAAGAAAAATGACAAACTGATGCCTGTCCTGCTGCAATCTTCAGAGACAGCGAATAAATCCATTGCCAAAGAACTGAAAGTAGGTTTTATCAATAAGCAGTCAAAAACGATCTCAGTTGAGCTGAAAAAGTTTATCCGCGAGTACTTTGCTTTTGGTGATTTCGTATTTCTTGATCCTGAAACAATGAAAGAGATTGACAGGGCCAGGGACCTCAAAACATTACAAAAAAAGATATACAAGTTAACTGATGAATCTCTTGCTTATCATCTTGTACGAAATCATTTTTCAAAATGGCTGCGTGCCAGGGCACTCTTCCCGCTTGCTGAAAGCTTTAAGGATGTAAGAATTGATGATTTTGATAGCCTTGAGGAAGTCAAAGGATATTTGTTTGATTCAATCGCGAATTTCAGGTTAAATAAAGCCCGTGGGGTGATTGCCGAATTCCAGC
The DNA here is from genome assembly GCA_013202965.1 of Bacteroidota bacterium. Taxonomy (GTDB): domain Bacteria; phylum Bacteroidota; class Bacteroidia; order Bacteroidales; family B18-G4; genus B18-G4. Next base: position 28,641 of record JABMQZ010000145.1, on the reverse strand, counting down.
GCGACAGTTTTGATGACTACCTTTCCCTGTCAAGGATTGGACAGGGATCGCTGGGTGGAAAAGCCAGGGGCCTCGCTTTCCTGGATTCTATGATCAAAAGGAATCAGCTTTTTGATAAATGGAAGGGCGTACGTATAAGCATACCTAAAACTGTTGTGCTGGGAACAGATGTTTTTGATGAGTTCATGGAGGAAAATAGTCTTTATGATGTTGCCATGTCTGAACTTACGGATGAAAAGATCCTGGATAAATTTGTGAGTGCCAGGCTTCCTTTAAATGTAAAGGAGGATCTGTATACTTTGATCTCATATATAAAGAACCCTCTCGCAGTTCGTTCTTCCAGCCTGCTCGAAGATAGTTATTACCAGCCTTTCGCAGGGATTTATTCCACCTATATGATCCCGAACCTGGAATCGGATGAAAAGCGGATGTTGAAAATGCTATGCGAGGCGATCAAAAGTGTTTATGCTTCAGCATACTTTAAAGACAGCAAGGCATACATGTCGGCAACATCAAATGTGATCGACGAGGAAAAGATGGCCATTGTGCTTCAACAGGTGGTAGGAAAAAGATATGCCAACAGGTATTATCCTGCGATGTCCGGTGTTGCCAGATCAATTAACTTTTATCCTATCGAGCCTGAAAAACTTGAAGATGGCATTGCAAATATAGCCTTTGGCCTGGGCAAATATATTGTGGATGGCGGAATGACCCTGCGCTTTAGTCCGCGCTATCCCAAAAAAGCCTTACAGACAAGTACACCGGAAATGGCTTTGCGCGAAACACAGCGTGAGTTTTATGCCCTTGACCTTATGGCAGACAGCTTCAGGCCTTGCACCGATGATGCGGTAAACCTTCTTAAACTCCGGATTGCAGAGGCTGAAAAAGATAATTCCATTCGTTTTGCAGCGTCTACCTACGATTATCAGAGCAAGATGCTGCGCGATGGAATACAACAGGAAGGCAAGAAACTGATCACTTTTTCTGCCGTTCTGAACCATGATATTTTTCCACTTGCTGAAATTCTACAAGTTATCCTGGAAACCGGACAACGGGAGATGGGTAAACCCATTGAAATAGAATTTGCAGTTGAGCTAAGCACGGATAAAAAAAATCCGCACACTTTTCATCTGCTGCAAATCAGGCCGATCGTTGACACTGATGAAACAGTGGAGGTAGATATCGACAGCATTTCTGAAGAACAAACCATTATGATGAGTGAGTCTGCTCTTGGGAATGGATATGTCAGAGATATTTGTGATATCGTTTATGTCATGCCTGATCGTTTTGATTCTGCCAGAACATTTGAAATTGCTGAACTGATCGGCAGTCTTAATGACCGCTTCCTGGAGGAAGGGAAAAATTATATCCTGATCGGCCCCGGGCGATGGGGGTCTGCCGATCCACACCTCGGGATACCCGTGAAATGGCCGCAGATTTCAGCCGCCCGCCTTATCGTTGAATCAGGACTGGATAATTATCGCATCGACCCCAGCCAGGGAACTCATTTCTTCCAGAACCTCACTTCTTTCAGTGTGGGCTATTTTACCATCAACCCCTTTATTAAAGATGGTTCTTTCGATCTGCAATACCTGTCTTCGAAAAAAGCTATTTATGAAGATGAGTTTATCCGGCATATCAGATTTGAAAAGCCGGTGGTGATCGCTATTGATGGGAAGAAAAAGAAGGGGCTTGTGTTTAAACCGTAACTTGTTTCTGGTCACTGGTTTCTGGTCACTGGTTTCTGGTTGCTAGTAGCCAGTACCTGCTATTAAGAAGTGCTCCATTTATTTATATGTATATTAATCCAATATTTACACCAGCTTTTCGTTAACTCATTAAACCAACAAACCCTGATATGAAACGAACAATCATTGCCCTTATGGCTCTTGGCCTTGTTCTCATTTTTACCCAGTGTGAACAAAAAGTTGAAGACACCCGAACCATCATCACTAAAAAGATTCAGTATGATGTGCCCATAATGAATACTGATGCAAATTACGATTGGTGGATAAAGAATATTGAAGGTTCCGATCGTGAGGCCTTGCTGAATAATATATTTGAAAAAGTTCAATCAGGTGATATTCAGGCCTATGATTATTTCAATGAACCGCTCACTGTCGGTCAGATTGGAAGTATTCTGGTTGATACTATGCATCAAATTTTGAATAGGACTACACCACCCTATGCTGAGTATGATACTACCATTATTAAAAAGATTGAGCCAGCTCATATCAGTATGCTTAGATTTCTCGAAGAATGGAAGTATGATGAAAGCTCTCTTCAGATCGACAAAAAAATATATGCCATCAGCCCTGTTTTGGAGGTTATTATCGATGGGCAGAAGGTTACAAGGCCATTGTTTACGGTCTATACGGATGAATCCTTTCTAAAGAAATAGTTACTGCTTATTGATCATCGCTTCCCGGGAAAGAAATATAAGTAAAGTTCTTGCAAAGACCGCCAAGATACACGCAAAGATCGCAAAGAACATTTTTAACCTTTGCGGACTTAGCGCTTCTTTGCATGCTTTGCGTGAAAGAATTAAATATTTGAATAAGCGATATACCCTTTGATCTCATAGTTCCACAGTCTCATAGTCTCAAAGTCTCAAAGTCTCAAAGTCTCACAGTCTCATAGTCCCCCATCTCTAACTCCCTGGTTTTCCGCTGGCCCGACTCGGTGATGCAACCATGCACTGATTACAACTGTCTATTGTATGTTCACGAATAATAAACAAACCAAATTACTGCAATGAAAGCATCTATCCTCCTTTTCGTAATTTCAGTTTTGTTCTTTTCAAACATTGTTGCCCAGAGCACTATCGAACTGTCTGAAGATGTTTCATTTTACAGCAGCTATCCTGACATTAGCATTGATAAAACTGCGGATACAATCACTTATTTGCACGATGGCAGCTTGATCAATTATAAGAACTACCGGATAAATAATGCTGTGCCTTTTCTGGATCAAACATTTATTAGAAGGAATGAAGAATCTGAGATTACAGTTTACAAAGTTGAAGGAAAAGCTAAAGAAGATAACTGGCTTGCTGATCCAACGAAAGATACAGATACACTTTTTATTGTACTGGACACTGTATACGGTGGTGGAATGCTACACCGGGTATTTATAGACCGGGAAATAAATTATACAGGAATTGCTGTGCCAACATGGATCAATAATACATTCGGGTATTTGGCAAACCTGGAACATGGTATATTGAATATTGCTGCAGTATTGCCGTCAGACATAGGCCCGTATATGTATCTGGTGTTCAGAGAAAATTATGAGTTTACAGGACAGGATACTATCTTCCTCTCAGCTTCAGAGGCAATCCATGAAATTAACTTTGACCCGGTGGATGAAAACGGGAATTTTTTAGGTAATCAGGCCGGCACATTTAGTGCTCTATTCACATTGGTATTTGACCTGGCAAATGGCGGTATTGTTCCGTCGTCCTGGGGTTGGCTTGGGAATTCGAATTATTATATTTCTGATTATTATGGAGAGACGATTGATTTATTTTTTGGATCATCAATTACAAGCCCATACTCGGGAGACCCCACATACATAATTGAATACCCTTTGTTAGACAGTATTACACAAGATGTTACGCTTACTAATAATCCGGATGATCTGGCCAATGCAGTCTTGAATTACACCTATTATGATAAGCGTGATTACAATAAAATTGGTATTGGGATAATGTTAAAATTGGTTGCATTCACAGGTAACTATGGCATATGGGGTATGACAAGTTTTATGCAACAAGCTGCAAATCCTAATTGGGAATGTGATTTGTATATGGATATGCAGGATTCAGAAAAGTTTGGTTATTGTTTGAGACATAAGATGGATTATATTGAAGATGGAGAAAGTTACAACTACATCCAATCCTATTATGATGAATATAATGATTCCATTGCCGGATTTTTGGCATTCTTACCAGAAGCAGATGAATATTATGTGAATGCTTATGATACTTTGTTTTTCGGGAATGGGACTTCGTATTACTGGAGCAACTGGAGTAATTTCAGTAACAGGATAAGTTGCGTTTCCGATAATATGGGTATGTGGGGTAATTATTTCACCCCTTTTACAAACACCAACACTTATGTGATTAAAGATGCAAATGGCAATACGATACAGGAGGGCACAGGCCTGGAAATATTGGTCGATGGCCTTGAACCTGATAAATACACAGTTGAACTTTTAAACAGTTCCTGTCATTTTAATGGCTATACAGGTTCATCAACACTGTTCGCCTCCTTTGATAAATCAAAAGCAGATCCAAACCCACCCCCCCTGAAAGAAATACAGTTGTTAAATGCTGAAAATACAATGAAATACCACTTTGAAGCAGGGGAAGAGGTCTTGCTGAAATTTTCTGCTTCGGATTTTATTGGTTACGATCCTTATCATGTTGGGATTGGATTTCAGCCTGTGGTCGATTCGCTTACAGTGGTTTCAATCAAAGAACATAGCGAAACTGATTGGTCAGATGTTTATTGCCAGATCGTTTATAGTGATTCAATTATTGGATATCAATACCAGTCGACATTAACTGATTACATGTTAAACGATTCTGCCATGTATGATGTGAGGATTTTAGTGGAAGACTATTCAGGTAACACGTCGGAATATTCATTCTATCCTGCATTTATTTATGGTGATTTTATTGTTGGAGTCCCAGAGGGAACATCAAACAGCATAAATAGGAGCAATATTAATATTGCTCCCAATCCTGTTCATGAAAATTTATATTTAAGTAATATTGTTGCTTCTGATAACAGTCTCAACTACGAGATTCTAAATCCAAATGGGCAAGTTGTTAAATATGGAGCCATTGCACCTAATGGATCACAGGCTGTCATCAGGGTTTCTGATCTAAGTGCAGGACTGTATATTATTAGCCTTCTTAACAATAATACTCCCATAAGTTCAGCTAAGTTTATCAAGGCGCAATAGATTCCATATTGATTGGTTGCACCCCTACGGGGCGCTTAAATTCTTTGAGGCAATTGTTTCTACCAACATCAGGTCCTTACAGGGCCGGAAACATTGGCCATTCCACATCCCCCGTCCCTCGCACAGCATCCATCATCCATCATCCATCATCCATCATCCAACATCCAACATCCATAATTCATAACCAACTCAACACTCAACACCCAACACTTAACACCTTTTATTGTTATTTTTGCCGTCACAATGGTAATGGAACCCGAATATTACGAACTTGAGAACGGCATCAGGCTGCTGCATATCCCAACCCAAAGCCCGGTGGCACACCTTGGTGTCTTCATCAACACCGGCACCAGGGATGAGCCGGAAGGCCAAACCGGCATGGCGCATTTTATCGAGCATATGATCTTCAAGGGAACGGAGCGCAGGAAAGCATTTCATATCCTTAATCGTTTGGAGAGTGTTGGCGGTGAACTCAATGCCTTTACAACCAAAGAATATACCTGTTTATACACTTCTTTTCTGAACACTTGGTATGCGCGTGCTGCTGAATTATTATCGGATATCATCTTCCATTCCGTTTTCCCCGAAAGGGAAATGAAAAAGGAAAAGGACATTATAATCGAAGAGATCAATTCATATAAGGATACCCCATCAGACCTGATCTATGACGAATTCGAAGGTGCATTGTTCGCAGGCCATGCCATGGGCCGCTCCATTCTGGGGAAACCGGAAAACGTAAAGGCATTTAGCAGAAAGCAGATAATGGAATTCTTCGGGAGCAATTATTGCACTGATCGCATGGTGATCTGCTCGGTAGGTGGGGTAAGCTTCAAAAGGTTTATCCATACCATTGAGAAATACTTTAAGGAAAGCTGCCGGAATCAAAACGGAATAACAAGAATTCCACCCATTGAATATAAAGCTTTCAGTATCAATGAGAATCGCCGTACATACCAGAGTCATAGCATTATAGGTAACAGGGCCTATGCACGTGGTGACCATAAAAAGTTTTCTTTTGGCTTGCTAAATAACATTCTTGGCGGACCCGGCTTAAATTCCAGACTCAACATGATGGTCAGGGAGAAACATGGCTATGCATATAGTGTCGAGTCATTTTACTACCCTTATTCCGATACCGGTGTATGGGGGATCTATCTTGGCACAGATAATGGCACATCAGAAAAAGCCACCGCATTGGTGATGAAGGAAATGAAGAAGATGCGAACGGAAAAACTGGGAAGCCTGCAGCTGTCGCAGGCAAAAAAACAATATAAAGGACAGATTGCCATAGCCTTCGATTCCAATATAAACGTAATGTTGAGTGGCGGCAGGAGTTGTATGCACGATCATCGCTTACTTAGCGTGAAAAATATCAATGAGAAGATTGAAAGGATCACCTCCTCAGAACTGCTTGAGGTTGCCAATGAAATTTTTGACCCTGCATTGCTCAGTTCTATAATCTATAAATCAATATGAATTTCCTGAACGAAGAACTCATCGCTTATCTTGAAGATCACTGTCCGCAGGAGCCCGAACTACTCCACAAGCTCGACAGGGAAACAAACCTCACCGTCCCTTACCCGAATATGCTATGTGGCCACCTGCAGGGGAGGTTCCTGTCTTTTATCAGCAAGCTGCTGATGCCGGTCAGCATACTTGAAATAGGGACCTATACCGGATACTCGGCCATCTGTCTCGCAGAAGGATTGGCAGAAGGAGGCCGGCTGCATACCATCGACATGAATCCTGAAGTGGAGGAAATTGCCGGACGTTATTTCATAGAAGCCGGCTTGCAGGAGGTCATCGTGCAATATTCAGGGAATGCCCTGGATATTATTCCGACAATGGAGGAAACTTTCGATCTTATCTATATTGATGCGGATAAGGAACACTATCCTGACTACCTGGAGCTTGCCCTGGATAAATTAAACCCTCGCGGGCTTATCATGGCCGACAATACGCTTTGGAGTGGAAAAGTTTTACGCAAAGCGCAGTCCGGTGATCGTGAAACACAGGGTATCCAGAAATTCAACAAAATGGTCATAAATGATCGTGAACTCGATAGTTTTGTACTTCCTTTGAGAGATGGGATTACCTTGATTCGCATGAAATCAGAAATCAGAGATCAGAAATAAGAAATCAGAATTGTTTTTACCGCAAAGAACACAAAGGGTTTCACAAAGGTCGCAAAGACTACCTCTTCGTGTTCTTTGAGGTTAAGGTTCGAATCTCGAATATCGGATATCAATTAGTTCGTCTTAAACTTATACTGAACGGCTTTCAAATCTTCATTCGCCTTCACGATCTTTTCCTTGAGGTTTTCTTTGTAAGAGATGGTTTTTTTCATGAGCTCATCATCCCCGGAAGCAAGGATCTGGGCGGAAAGGATTCCCGCGTTCAATGCGCCATTAATGCCCACAGTGGCTACCGGTATCCCCGGAGGCATCTGAACGATGGATAGCAGGGCATCCATCCCATCCAGACTGGCTTTTATAGGAACTCCAATCACAGGAATGGGGGTCATGGCGGCGATTACACCAGGAAGATGAGCGGCCATGCCGGCACCGGCAATGATCACTCTTATTCCCCTGGAAACAGCGTTTTTCGCAAATGCTTCAACTTTTTCCGGCGTACGATGGGCTGACAGGGCATTCATCTCGAAAGGGATTTCCATTTCATTGAGAAAGGCAGCTGCTTTTTCCATGACCGGAAGATCGGAGGTGCTGCCCATAATGATACTGACTACGGCTTTCATATGTTATCGTTTTTATTTCCTGATGATTTGCCCTGCAAAAATAACCAATTATTTGCGCTTATCCATTATATTTGTATGATGGTACATTTATTATTATACCATTGCTTAAGAAATAAAAATATACCGACAGATGAACAATATTACAGTCCGGGACAAAGAGTTTTCACTGTTTCTCAGTGCCGAAGACATCGACAAAGGAGTTGAAATCATTGCAGAAATGATCAATAAGGATATGGAAGGCCGGGATCCCTTATTTTTATGTGTGCTGAACGGAGCCTTCATCTTTGCTTCCGATCTGCTCAAGAAAGTTACTGTTGATTGTGAGATCTCCTTTGTAAAGCTTTCCTCCTATGTGGGAACCCAAACAACCAATACGGTCAGGGAACTGATAGGCCTCGATCAGATGCTTTCCGGAAGAACCGTGGTCATAGTTGAGGATATCATCGATACAGGGATCACTATGGCTTACACTCTTGAGAAGCTAAGAAAACTTGGAGCCTCCGATGTCAGGATCGCTACGCTCTTATTTAAGCCGGAAGCATTTAAAAAGAACTATGCCATCGATTATGTAGGCATTGTCATTCCAAACGATTTCATCGTAGGCTACGGGCTGGATTATGATGGCCATGGGCGCAATTATCCTGATATTTATAAGATTATTGACTAAAAAGTATGGGTAGTTCTAATTTTGTGGATTATGTGAAAATCAACTGCCGCTCAGGTAAGGGCGGGCCGGGATCGACGCATCTCAGGAGGGAAAAGTATGTAGCCAAGGGCGGTCCCGACGGAGGTGATGGTGGACGTGGCGGGCATATTATCCTTCAAGGCAATGCACAGCTCTGGACATTGTTGCACCTTAAGTTCACAAAACATATAAGGGCTGAACACGGTGAGTCCGGTGGCAGGCAGACAAGCACCGGGGCCAGCGGGAAAGATGAGATCATTGAGGTGCCCCTGGGAACAGTTGCCAGGTTCTCCGAATCAGAAGAATATATATGTGAGATTATAGAAGATGGTGAGAAACATACACTGATAAAAGGTGGGCGGGGGGGACTCGGCAATGACCATTTTAAATCGCCCACAAACCAGACCCCACGTTATGCACAACCCGGAGAACCCGGACAGGAGGCCTGGATCACATTGGAACTGAAGTTGCTTGCCGATGTCGGACTGGTAGGTTTTCCCAATGCCGGGAAGTCAACACTATTGTCGGTGGTTTCTGCCGCAAAACCGGAAATTGCCGATTATCCCTTCACCACGCTCAGGCCTAATCTCGGAATTGTCTCTTATCGTGATCATAAATCTTTCGTGATGGCAGATATACCCGGGATCATAGAAGGTGCACATGAGGGAAAAGGCCTGGGACTGCGATTTCTTCGCCACATAGAAAGAAATTCATTGCTGCTGTTTATGGTGCCCTGCGATGCCAACGACATTGCCGATGAATACCGGATACTGCTCAGGGAGTTGCAGCAATATAATCCGGAACTGCTTGATAAGCAGAGGATACTTGCTGTGACAAAATCCGATATGATCGATGATGAACTACAAGAAGAGATGGAAAAGGAATTGCCGGATGTTCCTTATGTGTTTATCAGTTCTGTTGCACAACTGGGACTCACGGAATTAAAAGACCTGATCTGGGCCAAACTGAATGAGTAAGATCCTAAATACATTGAGTCAGTGGGATGCCGAACTCTTCCTCTGCCTGAACGGATCGCATAACAGCTTCTGGGATTTTGTCATGCATTGGGCGAGCGATAAGATCATATGGATCCCGGTATATCTGATTTTTCTTTTTCTTTTATGGAAAAAGTTCAGGGAGAGGATCTGGATTATCATGATTTTTGCAGCTTTGCTTGTATTTCTCAGCGACCAGATCTCTGTCCATTTGTTCAAGGATATTTTTCAAAGACTCCGGCCCTGTCATGAAGCTGAACTCATGGGTGTGATACACCTTGTTGACGGAAAATGCGGAGGTTCTTTCGGTTTTTATTCCTCACACGCCTCCAATATATGGGCAGTGGCTGTTTTTGTTCTTTCCATGCTTGGCAACAGGAATATCCTGCTGATCATCCCGATCCTGATCTGGGCAACGCTGATATCCTATAGCAGAATTTACCTGGGAGTACATTATCCGGCTGACGTACTGGCCGGAGCACTGGCAGGTTCATTTCTGGGATGGATGATTGCAAGGTTTGCGAAGAATGTATTGAGGAAGCCTGCTATTCCGTTATAGTTTCCTATTGTTTTTTTCTTTCTTAAGCTGCTAATATTAAATCCTAAAGCCGATTCCGATAGTAATTATGGTTTTTGGCTTTGTGATGCCTCGCTATTATTATCGTAAATTTGGTTTAAAATGTTACCCCCAAAGGGGCTAATGATTTACGCACCTTTGGTGCTTGATAAGTGTAAATTAAAGATTGAGATTTTTCTTTATGGGTATCCCAATGCGGAAGACATGATGATCCAAGCACAAAATTAAAGTCTCACTGATTTAACCATCCTGATTTTTCAGCTCTTCAATATCCTTCTTCAATCCTTCTGTTTCTTCTTTCAAGTTTTTGTTTTCCTCAGTCAATTTCTCGATTTCCCGGCTCCTTTTATCCAATTCTTTTTTATCTTTCTCACCCAGGACTTTAAAATTTTTAAGGGCTTCCTCATGTTCTGCTTTCAGGATCAACAAATCTTTTTTCTCCTTCAGGAGAACCTCTATTTCCTTGCGTGCATCGATCAATTCTTTTTTTAGCTGTGCCGTTTCTTTTTTTGAATTGCTCAGGTCTGATTCAAGTTGATTGATCCTGGATAAATATGCTGTGATTTTTTCTGTTACGATTTCAAATTCTTTCGTGATTGCCATTTCAGTTGGTATTAAATGGTTTTAATGTAAATAATTAATTCGTGGCCTGTTTGGATGAGGTTAACATCCTTGATCCCATTGTCAGAAGCAATTTTGGGATACAAGTCTCCATTGCCGAGATACTTCTGTGCAATGCCATACAGGGTCTCACCTTCTATGATGATATGCCTGAATTCCTCTACTTCTATCACCTCTTTCTCTCTGGCCAGCAAGTTTGTATTTTCAGTCTGCAATTCAGCAATTTTTGATTTGAGTTGCTGGTTTTCAGCTTGCAAGGCCAGAACTGTAGCTTCGCTTTGGAGTAATTCCTGATCTTCCGCAGGAGCAATAACACCACTGTTTACTGCGAAAAATATTGCAATACAGGCCAGCAAGGCCAATATGAACAAGATAATAAAAACCAGTGTTGTTGTTTTTTGTTTTTTTGCTGATGCCTTTATTGAATCAAGGGCATGATAGGCTGTAAGGTCAGCATTGCAGGATGGGCAGTTTTTAACACTTGCATCCAATCCCTCATGCTCGCATAATGGACATTTCATAGTATTTGTTTTTTGGTTAAGATTTGAAGGGATGTAAATGTAGTACATATTTGGGGAAAATGCAAATTTCTCATTCCCTATTCCTTATTCTCAAATTCTCCTATCTTTGCTATGATAAAGTCACCATATGGAATTACGTCACAAGCAGATCATCAGGGCTTCATGGGTTAGCATAGCAGGTAATGCAATATTATCGGTGCTGAAGATCACCGTTGGCTTGATCTCCGGAAGTATGGCTGTGGTGGCAGATGGCGTTGATTCAGCCAGTGACATCCTGACCTCAGTGATCGTCCTCATCACAGGGCATATTATGAGCCGTCCGCCTGATATCAGGTATCCTTATGGGTATGAACGTGCTGATACCATTGCTTCCAAGGCTGTATCTTTCGTGATCTTCTTCGCCGGGGCACAACTGGCCATATCTACCGTTACAAGGCTTATCGAAGGAGGCAATACTGAGGTGCCATCCATGTTCGCAATATGGGTGATCCTTGCCTCAATTTTTGGAAAAGCCTTCCTTGCCCTGTACCAGTTCAGGATTGGGAAGAAAACAGGTTCTGATATGCTCATTGCCAATGCACGCAATATGCAAAGTGATGTCCTGATTTCTGTGGCTGTGCTGATTGGCCTGGTATTTACTTTCATATTTGAATTGGCTGTAATCGATATTATTACTGCTCTGGCAGTTTCTGTATGGATTATGTATACAGGTGTTAGAATATTCTTCCAGACAAACCGTGACCTGATGGATGGCATGGGTGATCAGGAGATGTATAAAAAAGTTTTTAAACTGATCACAAGCATCAAAGGGGTTTATAATCCGCACAGAGCCAGGATACGAAAAACAGGTAGCAAATTTATTGTCGATATCGACATAGAAGTGGACGGATCCAAAACGGTAGTTGAGGCACATGACATCTCCCGTGAAGTTGAAATGAGAATCAAAAATGGCATTGAAAATGTCTACGATGTCATCGTACACGTGGAACCATACGGGAATGTGGAAAAAGACGAAAAGTTCGGTGTTTCAAATAGGGATGTTTAATTGGTGAACTGGTTGAATTGGTTGAATTGGGTGAATTGGTTGAATTGGGTGAATTGGGAACCCTACCCAACTCCCATCACCTACTTAAAAAAAGTAATTAAAACATTATATTGTGTAAAGAGAATTGTTTGAACCCACAAATCCCTGAAAAATGAGAGCTCGCCTATTCAAGTTGATATGCTTGGCAGCAGTCATTAACATATTAATACTTAACCCATCAAATGCTTTTTGTCAGTCAGAAGTTTGGTCAATGCCCTTCACGCTGACAGATTCCCTGACTGATAATCATAATCCAAGGATTGCTTTTTATGATGAAGGACTTTACAGTTCAGGGGGGCTGGTTTTTTGGGAAAGGCTTATCAATGATTCAACAACGGCAATCTGGATGCGTAATTTGACTTACATGACCCCAGCTGAGGAAGTGTTTTATCAGGAAGGAGTTCATTTCAGGAATCCACATTTTTTCACATTTTTTGGCTCTCCTTATCCGCCTGATACTTTGCTTTATGTATTCTTTGAATCCAACCTTAATGGTAACTATGATATATTCTTAAGCAAATACTCCGAGGATGCAAATTTTACAACACCGGAATTGATTTTCGGGAGTGATGGTGATGAAATTAATTTGGATGTAATGGGATTTAGTAATATCGCCTGGCAGAACGCTGGCAAAATTAAAGTATCAGAATATTTGGGTGGTAGCAATTTTGCAGAACCACTTACCATTGATTCAATAAACTGCCAGAATCCCTGCCTTGGCGAAAATATAATTGTTTATGAGAAGACTATCAATGATAGCTCCAGGATCTATTATGCTCTCAGGGATATCAATTATGTGTGGGGCGAGCCTGATACTCTTTATAATAGGGGACATAATACTTCTATTGGTTTTACTGGTTCTGACAACCAGCCCTTTTCAATGAATACATTGGTTTGGGAAAACTTTAATGCTTCAGAATGGACGATTTTTGGCACCGACCTGTATGACCTTGTAATTGTAGATATGGAAATAAGCAGTGATGAACCATTATATCCAAAAGCGCTGTTTATTGATATTCCTATATTGAATGATGGCTATCTCTCGGTCTCCCATTTAACATATAGCAAAAGTGAAAACGGGGCTCGTGAAATATTTGCTAACAGTGACTGGCTGGCCTATCAGAATTGCTATAATATTTCTAATAGTGAGACAGTTGACACTAAACCTTATATCGACATAGGCGGTTATTACTTCGGGACCTATCATATTTATGATATCTGGGAAAGATACATTAATGGACATTGGCAACTAATGGCCTCGAAACTGGATATGCAAGTTGATATTGATGAGAACAATCAGCCCGATATGGAATGCGATATCAGCATTTATCCAAACCCTTTTTCGGAACAATTGAATATCCATCTTCCCGTGTCCATTAACGAAGATATAACTGTAAATATATATAATTTTTCAGGCATGATTATTCGTTCATTTTATGAAGATTCTAAACTACATTTGAATTGGGATCGTAAGGATCAAAAAGGTCACCGTGTCCCTGCAGGACTATATTTCATTGAAATTCTATCTGGAGATCAAAGGTTTTTCAAAAAGGCATTGGTGTCAAACTGATTTAGTTTCCTTTTTTAATTCCTGGTTAAATCGAAAATTGGCAATCATCATTGTCCCCCCCATCCCCTGCACCCTGTCCCCCGAACCCTATCCGGTACCCGGTATCCGGCACCCCTCACCCGGTATCTTGTTAATAATTCTATGAAAAACTACAGCTGACTACATATTCCGATAACATATTATGTATAACTTTGCTTCAGAAGTATCTTTTGTGTAAAACATTGTAAATCAGGCTTATTATGATTCTTTTTTACCAAATATCACCTAAATCGTTTTACGCACTGCAAGTGAGGGAACCTCTTTCGCCCAGCGACCGTGAAAAACTATACTGGTTGTTCGGTGAGTGTGAGCCTGTACCGGGAGAAGAGCTTAGCGGTACATTTATCGGCCCCCGCAAGGAGATGATCACCCCCTGGAGTACAAATGCTGTTGAGATTACCCGGAATATGGGAATGAGCGGAATTGAAAGAATTGAACACTTTGTTGAAACTGATGATCCGGAAGAGGCTTTCGACCCCATGCTACAGGCACCTTACAACAATCTCGACCAGGAGTTGTTTACCGTAGACAGGAGGCCTGAGCCGGTGACATTTCTTCATGATATCAAGGCATACAACGATAGCGAGGGACTTGCACTGAGTGAGGAAGAGATCGGATATCTGAATGAAATAAGCGGCAAGATCGGAAGAAAACTCACCGACAGTGAGGTATATGGTTTTGCACAGGTCAACTCAGAACACTGCCGGCATAAAATATTTAATGGTACTTTCATTATTGATGGTAAAGAAAAAAGAGATTCACTATTTGCCCTGATCAAGAAAACTTCAAAGGTAAATCCCAACAAACTGGTCTCTGCCTATAAAGACAATGTGGCTTTTGTTCTTGGCCCTCTTGTAGAACAATTTGCCCCGGAAACACAGGATAAGGCTGATTATTTTGAAACCAGGAACATTGAAACGGTACTGTCGTTAAAGGCCGAAACGCATAATTTCCCTACCACGGTAGAGCCGTTTAACGGTGCTTCTACAGGTACCGGTGGAGAGATCCGTGACCGGCTGGCCGGTGGAAAAGCCAGCATCCCCCTTGTGGGAACAGCGGTCTATATGACTGCTTATCCACGCCTGGAAGATAAGCGTAAATGGGAATCATTCACTAAATCACGGCCCTGGTTATACCAGACACCAGCCGAGATCCTTATCAAGGCGTCAAACGGAGCCAGTGACTTCGGAAATAAATTCGGCCAACCACTGATATGTGGAAGCCTGCTCACCTTTGAACATGAAAGCCAGGATAATAACTATGGCTATGATAAAGTGATCATGCTCGCCGGGGGTGTTGGTTTTGGAAAATTGGAAGACAGTGAAAAAGACATCCCGGAAGCCGGAGATATCATCGTTGTTCTTGGGGGTGATAACTACCGTATCGGCATGGGTGGCGGTGCAGTTTCCTCTGTTGATACCGGACAATTTGGGAATGCCATTGAGCTGAATGCTGTTCAGCGCGCCAACCCTGAAATGCAGAAAAGGGTAGCGAATGCCATACGCGCGATGTCGGAAAGTGTGAAGAATCCTATTGTTTCTATCCATGACCATGGTGCCGGAGGGCATCTGAATTCATTATCGGAGCTGGTTGAAGAAGCCGGTGGAAAGATCCAGCTGAACAAATTGCCCATCGGGGATCCTACCCTTTCCGCCAAAGAGATCATTGGCAATGAATCACAGGAGCGCATGGGATTGATCATAAAGAGAAAAGATGCTGACCTCCTTGAAGATATCGCCGAAAGAGAAAGGGCTCCTATGTACAGGGTTGGGGAAGTTACGGGTGATATGAACTTTGTGTTTGAGGAAAAAGACAACAATCCCGTTGACCTTAAACTGGAATATCTGTTTGGCAAACCACCAAAAACAACAATGTCTGACAGTACATCAAATTATGTTTTCAAGGAACCGGAATATGATGTAAAAAATATTGAAAACTACCTGGCCGACCTGCTTCAGATCGAGGCCGTGGCTTGCAAAGACTGGCTGACCAATAAAGTTGACCGTTCAGTTACGGGCAGGGTTGCCAAACAGCAATGCACGGGCCCCATCCAGCTGCCGCTGAATGATGTTGCAGTTGCCGCCCTCGATTACCGTGGTGAAAAAGGCATTGCCACCGCCATTGGCCATGCTCCGGTCGCCGGCCTGGTTTCTGCCGAAAATGGCTCTGTATTGGCAATTGCAGAATCATTGACCAATATCATCTGGGCACCGATACAGGATGGGATGAAGGGCATTTCCTTGAGTGCAAACTGGATGTGGCCTGCTAAAAATAAAGGTGAGGATGCCCGGCTGTACAATGCTGTAAAAGCAGTAAGCGACTTTGCCATCAGCCTCGGCATTAACATCCCGACAGGGAAAGATTCTCTCTCAATGACACAAAAATATCCCGATGGCAAAAAAGTCTTGGCTCCGGGAACAGTGATCATCTCGGCCATGGGAGAATGCAGTGATCTGACAAAAACAGTAAGCCCCTTCCTCGCATTGCATTACGATGCCTCCATTATTTATATTGATTTTTCAAAGGACAAGTTTTGCCTGGGTGGCAGTAGCTTTGCCCAGCTTCTTAATGAGCTGGGAACAAATACTCCTACGGTAAAAGATCCCGGCTATTTTGTCAGGGCCTTCAACACTTTGCAGCAATGTGTCAATGAAGGACTGATCCTTGCCGGACATGATATTTCAGCCGGAGGAATGCTTACTGCATTGCTTGAAATGACATTTCCCGTAAACGATATGGGTATGGAATTGAACCTTGGCAGCATCGGAGAAAAGGATGCTGTTAAATTATTTTTTAGCGAGAATCCCGGGCTGCTGATACAGGTCAGGGAAAAAGAGAAAATAGAAAAAATACTGAAGGACAATGGCATTGAATATCATCTTTTAGGAAAAACAATCAAGGACCTGAAAGTGAATATCCGGCATGAAGAAGTTGAATATTCATTTGATATAAATTATTACAGGGAACAATGGTATAAAACATCATACCTCTTTGATCGATTGCAAACAGAACCATCACTTGCAAAAAGGCGTTTTGAAAATTATGTTATGCAGGACCTTCGTTTTAATTTTTGCAAGGCATTCGAAGGAACTTTTACCCGCTATGGCATAGAGCCCGGGCGGACAAAGAAAACAGGCATTAAGGCGGCCATTATCAGGGAAAAGGGAGTAAATGGCGATCGGGAAATGGCGTATTCCATGCACCTTGCAGGCTTTGATGTGAAGGATGTCCATATGACGGACCTGATTTCCGGTGAAGAAACATTGGAGGATATCAATTTCATTGTATTTGTGGGTGGGTTTTCCAATTCCGACGTGATGGGATCTGCAAAAGGCTGGGCAGGAGCTTTCCTGTTCAATCCAAAAGCCAAGGAAACACTTGATATGTATTATTCTAGGAATGATACCCTCAGCCTGGGAATCTGCAATGGTTGCCAGCTTATGGTGGAGTTGGGTCTTGTATACCCGGAGCATCCGGAACAACCCGGGATGAAACACAATAAATCAGGGAAATTTGAATCGGCTTTCCTGAATGTAAATATCGAGGAGAATGATTCTGTAATGCTTGGAAGCTTGTCGGGCTCAAGACTGGGAATATGGGTTGCACATGGCGAAGGAAGGTTCTGTTTCCCGTATTATCGTGATAAATATATTATCCCTGCGAAATATACCTATGAAAGCTATCCCGGAAACCCGAATGGCTCCGACTTCAATGCAGCAGCCATTTGTTCCAATGATGGCCGCCATCTTGCCATGATGCCGCATCTCGAAAGAGCTATTTTTCCCTGGCAATGGGCATATTATCCTGAAGACAGACAAGATGATCTCGTATCACCCTGGATAGAAGCATTCGTGAATGCCCGTAAATGGTGCGAAAAGCAAAAGTAAATCCTACTGAAATATGCTTTTATGTTAAGGGGTGCAACGATATTTTACATTAGTAAAAAATCCTCCAATTCATTCAATACTTTGCTCGACGAAAATGCTTTGGCCTTCGTATTTTGGCCTTTGTATTTTGTATTTTGTTTTTTGAATTTTATCTACTAATGCATCATCCGGAAAATCATCTCCCGAAGCAGTTCTCCGTCAGTTGCGGATGCATTGTTGAGGCCTTTGGATTTCAAGTCATATTCACGCAGGAGGCTGATGGCCCTGTGCGTCATGCTTTTGTTAAATTTTCTTGCAGCAGCCCTGTAATCCCTGGCAAAAAAGGGATTGACCGATAATTCAGACCCGACAACATTGTCTTTGGATTTATCCTTCAGTGAATGGAAGATAAGGAGTTTGGCAAAGAACTGGTATAAAAGTGTAATGGTCAGCACAAAGGGATAGACTTTTGGATTGGCGGCAAAATGCCGGCAGATCAGGCTTACCTTATAAGCATCGTTATTGCCCATGGCTTTCTGCAGTTCAAAAATATTGAAATCCTTGCTGATGCCAATATTTTCTTCAATGATATTTTCATCGATCACATCACCGGTTTTGATGTTGATCATCAGCTTGCCCAACTCATTTTTGATTTTAGAGAGATTAGTCCCAAGATGTCCGGTGAGCAGCCTGGCCGCATCAGGAGTAATGGAATACCCCTCCAGCTTAAGCTGGGTATTTATCCAGGAAGGAATCTGATTATCATAAAGGCGGTCAGACCTGAAAACGACACCTTTTTTAGCAATGCTTTTGACCAGGGCTTTCCTGGCATCGAAAGCTTTGTGCTTGTAACAGATCACCAGGATGGTGGAGGTGACAGGATTGTCCGTGTATTTTATAAGCTCAGCAATCTCCCTGATCGTCTGGGCTTCTTTCACAATGACAAGCTGATAATTGGACATCATAGGAAATCGTCTGGCCGTATCGATGATACCGCCAACATCTGTGTCCTTGCCGTATATAATGCTTTGATTAAATCCCTTCTCTGCCTCATCAAGTACATGCTCTGCCATATAATCGCAGAGCACATCGATGTAATATTCTTCTTCACCGTGGAGAAAATATACGGGCTTGTATATCTTGTTTTTCAGATCGCTAAGGATGTCTTCAAATTTCATATCCCATCCATCTCTTCTTCGTAATCAAAATAAAGGTGTTTTACTGTTAAGCCTTTATTAATAAGCATTTTCAGGGAATGAATGCCTATTTTGAGATGGTCTTCAGCAAATTCCTCCGTAACCTTGCCATCGCTTTCTTCGGTTTTGACACCACTGGAGATCATGGGCTGATCCGAGACCAGCAGCAATGCCCCTGACGGGATCTCATTCTGGAATCCAACAATGAATATCGTCGCTGTTTCCATGTCGATGGCCATGCTGCGGGTCTTTCTCAGATGCTCCTTGAAATATTCATCATACTCCCAAACCCTGCGATTGGTAGTATAAACGGTTCCTGTCCAGTAATCTCTTTTGAAATCCCTGATTGTAGTGGAAACGGCTTTTTGAAGATTAAAGGCGGGCAGTGCCGGAACTGATTTATGCATATAATCATCCGAAGTACCTTCACCCCTGATTGCGGCGATCGGTATGATCAGGTCCCCTACTTCATTTTTCCTTTTCAGCCCACCGCATTTTCCAAGGAAAAGCACGGCCTTCGGCTTAGTGGCACTAAGCAGGTCCATGATGGTGGCGGCATTGGCGCTTCCTATCCCAAAGTTAATAATGGTGATATCGTTGGCTGTGGCACAGGGCATGGGCCTGTTTTCCCCCATGATCTTTACCTTGTTCCATGCGGCAAATAACTCTACATATTTGTGAAAATTGGTTAGCAGGATATACTTCCCGAAGTTTTCAAGCTTTTCGCCCGTATAGCGCGGTAGCCAGTTTTTTACAATTTCTTCTTTTGTTTTCATGCTCATTTCATCCTTTCAGATTTCATACAAAAATACTGTTTTTATGCCAATAGCTTAAGGACTGAGACCTGAAAAACCTCCAGCAATAAAAAATAGTTAAAAAAAAAGGGGGACATTTTCACGTTTTGGGTATTAATAGATATGGAGTGGGAGGTTTTTCTTCCGGACAATTATATACGGCAGACGGAAAATAAGATCCATGAGATTGCGCAAGTAGTCTTGGATCATATTCCCGATGACGCTGGCCTGATGGGCGGCAAAGCGGGCCTGGCTTGCTTTTGTGCTTATTATGCTGACTGGACAGGAAAGCTTTCATTTGAAGACCTGGCAGCGGATATGCTTGAGCGTGCGCTCAACCACGCTGTCAGGGATTCCTCGGCATATACGTTTTCCAATGGACTTGCAGGCACTGCATGGATGTGCGGCCACCTGGTGGAACATAAGTTTTTGAAAGCAGAAAAGGGCAATATCTATGATACGCTTGATCCAATTCTTTATAAGGCCATGATGTCAAATATGAGAGAAGGACATTATGATTATTTGCATGGAGCGATGGGAATTGCATTGTATTTTTTACGAACTGAAGGATTAATTCCTGATCCTTCATATTTGAAAAACATGCTGCATGAACTGGAAAAACATGCTGAAATTGACACTGATGGGAGCATAAAGTGGATCTCTGTACTGGATTCTGAAACGGGGAGAAAGGGGTATAATATAAGTCTCTCACATGGGATATCCTCAATTATTATCATGCTATCCAAAATCCTTACTGCCGGAATTGCATCCGGAAAATGCCGGCACATGATCCGGGGCAGCCTGAAATACCTGGAACGGCAAGAGCTTGACCGGAATCAGTATATTTCGTTTTTCCCGTCCTGGGCACTGGAAAGCACGGAGGAGGTAAGTAACAGTCGCCTGGCCTGGTGCTATGGTGATCTGGGCATCGGACTGGCATTTCTTACGGCCGGGAAGGCACTGGCCGATGAGAAAATTTATTCAAAGGGCTTGAATATTTTAAGTGCAACAACATTTAGAAAAGACCCCGGAGATAACCATGTGGTGGATGCCGGAATTTGCCACGGGGCTTCCGGAATTGCGCTTATTTATAATAATTTATATCATGTAAGCGGCATGGAAGTCTTTAAGAGTGCAGCCATACACTGGCTGGATGTTTGCCTGAATATGGCTTTCCATAAAGATGGCCTGGCAGGCTATAAAGCATGGTATAGCGAGGAATATGGTGGCTGGAGAAAAAGTGCAGACCTGCTGGAAGGTGTGGCAGGTATCGGGCTCGTGCTCTTATCATTTGTTTCAATGAAGACAGCTGGCTGGGATGAATGTTTATTATTGCCCTAATAATAATAAATCAAAATATGGATCGTCCTCAATACCGGATCGCTGATACTTTTTTGCTCAGGGCACCGCTGTTGTCATTAAAAGTTCTTGAAGAGATTAGCAGTACCGGGGACCTTGATTTAGTGCTCAGAAATTATTATGATATTCCTGTCATCTCTGAGTCGCTTTATCTTGCGTCACCGGTGCTTTTTAATTTAAGTGAACAATGGCTGAATCATGCTGATGAAAAGATTAAAGATCCTGCCAGGCTCAGGCATACATTACTGAAATACTTAATCAGGATGGCATGCAGGAGTACGCCCTTCGGGCTTTTTGCCGGTATCAGCAGCGGATGCTTCGGAGACCGGACAGACATCAGGATTTCACCACCGGGTAAGCATCAATTACATGTTCGCCCTGATATGCAATACCTGTGTACCCTGGCAGCTCATCTGGGTAGTGATGCGGATGTCAGGGAAAAACTTGAATACTCTCCCAATACCAGTTTAGGGGAAATTGGCGATGACTTCAGGTATATTGAGTATACGAGTGATGAGGATGGCATCCGAAAATATAAATTGCAAAGCACAGCGGGCAGTTCTTCCCTGAAAATGATCCTTGAAATGGCGTCGGCAGGAGCCGGAATTGCTGAGCTTACAAGATCGCTGCTTTCTGAGGAAATAGATGAGGAGGAAGCCCGTACTTACATTCACACCCTCATCGACAACCAGGTTCTGGTGTCGGATCTGGAGCCGGTCGTGACGGGAAATGGCTTTCATGAGGCATTGTTAAACCGCCTGAATGGGTCGCCGGCCGGGCATAAACTGCTCACACATCTGAAGCTCCTTTGGGATCAATTGCAGGATCTCAAAATTAATGGGAATGCACATAGAATTGAAGTGTTCAAATCTATAAGGGAATCTGCTGCTGCATCAGGGATCCCGTACAAGGATGAGTGGCTGCTTCAGGCTGATCTTCAGCTGAATCCGGAAAGCTGCATACTGAAGGATCAAATCAGAAAAGACCTTCAGTCCGTGCTGCCTGTTTTGATGAAGCTCTCACGCCCTCACAAAAACCCATTTTTGGAAAAATTCAAAGAGGCCTTTATCCGGCGTTACGATATGCAGGAAGTTCCGCTGCTCCTGGCCCTGGATCCGGAGGCAGGCCTGGCGTACCTGCCGGATGATCAACATGCGAATGCATCGCCTTTATTGGATGGGCTCAGAATTCCCGGAACAAAAGGCCATACAACAGATATGCGATGGCATGCAGTGGATCAAATGCTGTACAGAAAGCTGCAGGAGACACTGATATCTGGAACGGATGAAATAGAAATCGGACCTAAAGACATTGAAAGTCTGCCTGATTCTGAGTTGAAGTTTCCGGCCAGCTTTTCAGCCCTGGTGAAGATTCCCGGGAAATGGAAGAAAAATACAGCCAGAGACATCATACAGATCGAGTCGGCAGGAGGGAGCAGTGCGGCCAACCTGGCCGGCAGATTCTGCTATATTGATGAAGGACTACATCAAACGATCCGGAATATCGCAGATATCGAAAAGGAAATTGCAGGAGACCACATATTGGCTGAGATTGTCCACCTGCCCCAGCAACGTACAGGTAATGTCCTGATGAGGCCTGTGCTGAGGGAATACGAGATTCCCTTCCTGGGACGTTCCTCAGTCGATTCTGATTTTGCTATTCCTGTATCAGACCTCATGGTTTCGATCCGAAACAATATGGTAGTTCTCCGTTCAAAGCGCTTGAATAAATACATCCTGCCCCATTTGTCAAATGCCCATAATTTTTCTTTTGGGGCACTGTCCATATATACATTCTTATGCGATATGCAGTCGCAAAATATCATGACAAACCTGGGGTTTTCGTGGGGCCCGCTTGAAAGCGAAACGCTTTATCTGCCAAGGGTAAGCTACAAAAATATCGTGCTTCAGTCTGCCAGCTGGAACCTGAAGGATGATATCCTGGCCCCGGTCCAGCGTGCAGGGAATGATGATGAGCTGCTTTCTGCAGTTGCCGGAATAAGAGCAAAATACAGCATGCCCCGACAGCTTACGTTGACAGAATCCGATAACGAACTCTGGCTGGACATGGAAAATATCAGCTGCCTGCGTCTACTCAAGCGAGAGATCAAAAACCGGAAAGTAGTAAGTTTTCGTGAATTCCTCTTCGACAGCAAAGAAGGTATTGTATCAGGAGAAAACGGCATTATGGCCAATGAATTTGTATTCTTTTTTCATCAAACTCCAGCGGATAAGCATGAGGCCTGAGCAAAGAACATTTGTACCCGGAACTGAATGGCTGTATTTAAAAATATATACAGGCGTTAAGACTGCCGACAGCTTGCTGCTTGATATATTACACCCTGTTTCTCAAGCCATGATCGATCAAAAGATAGCAGGTCGCTGGTTTTTTATTCGCTATGCTGATCCTGATTTTCATATACGCTACAGGCTCAGGCTGACAGATGAGCGGCATATTGGCCTTGTGATGCCCATGCTGAAGGATAAAATGAATGCCATGCTGGGATCAGGCCTCATCTGGAAAATCGAAACAGCTACCTACCAACGGGAAATTGAAAGATATGGCAGCATGACGATGGATCTTGCCGAACAGCTATTTTATCTCGATACCTCTGCCTTTATGGAATTAATTAATGAGCAACGGGAAAGTAAGGACGAAAATGAAAGATGGTTGTTTGCCATTCTTGCTATTGATTCTTTTCTTCAAGACTTTAATATTTCTCTTGAAGAAAAGAAAGATCTGCTGCTTGAACTGAACCGCAGTTTCGGGAAAGAATTCGGGAAAGATAAACAGCTTGCCAGGCAGTTGTCGGAGAAATTCAGGAACTTTCGTGAAAGGATCAATACCCTTTTGATTGAGGGAGAAGATGCCGAACACAAGATTTATTTAAAGGATATTCTCCGAAGAAGAACATCATCCGGACAAAAATATGTCAATACTATCCTGGATCACTATAGAAGAGGGGAAGCGGAAGTCCCCCTGAAAGACTTCCTGTCCAGCCTGATCCATATGTCGATGAACCGCATATTCAGGAGCAGCCCGCGTATGCATGAGATGGTGGTCTATGATTTGCTGTTCCGGCATTATAAGGAGAAAATGCATAGAGCTCTAATCGGCCAGAAGAGGGGGTGAAATCAGATACCAGAAATCAGAAATCAGATACCAGAAATCAGAAATTGCGAATTGCCGAATTCTTCACTATAAACTCTTCACTCTAAATCATCACTCGGCACTTGGCACTCGGCACTAGGCACTCCTGATCCATCCTCCCTCATCCCTCTTCTGCAAACAATGCTATAATCGGTTTTTAGTGTTTATCATTAAGCTTAGCAGATAAAAGACGGTCATCCCGAGAAGCGAAGCGACGAGGGACCCCCTGGCTACTGCACCCAGCCAGCAAATAACTTTGCCCTCTTCCTGCACCAAGCCGGCAGCATGAACTTGTTGGCTTTTTACAATTAGCTGGTAGAATTATTTTACCAGCATTTATGCAATCAGCTTACAGGAAATATCAACAGATGTCGCTGCAACTTGATGGGGGTCCTTCTCCCGCTTCGCTTCGCTCAACGGGATCAGAATGACAATTTTTATTTACAGGCGTTGAACAGTAAAATAGATATAAACAAGCTTGGCCTCCGCATTGATAACACTTGCTATACCGCATGGGATATTTTTGTATTTTTAGAGAAACAAATAGAGACACGCGGCATAGCTGTGGACCTTAACCGAAATACTCAATAAGGATAAAATTCAGAGAATACAATATACAAGCATCAATTATAAAGGAGTGAAATTATGAACGTAAAAAAAGTTCTTCTGGTGGGTTTTATTTCAGGCCTTATTATGGGCATTGCATTATTT
Source organism: Bacteroidota bacterium (assembly GCA_013202965.1). Lineage (GTDB taxonomy): Bacteria > Bacteroidota > Bacteroidia > Bacteroidales > B18-G4 > B18-G4. Next base: position 3,747 of record JABMQZ010000145.1, on the reverse strand, counting down.
TTAAGCGGTGCGATTGCATCAAGGATAGTCTATGGCCCACAAATGGTACCGGAAGGTAAGTTTGATCCTGATCAGATCAATGCCTTTTATTTCTTTTGGACCAAATTAGTTATTGGTGGTTTTTTTGGTATCATATTTACTTTAATATACTCGAGATTAGTAAAGTATATGAATTTTGCAGGCACTCTTAAAGGTTTGTTATTTGGTTTTCTGCTCTGGTTACTTATTTCACTTTGGGGAATTTCTCATCCTTTGATGTATGAATCTATCGCAACGAAAGATCAATTATTCTGGAATATTTATACACTTGGCGGCTTTTTGGCTTATGGCGCCAGTGTCGGCTTTATCTTTAAGAAGTGGCTGAATCAATGAGACTAAATTTTATTTATGAATTATATAAAACCTCTTACTCACAAAGGCTCCCCCTCTCCCATCTCCTCACCCAACTCCCTCAACAACCAGCGGAATACTATCCGAAACCAGGGCTTCACGTTTAAAATTCCCCCAGACCTTAATGTCGGAGAATCCAGATTGCCTGATCAGCTGTATCAGTTTCGCCTGGCGTATGGGATACAAATGAATCATGTTCCTGATCTCCCGTTTATCTGCTTTTATGAAAAGTAAGGTTTCAAAATCCAGTAAATTTTCTTCCGGGTGGTATGCATATTTCCTGCTAAACTTCACAAACTCATTTTCAATGCCGGGCAATCCTTTAATATTTTGATCAATGATCCGGTCATAATGAATGATCTGTATCATCAGTTTGCCACCTGGACGAAGAACATGCTTTGCCTGCTGCAGGAAGTTGAGGATGTTGTCGTCCGAATCCAGGTGTACCAGTGTGTTGCCAAAACATATCAGGCTATCAAAGGAAGCTGCGCTGAATTTCTGTTGGAGTTCAAGCATCCCGCAGGGATAAAATTGAAGATTGCTGTATATGCCCCTGGCTTTATCCTTCGCTATGTTCAACATACTTATATCCGGGTCGATCCCTGTTACTTTGCTGAAAATGCCGGCCAGTTCAATACAGAGGCTCCCGCTTCCGCAGCCAATATCAAGAACTGACAGATCATCTGCTGGTCCTGTAGCAGTTTTAATAAAATCAAGCTGCATCCTGTTTAAGGGAAAGATGTGGTCGTAATATTTGGAGATGCTTTGGTAGAAAGTCATGGGTGCAAATTTATAACAAATTATTCAGTGATGCTGGCTGAAAGCGAAGCCTGGAGCTTGAGAAATATACTCCATTACAATGTGTCGAATTGCTGAAAAATCTTAACTATATGCTTACCTGCCTCCCAACGCTTCTTTCTGCAAACAAAGATTGTAATAGGTTTCTGTTGTTTGTCATTCAAGCCAGCAAGTAAAAATTGTCATCCTGATCCCGCTGAGCGAAGCGAGGCGGGATCAGGATGACAATTTCTTTTTACGGGCGTTGGTGAGTAAGTCAGATTCTGTAAGCTTCCCCGCCTTTCACCCATTTAAAATCGAAGCAAAAAATAATTCTTCCTTAGGGTGCCACTTCTACCTCTCACCCAATTTCAAAGAAATAATTTTTTCTTTATTCTCTCTTAAAATCTTGAGCTTTACCACATCATTGGGTTTATATTTTTTCAATAAATCAGAATACGATCTTAAATCATCTGTTTTTATCCCATCCAGTTCTATGATGATATCTTCGGCTTGTAAGCCGGCTTTTTCGCCTGCTGAACCGGGCATTACACTTGCTATTTTTACGCCTGTACCCTGATAAGCGAAGTCAGGTATTGAACCTGTACTTACCCTTCGGTTGGCTTTGCTTTTTTCAGGGGCTTTGGTAATGCCGGGAGCTTTTCCTGTAAAATTCATGGGGTCTTCCCTGTTGGCAAGATATTCCAGAACTTCTTTGCTCACGATCGCAACTTTTACCAGGCCTTTACCATCAATTTTTTCGTATGTATCGGTAGGACGATGATAATTCTCGGTAGCCCCGGTAAACAGCTGAACAGCAGGTATCCCTTTTTCAATAAATGCAAACTGGTCGCTGGCATCCAGATCCTTATCGATAACTTCAGATTTTACACCTGTGGTATATTCCGTGCCCATAAAGATAAACTTCCATTCTTTTGCCGAATTGGCATTTAATACCAATAACTTTTTATCGAATAAACTGCCGTCGGTATCTAAATTTATATTGGCAAAAATGTTTCCCTTAAAATAGTCTTTGCTGTGGGCTACAAAATACCGGGATCCAATTAATCCGGCTTCTTCGGCAGTACAGGCAAGAAATACGATGGTTCTTTTTGGTTTTACAGTTTTTGCCATTGAATGAGCCAGCTCAATAAGTATTGCCACACCACTGGCATTATCGTCGGCGCCATAATGGATCATTCCTGTGTTGCCTTTACGAACATCAGGCCAACCAAAACCCAGATGGTCGTAATGGGCTGAAATTACAACAACTTCTTCCTTTAAAACAGGATCAGTACCCGGAATGATGCCAATAACATTTGTAAGATCCAATTCTCCTTTTTCATCAAATGTATGCGTGAATTTTTGATAATAAGATCCATTAAGAGCTATTAAGCCGGCTTCCTCAAATTGTTGGGCAATATACCCGGCTGCCTGATCAATTTCAGGAGTTCCCAGTCCTCTTCCTTTAAGCTCTTCAGATGCCAGGTATTTTATACTCGACATCATTCTTTTTTCAGAAAAAACCGGCTTAAGTATGGCCAATGCTTCCCTTGCCTCGCTAAGCGATATTTCCTGAGCATCTTCACTAAAAGTTTTTATCAGGGGGGAATTCAATACCGGCCATTGCCCTTTTGCAATATTTGTTGGCTCGTTGCCGCTAAAGGCTAAATAACTGTATTTTCCGTAATACGGTAATTTTCTTATCAGGCCTGCAATAGCACTTTCATTATCAATAGAAATAAATATGCATTGCTTATTTATATCATTTTCATCGAATAAAGTAAATACAAAATCGTTTCCTTTTTTGGCAAGTTTTTTATTTTCAAATATCACAGAATCAAGGGTGAAATTTGAATTATAATTTATTAATTGTTGATTGATTTTCTGAGCGAAATTATTCTCAAAACCAATAATCCAGGCTGTTTTATCTTTTGGAAGCTCTTCTAAATCCGTATCGTATTTAATTGTAAAGTTATCGTTATCAGACTCTTGCCACTGTGTTGCGAAGGTATTATAAATTTCTTTTTGTTCTTTACTTGCATTACCCGGCAGGATGATCAAATTGTTTTTGCTTCCCCATATTTTCGATAAAGTCGGAGGAACTTCGCTGGGATTTAATATTCTGAAAACATCGTATTGAGGATCGACAGCCAATTTCAGAGGCTTACTGTCTAAGGAAATTTGATAATCCTGTTCTTTTTTGTCCATATTGAAGACAAAAGTTTCAATTCCCTTATCAGTGGCAATATTTATTGGAATATCAATATCAAACACTTCCTCATCTTGCTTTTGTTCCAGGCTTATATGAATACGATATTTACCGGCAAACATATCGGTTCTTATATCTTTTATCCCTATTTCCGGAGCGCCTGTTCGATTTACCCATTGGTCGAAAAAAGAAGTCAGATCAATTCCGGAAACTTCTTCCATAGCCGTTTGCATATCGCTATAAGAGGCAGTTTTGTATTTATTGCTTTCATAAAATAATTGCACTCCATGAATGAAATTCTCGTCACCTATTTTTCTGCGAAGCATTTGCCACATCATCATGGATTTTCCATAACCTATGGCTTCGCT
>JABMQZ010000144.1 GCA_013202965.1 Bacteroidota bacterium | reverse complement strand
TTAAATAAAAAAATCTTTGAAATTGATTATCCTCGGGGCAAGCCCACGAGGTATTAACCCAATTTCGTTCACTATCTTGTATTTTTTTCATTGTAATACTCCAAATTAAGTCGAAGTATCACATTAGAACTCTGAATTAAGAAAAACACTGAAAGTCGTTTTGCTATCTTTGCCTGAGTTCAAAATTAGATCACCCCCCATTTGCAGGATTATTTGTTTGCTCAAACTCAATCCAATGCCTGAACCGTTTTCTTTGGTAGTAAAAAAAGGAATGAAAATTTGTTCTTTTATTTCAGGTAGGATAGGAGGTCCATTATTGGTAATTTCAATTTTAACAGCATTGCCCGTTTGCAAAAGCTTAATACAGATGTATGGATTTTTTGTGTTTTCTATTATCAGCACTTCCAATGCATTTTTTAATAGGTTTAATATTACCTGAGAAAGAAGTTTTTCATCGGTAGAAAACATAACATCCTTCGGAATAACCTTTTCGATTTTTATAGTATTAAACCCTGGATAAGCGCTGGCAGCCATCAAATTGTTGTCAATTAAGGAAGACAGGTTTACTTTTTTAAAAAGGGGGTCGGGGAGTTTTGTGAATTTCCTGTAATTTTCAACAAAGTTTATCAATCCGAGGCCTCGCTCCTCGATCACTCTAAGACCTTTTACAGTATTTGCAATAGTAGCAGAATTTAATTTCTCGCTGCTAATAGTTTGGTTGTTGCTTATAAAATAACCCGAAATTACCTTTGATAAAGTAGTAATGGGAGTAATGTTGTTCATGATCTCATGGGACAGGGTCCGGGCCAGTTTTATCCAGGAATCTATCTCTCGATTATCCAGCTCTTTCGTAATATCACTTACAGCCACCAATTTGATACTTTCGTTATTGGTTATTATTTCCGAGAGCTTAAATAAAAGTTTATGTCCCTCAGGGGTTTCGAAAATCGCAGATTGTCTATTTGTATTCCCAGCAGACTCAAAGATAAACCCAGGCAATTCTTTATCAATCGCCAACAAGGCATTTACATGGTGATAGTTGTTTAGTTTAGTCAGCTTTGTGGCGGCAGGATTGACGTTAATCACTCTTCCTTGCTCGTTAACCGAGAACAATCCGGTTGCCGATTGATCGATGACAGAACGAAAATATTGTTCCTGTGTACCAATATCTATTTTTGTTTTTTTAAAAAGTTCGTTCAGCCTTTCAATTCCTGTATATACTTCATTGATGACTTTGTTTCCCGTGTTCGATGGGGGTTTTAATGTTGTGTCATCATTTTCGATACCCAATAGAAAAGAAGCTATCCAATGGTTTAAACCATTAAAATATCGGATAATATTAATCACGGCACCGACCAACAATAAAAGAAACAGAATGCTTAGAATGAAAGCCTGCTTGTCAAAATACAAATACGTTGCAGCCGCTGACAGCATTATTATAATTGCTAATCGTAATATTATTGCGCCATAAAAGTGTTTGTATGACATAGGATTAATTTTTAAATGCTCAACAGATCATTATTTCCTGTTTCAAAATAGTACCAATAAAATCTTTTATCCTTCAATCGCTTAATTACAAATCTTCAATTTTCTTCAGTTTCTTATAAAGCGTAGGACGCGTAATTCCTAACTTTTTGGCCACAGCACTCAGGTTGCCTTTTTCTTTTTTGATGCAAGCGAGGATCATTTCATTTTCCATTTCTTCGATAGTTTTATTCCCCAGGTCAATTTTCTGATTTGAGCTTGCGCCAGTTAAGGTAAAACTATCTTCGCTAAGAGTTTGCGTATCCGCTAATATTACCGCCTTTTCAATACAGTGCTGTAACTCTCTTACATTTCCGGGCCAACTATATTTCAGGAGTTTCTTTTGTGCTTTCTGATTTATTTTTAGTCCGTACTTATCGTATTTTATAATGTATTTGTGAAGGTAATATTCGGCAAGCAGCAGAATGTCAGTTCCACGCTCCCTCAATGGAGGGACCTCAATGGTTATAGTATTAATACGATAAAGCAAATCTTTGCGAAACAGGCCATCGCTAATCATAAAATTCAAATTTTTATTGGTCGCTGAAATCAACCTGATGTCGATGGGAACAGGGATATTGCTACCTAACTTTACAATGGTTCTGTTTTGTAAGGATGTGAGTAATTTAGCCTGAAGGGGCAAAGGGAGGTTCCCAATTTCATCAAGAAACAGGGTGCCTTTGTTAGCAGTTTCAAATTTCCCGACACGTTCTTCTTTTGCATCAGTATATGAACCTTTTGTATGGCCAAAAAGTTCGCTTTCAAATAATGATTCACTTATAGCACCCATGTCCACACTAATCATTATTTCATTTTTCCTTTTGGAATACCTGTGAATTTCGCGGGCAATAAGTTCCTTCCCGGTTCCATTCTCGCCAGCAATAAAGATATTTGCATCAGTAACTGCAACTTTTTTCACCATCTCCATCACTTTTTTCATAGGATCTGATTGCCCTATAATCATTGGTGACGTTGGTTTGAGTTCTTGTTTTAAATTATGTGTGGCTTTCGCCAGTGCCACATTTTCAATTTTACTTTTTCTAAGCTCCATTGAAGCATGCAATGTGCTAATCAATTTATTGTTATCCCAGGGCTTTAAAATAAAATCGAAGGCCCCTTCTTTCACGGCTTTAACTGCAAGGGCAACATCACCATATGCTGTAATCATTACCACACTAATTGTTGGATCGTGTTTTTGAATCTCATTCAGCCAATAAATGCCCTCGTTACCTGTATTTATTCCAGCCTTAAAATTCATATCCAGCAACACGATATCAATGTGATGCTTTTGGATTGTAGACATCAAACAACTTGTATTTTGCAAAGTGTAAACATATTCAAATTCAGTTTGGAGGAGCATCTCCAGTGCGGTAAGAACGCTTTTACTATCGTCGAGTATGAGTATTTTACCTTTCATGAGTAATAAATAAGATTGGGCAATAAGCGATTATTTATTATGAAAATAAGAACAGGCATCAACGAAAGTAAATATTTGTAAACGAATTAAACACTATGTGTAAGAAATATTTACACTTATTATTAAAAATAATTTTTGATTATGCATTTATGTATCGCAGAATAAGCTACTTATGATTTACGGCATTGAACTTGGAAGTTAGAAATGAGAAAGCTGATAAAACATAAAACAAGTTATAATGATAAAAACAGAAAAATTAACAAAGGTTTTTACTACCGAGGATGTCGAAACACTTGCATTAAGCAAGGTGGACGTTCATGTAAAAAAAGGTGAATTTGTAGCGGTAATGGGTCCTTCTGGTTGTGGGAAATCAACCTTACTTAATATCGTAGGCTTACTAGACAATCCCACGGAAGGGACATATGCTTTTAACGGAACCGATATTACCCATTTGAAAGAAAAAGGCCGTACGCAATTTCGTAAAGGGAACATTGGGTTTATATTTCAGAGCTTTAATCTAATCGATGAGTTGAGTGTTTATGATAATGTAGAACTCCCTTTAATATACCTGAAAATGAAATCCTCTGAGCGCCGAACCATGGTTGATGATATGCTGAAACGCATGAAAATTGGACACAGAGCGAAACACTTTCCTCAGCAACTTTCAGGAGGTCAGCAACAACGTGTAGCTATTGCAAGAGCTGTAATTGCCAATCCGGGCCTTATACTTGCCGACGAACCTACCGGAAACCTGGATTCAAAAAATGGTATTGAGGTGATGAACCTATTATCAGAACTTAATCAGGAGGGTACCACAATAATTATGGTAACACACAGTGATCGCGATGCAGCTTATGCGCACAGGATAATTAATCTTTTTGATGGGCAGGTGATTACGGAGAAAGCAAATTAATTCATTTAAAATTACTTATTTAAGAAATTAAAAAACAGAGCATTATGATAAAGAATTATTTTAAAATCGCCATTGCTCATCTTATTAAAGGTAAAATATATTCTTTAATAAGTATATCAAGTTTGACCATAGGATTGGCAGTTTGTATTTTGCTTTTATTATATGTATCAGACGAATTAAGCTATGACCGCTATCACAAAAAAGCAGATAATATTTATAGATTATGCCAGGAGGTACATCCCTATCAGGCTCCTGGAGTTGCCAGGTTACTGGCAGATAATTTACCGGAAATAAAAAAATATGCAAGAATTTTACCCAGGGATAATATACTTGTACAATTCGAAGATAATAAATATAAAGAAGATTATGTTGCCTGGGTCGATGCTGAACTTTTTGAAATCTTCTCTTTTAATTTTATACAAGGGAATGCAGAAAATTCATTACAGCAACCCGGAACGTTTGTTATATCTGAAAAAACTGCCCACAAATACTTTGGTGATGAAAATCCAATTGGGAAAATACTTAAAGTAGGAAATGAATATGATTATACTATAACCGGCGTTATTGAAGATATACCACAAAATTCCCATTTCACATTCGATATCTTTATGACACTCGAAGATGGGGATATGATGTTCGGTAGCGACTGGATGAACAACTGGGGATGGCTAAATTTTCTTGTTTATTTCGAGTTGCAAAATGAGTTTTCAAAACCTGAGCTGGAAGCAAAGATCTGTAATTTAAGGAAGGATCCTAACGATCCTGAAGCTCCATTACCTGTATTTACACTTCAAAACCTCAAAGATATTCATCTCTATTCATCTCATTTTCTAGGTGATATTCAACCTCAAAATAGTATCACCTATGTATTGATTTTTTCAGCAATTGGGTTGCTTATCCTACTTATTGCCTGTTTTAATTATATAAATCTGTTTACAGCGAATGCAAGCACACGGGGAACCGAAATAGGAGTAAGAAAAGCTTATGGGGCCTCGCGCAAGCAATTGGCTTTGCAATATATTTCTGAATCATTTGTGGTGCTTATGATTTCATTATTCCTTTCATTGGTTATTGTTCAGATTGCATTGCCAATATTTAATGAACTTTCTGGCAAAAACCTGCCATTTTCAATCCTGGCGAATATAAATATCGTATTGAGTATTCTGGGCATGGTTATTATTGTAAGCTTGCTTGCAGGATGGTATCCTGCCCTGGTTCTTTCCTCCTATAGTCCGACCAAAGCACTAAAGTCATCAAAAAATAATGCTGGTGCTAAATTTCAATTCAAAAAAATACTTGTTGGTGCTCAATTTACCATTGTTATCATTCTAATTGCATGTGCAACTATAATGTTTCGTCAAATTAATTTTATACAAAACAAAGAACTGGGTTTTGACAAAGAGGCAGTAATTACTACCGTTTTCGATTATGGAGCCGAAGCAACATACAATACTCTAAAACATGCTCTTCTCAGTCAGAGTTATGTCTCAAGTGTTTCAACTGCCAGTCGCATTCCTTCAGGTTCACTCAATAATGAAGGAGGTGTATTGCCGGAAGGTAAAACAGAACCCAGTGCAATCCCATATGTACATGTAAATTTCGATTATTTTAAAACTCTGGGGATTAAAGCAATACAAGGACGATTATTTTCTGATCAACTTAAAACGGATGCAACGGAATCCATTATTCTGAATAAAGAAGCTGTAAAACGTTTGGAAATAGAGGGTAATCCCATTGGACAATCAATTAAATGTAACTGGCCAAAATCTACCCGGCGTGTTATAGGTGTTATTGATGATGTTTACTTTGAATCACTTTACAATAAAATTAAGCCAGTTGTATTCTTAATAGATTACACCGAGGCCTACCATCTGATCGTCAAGGTAAAGCCTTCCGATGTTATTGGTTCAATGAAATCCGTTGCCAAAATCTGTCAAAATTATTATCCCGATGAGGTTATTGAATTTAGTTTCCTGGATACTCAACTACAGCAACGCTATCAAAAGGATACCAAGACTTTTCAATTGATGGGATATTTTGCTGTACTGGCAATTCTACTGGCCTGTATTGGATTAATGGGCATGGCATCCTTTATTTTGGCAAGACGAACCAAAGAAATTGGTATTCGAAAAGTGAACGGAGCTACTATTTCCGAAATCATGCAAATGCTTAATCTAAGCTTCATAAAATGGATTGGTTTCGCCTTTGTAATTGCAACCCCAATAGCATATTATAGCATGGATAAATGGCTGGCAAATTTTGCTTATCAGACTTCGCTCAGTTGGTGGATATTTGCGTTGTCAGGAGGTATTACCCTGGTAATTGTATTGGTTACTGTCAGCTGGCTTACATATAGAGCTGCAAGAAGAAATCCTATAGAGTCTTTAAGATATGAGTAAAATGAAATGCTAAAAATATTTATTGCAAGGATAGGATAAAATATCTTTAATAAATTTAGAATACATGATTCAAAAGAGTATTAAAATTGCAATTCGTAGATTAATTACCTTAAAGGCATTTTCATTGATAAATATTGGTGGAATGTCTATTGCAATTTCGGTTGTTCTTGCAATACTATTATATACAAGCTATCATTTTAGTTTCGACAAATACATTCCTAATGGTGAAAACAAGATAAAAGTCAACGACGCAATATTTGTGAATAACTCCTTTTTAAATTTCTTCGCTGTTAAAATGGTCAGGGGTGTTTCGGTTCAAACAAATTCTGACACTTTTTAGTTAAACGCTAATATGTACTCTCTTTTTTTAAAAATTTTACTGTCAAACATTGTTTCATCCACGTTTACGTCAAACATATCATACAACATCATTTTGATCAGCCTCCGTTCCTGTTCAGCATTTATCGTTATAATAAAGTGAGATCTTGTTGGGTTAGGGGATATTATTATGCTATGCTTAGCTAGCTGTGATTGTACTGGCAATTGGGAAGTTTTAATAAGATATGGTTGCTGTAATTCCTGATTAATTTGATCCTTACCCTTTAAGAAGCTTTCGGTAATAGTCTCTTTAAGCGTCCCTCTCAGTGAATAACTCTGTTTTATAATGTAATTTCCAGCGGTAGCTATCAATTCCGGACTAAGTATCTGTCCACTTGCATAAAAGCAGCTCAGAACAAAAGCCAAAATAATTGTGTGTTTTTTCATGGCTATTTTGTTTTAATGATTAGACATAACTCTTCCATTAGCTTATGATCATTATTTAAGCATTTACGGTTTTTGATATATTAAAGGAGTTAACCAGGAAGTGATTTGATTTTCTGAGCAAAGGATGTTAAAACGATTAATAATCTTTACTCGGAAAAACACTGGTTATCTATTTCAAAACATTTTTCATTAAATATGTCTCAAATAACAAATTGCGGGTCATAAAGACAAGCTGTTTCCCGTCCGGTGACCAATCAAAACTCCCTATTCTTGTACCGGCTGAAAAATGTTGCTTCAAATCATACTGATTAAGGATCTTGCCCTCAAGAGACAAAATAGTCATCCCCGATTTACTGGATGTCAATATCTTCTTTCCATCCGGCGAAAAAGTCGGGGCATAATATTTTTCAACGAACAATCCACCCTCACCTGTCTCAAAGTCATATAAAATGATTTTTGCATCATTCAGAAAGAAAACTATTTTTTTGTGATCCCGGGAAAACTTCAAGTTTCTGAAGACATACCATTCTGCTTCTTCAACCTGGAAGATATTTTTGGTTTCATTCGTTTTTAGATTAAATTGATAGAGTCCGGGGGCCGACATATTATTATCAGTATATATTAATGAGTTTTTATCCGGGCCCCAATCGGTACGTGTCCAACCATCGAGGGGCAGAATCCAATCCTGCCATTTACCGCTGGAAAGATCGAGTTTGTATGCAACCGCCTTATCCATAGGATTCATGATATTAAAACCAATCCCGCTGTTATCAGGAAGCCAGTGCAGGTCCCACAAAGAAAGTTCCCAAAATCCGGGAGCAAGAATAGGATAATAGCGTATTTCCCCGCCATCTAAAGGCTTTATCACCACCTTAGGACTTTCACCATATGAGAGAAATGCAAGATATTTCCCATCATGCGACCATACCGGATTAGTATTAGATCCTGTTGGAGTATAATCCAGAGGTTCTGGATTTCCTGTTGGCAGCCCTGTTTCCGGATCCAGTGGAAGAGTGTGTATGTCATGCAGGTCAAGTGACATAACACAGCATACACCCCCTTCAGTCCAGTTAACCAAATCAATATTTTGCATTCCTTCCTTGATCAGGAACAGCTGTCCGGAAGATTTTCCCTCTTTCATCTCCAGGGCATAAAGAAGTGATTCACCTTTAGTTTCTTTGACAAATACTATGTGTGTCCCATCAGGTGACCATAGTGGTTTGTATTCATTTGTTGGGTAGCTGCTCAATTTTGACGCTGATCCACCATCTGTATTAATAATGAAGATATCCAGATTATCTTTGGGCCCATCTGCAAAAACAACAAATTTCCCATCCGGTGATAAGGAAGCATCTCCTTTAATAAACTTTTCGTCCCATTGGGTCTTATATAGGGGTGTAACAGAACCATCGGTTGCTGATACTAAGGCAATTGTATAAAACCCGCTGCTATCCTGGATATATGTTAAAATATTATTCCCATCCACCGACCACTGTCTTGGGATAAGCTGTCCGGCATTGGGTTCGTTTGTAAAGATTGTGTGTGATTTCCCTTCCAAATTCGAGACTTTAATTTCATGACTATTCTCCGTCCAGCCCGAGTACATAAAGACAACTTCTTTTCCATCAGGTGACCAGACAGGAAAATAAGTCCAGCCATCATTTTCGTTTGTCCATTCGTATTTAGTGACCAATTGAATTTGATTTGTCCTGAGGTCATATACGGCAACATTCTGGCCGATGGAATAATCGATGCCCACAAGTTTGGTCCCATCGGGAGAAAGAGAAGAATTATCCAGCATTGTTCCTTCTGCAATATCTGATCCCTTTGCATACAAATTAATCATAGTTAAACCCTCATCCTCCTCTTCTATACGTAGCTCAGAAAGACGTAAACTGGCGACCTGAACTTCATCCTTATAATTTTGATAATTTTGCAAAACAAGCTCATACGCCTTTATAGCTTCAGTTTTTCCAAGCTTTTCATAGCAAAGGCCGATGTGCAACTGGGCTTTCGCTTTAACAGAAATTTCCGCATTTTCATCAGCAACAATTTTTTCATAAATGCTTATTGCATCCTGTAAGTTTCCTTCACCGTTCTCCGCCATAAGACCTTTTTGGAAAAGCTGTTTAGATTCCTGAGTAAAAGATTTTGTAGTAATCACTGACATTAAAAAAGTTGTCAGTATAACCAATGTTATAAATGTTTTAAATTTCATTTTACACCTCCATTTTTTCTGTTTGTAAATTATACAAGCAAAATTAATACATCTATCTTCCCCTATTGTCACAGTTTTGTAATCGGAATGTAAAAGTCGTGTCACAGAAATATAAATTTTAAGATTACTACTGTCCGGTTAAATCATTTTTTATGCAACCAAGCCGCCAATACTTTATATTTCTGATATCTGGGATCTGATTTCAATACAAGACAAATCGTATTACGGACCACGCATCAAGCCCTGAAATATTTTCCATTTCCCCTTGTACTTTTTACATTTGCCATAATTCTTTTGCCTTCCGCCACCAGTGGTCTATGCTTCAAACTTATAGCCTGCACCCCTAATACTTGTAATATGTTTTGGGTTTGTTGGATCCTTTTCAAACTTCTTTCTAAGCTCAAGTATGTAATTATCAACCGTTCTGGTAGAAGGTATTACGTCATATCCCCATACTTTATCAAGCAGATCATGCCGGTGTATAACTTCACCTTCATGCTCAATTAAATATTTCATTATTGCAAATTCCCTGCTTGATAGTTTTACTTCTATGTCGTTTATCAGGGCCTGGAATTTCTTAAAATCCAGAGAAACATCACCAAAGGAGTATTTCGCTATATCTTTGGAACCAGCATGGGTCCTTCTGAAAACCGCCCTTACACGGGCAAGTAATTCCGGAATGCTGAATGGTTTGGTAATATAATCATCAGCGCCAAGATCCAGTCCTGCAACTTTATCTATCTCAGTTCCGCGGGCAGTGATCATGATAATAGGCAATTCCGGTTTCTCCTTTTTTAATCTTCGACAGATATCATACCCATTAATTCCGGGTAACATAATATCTAAAAGAAGCAAATCAATTTGATTTTCGATAGCCATTTGTAAACCATCCTGGCCATCAGGAGATGTCAGCACACTGTATCCTTCAAAGCTCAAATTATCCTTTAAGCCTCTTAATATGCTGACATCATCCTCAATAATTAAGATGCTTCTTACTAAAATTGAATCTGCCTGATCGTTCATGATTCTGAGTTTAAAACAATAGTAAATTTACTGCCATGACCAATTTTACTTTCAACCAGGATCTTAGCCTTATGGGCTTCTAATATGTCTTTCACTACGGTTAATCCAAGCCCTGTTCCAGTGCTTTCCAATCCATCTTTGCTTTCAATCCTGTAAAATTTATCAAAAATCTGATCGAGCTGGTCTTCCGGTATTCCGATACCTCTGTCTTCAACCTCTATATAGATCATCTTTTCATTTTCCCATAATCTCACAAATATCTCTTTCCTTTGGTGAGAATACTTGATGGCATTAGTCAACAAATTAATAATTGCTTGCTTAAGAGCATCCGGATCAGCATACCCGATAATATCATTTTCAATTTTTGTCGTGACCTTAAATTTTTTCTCTATGATCCAGTAGTCCAGGTCATTTATTGCCGATTTGAGGAGCTCTGAGATATTAACTTCAACAAAATTATAGACCAGCTTACCTTTTTCCCTTTTTGAAAAGTCCAGAATGTTATTTATCAGTCTTTTTAACCTTTCGGTCTCTTTAAGGATTATCCCCAGATACTCTTTCTGATCAGATTTGGTTTTCACACGATCTAATAATATTGATTCGGCAAACATATAGATTGAGGTAAGCGGAGTTTTCAATTCATGAGTTACATTCGAAACGAATTCAGACCTTAACTGGGATAAATACTTTTCCCGATAAATATCCTTGATGATAAGGAAAACACCTAATATCATTCCCCCTATCAACAGGACAATTGCGATACCATATATCCAGCTTGTCCTGGTAATACGTTCTTCAAC
>JABMQZ010000143.1 GCA_013202965.1 Bacteroidota bacterium | reverse complement strand
CTTGCCCCGAGGATAATCAATTTCAAAGATTTTTTATTTATCAATCTTCATCTGGTACAGGGGAATACCTGACTTCGCATCCTGCGGATATCTCCTGCATAATTCCACCAACACATCCTCATGTGTCACCCCCAGGTTCATGACCGTGTCATTTCCCCCATAATAAATATATATGCTCCCATCATCGTTTCTGATCGCCCCGCAGCAAAAAACCACCTGTGGCACATGAACATATTCTTGATCCCCCATCATACAATCACTTGCCGTTGGGAATAAAATGGGAATATTTGATACTTTTAATTTCCCCGGGTCTTCAATCTCATGAAGGGCAACCCCCAGCACATAAGGATTGCCATCCATGGTGCTTCTAACACCATGGAATATATTCAGCCAGCCATGCCTGGTTTTAATCGGGGGTGCTCCGGGGCCAATCTTATCGGAAAATGAACCCGGCCCTCCGGCCTGCTTCATAATTGGTTCAGGTTCAATTTTCCAGTCATTTGAAATGATCTCATCAGCATAAGCAATCCTGATCTGTTTGAATATTCCCCCTGTATGAACTGCAGTCGCATCATTCGGACGCATTAATGCAGCATATTTTCCATTGATCTTTTCAGGAAATAACACCACATTTCTCATATCGACATCCAGTAATGGCCCATACCTGGTATATTTTCGAAAATCTTTGGTGGTAGACAGGGAAACCCTGACCCTGTCCTTTTCATAACTATGGTAAGCGCTATAAGTGATGTAAAATGTATCACCGATTTGTGTAATTCTCGGGTCTTCTACTCCTCCGGATTCGTTTTCAATGATGGTATTGATATCGATGCCCTCCCCCACTTTATCATCTTTGCTGCATGGTATGAAGGCAGGTTGCCTGTCAAGCTTCCATTCTGTACCATCCCTGCTTCTGGCAAGTCCCAGTACGGATATTCCGTTGCGCAAATGCGAACGGAATAACATGATGAATTCTTCATTATATTTTGCAATACCTGCATTATGGGTGGTGATAACCTGAAGGTGCGGGGCAGTCCAATGTTTATTAACATCGCAAGGCGTCAGAATGGGGTTGCCCGGCCACCTGAAGACCGGCTTGTTCAGGTCAACCTTAATCTTTTTGTCTTTTAGTTCTATTATTCTGCTTAGATTATTCATAGATATTATTCATGTCCGCGACCGGATGATTTTTAATTGCCTGAAGGATTAGCAAGGCTTCAATAGTAGACTCAGCGCCCGAATTCTTGTTTACTTCATTTTCTGAGCCAATTCCGTCAAAACACCTGCCGGTTTCCGGATCGTACATTTGCTGACCTGCAGGATTATTACCTGCCAGCCAGGAAGCCAACTGTTGGGCCATATCAATGTACTTCCTTTCCCCAGTGACATTATATGCTTCGAGGCATGCATATACCGTGGGCCTGATGCCATAAGCGATCTGCGGGTACATACGTTTCTCGGCTTCGTATATTTGACCATCTGTTTCTTTGATGTAAATATGATGCAAGTATCCGGCATTTATCAGGTAGGGGTAAAAATGATTTATCTCACTTAAGGCAGATTCAATAAAATCATCTCTTCCAAGTAGTTTTCCGGCCCTGAGCATGGCATATGCCTGCATATTGCCATAGGCATGCCAAAGGTTGTTCCAGCTGAGATAAGCGCCATAAGGAAAGTTATTACGATCACCTTTTTGTGTCAATAAAAGTCCTTCTGCAAACTTTTCGATCAGCTCAATTAGCGCCGTATCCTTTTTAATGTTATTGTAATAGCTTTCCATTCCAATCATCAGAATAGCCGACTGGTCATAAGCTGTGCCGGAAGGAAACCAGTTGGGAAGGGTCATTCCCTCAAATAGAATTGTGTTCTTTGGAAGATCCAGGTATTTGTTTTTTACCGTTTCAATGATCTGTTCAGTAGCCGATTTCGTTCTTTCGGCAAGATTCCCATTGAGTTTTGGATATATTTCACTCAGTGCCCATAGCGCGCGCCACGACCACCAGTTTGGTTCAGCCAGGGAGGTTTTATAAGTTTTATTTATTGACATATCACCCCAGAGGAAATTGTAGAAATATCCATTTTCAGCCTGCATGCTGAGAATGAACCCTGTCATTTTATCGATCATTATCTCAATCTCCGGATCATTACTATTTTTTGTGTAAGCAGATAGAAAAACCAATGCCCTTGCTACATCATCAACGCATGAAAATCCCTCATTGGGTTCAATGGTATATGTGTAATCAGGATATTCACTATAGATATTGATTACCCCGACCTCATTTCCATTTTCAAGTGTCACCTCAGTATATAAATGCTTCAGATGATCTATGTTTACTAAATTGTGGACATTATCCCTATCCTGGTTTTCACAGGCAAAAAGGCTTAAGGCTGCGATAATAAGGATAAACATAATATTGCGTATCTGCTTCATAGGCCGTCTAATTCTCTATTAAAAGTATATATTTTATCTGACAGCACCAGCGATTTATAATGGTAATTTCAAGCAAGCCCTGATCATATATGTTTTATGTGGCTGTTGTAATTAAATATTATGAAGAATTAGTTTTCTGTTTCTGTATTATTCCTATTATTGTATGACTTATTATGTAACTGAAGTATGTTATATACGTTTAAGTAAGTGCCGGTTATTTAGTCTATTAAATACAAAATGACGATCAATGAAAGTTACAGTCAACAGAAATGATGTTATCTTTTCTCCTGATCCGAAAAGGATAATTGCGCGGTTTTTTTATCTCAGTGATGAAAGAGGCATGGATGTTATCCGCAGAGTAATGACCATGCCGGAAGATGAGATTGCCATTGTTGTTAACCAGGTGTTGAGAAATTTTTCCAAACGGCACAGAAATATTTCACAGGTATTCGAAAAACACTTTAAAAAAGTCGGACACCTCTTTGATAAATTAAAAATAGATACAGATAGTTTTTCGCTGTATAGAAAATTGCTTATTGGTTCTTATTTCACACATGAGTTTTCTATTGAATCAGCGGCATTATTTAATCCCTCAATAGTAGAACACCCTGATCAAACAGAGTTAGATCAAGGAGAAAAAAGAGTTATTTTGAGTTTCAGGGCCACAGGAGAAGGGCATATTTCTTCGCTGGTTTTTCGTGGTGGTATACTGGATCAGAATAATAACATGACTTTCAAACCTGCTGGCCACTTGTTAGATCAGGCATATAGTTCTTTAAAGTATGTTTATAACAAAGACTTTTTTATAAAGCGCTTGAAGGAAACATTAGAATTTAACCATAAACTTTCCCCTGAAAGTTTATTAGACAAATTAAATTTCGAATTCACTTATGGTGAATTGAAATATTATATCGACGAGCTGAAAAGGAAATCAAAGTATACAAAAACTCAAAAATTAATACTTGATCAGATTTTATGGCTTGCTTTATCTCATTATGAAATTGAGTTTTCACTTGATACTGCCTTATCTGAAAGAGTAATCTTTCCTGTGTCTTACTCTGAAAAGAACGGCATTGAGGATGCACGCTTTGTAAGGTTTACCGATGACAATGGCGAAGTAACATACTACGCTACCTATACAGCTTATGACGGCATGGTCATTTTACCAAAATTAATCGAAACTCAGTCTTTTTATAAGTTCAAAAGTTCGGCAATTCATGGTGAGATATCCAGTAATAAAGGCATGGCATTATTTCCAAGGAAGATAAATGGTAAATATGCTATGTTATGCAGGATTGATGGAGTAAATAATTATATCGCTTTTTCAGATAATATTAATATCTGGAGGACGGCCACACTCCTGCAGGAGCCAAAATATCCCTGGGAATTTATTCAAATTGGAAATAGCGGATCTCCTATTGAAACAAAAGAAGGATGGCTTGTTATTACCCATGCTGTGGGAGCAATGAGGGAATACGTAATAGGTGCCTCTCTGTTTGATCTGGATAATCCTGAAAAAGAGATCGGGAGGTTAAAAACACCTTTGATGATACCTAACGAGAAGGAAAGAGAAGGATATGTCCCCAACGTAATATATTCATGTGGCTCTATTGTGCATCATAATAACCTGATCATTCCTTATGCCATGTCTGACTATGCATCATCCTTTGCATTTATTAATATGGACGAACTTTTACATGCATTGAAGAATCCCGAATAATTATACAACGGTCAAATTTTTTTCTTCAGCCTTAATGTATCTTTCAATCATTTTATGGAACAGCGCCATCAGTGAACGCTACATTTTATAAGCATGTTAATTAATCAATTTTATGTAAATCTTCAAATGCCTGAAGAACTGTTAAATGAGAAATTAAATATGCCAGCGAACTTTCAGCTCCCTGGTTACGATTTACACCATACCTTTCAATACCATCACAACATCCTTTGGTTTCGAAATCGAACAAGTTCATTCTGAGGTCATTTTCACCCAGAAACCACATGAAAGAAGTAAACAATTTATTAAGGTATTCCTTGTCTTTTGTAAGATTGAAGGCCTGATGAAACATTAAAATCATGGCTTGTGCATCAATTGGTTGTTGCGCAAAGACAGAGCGTTTCCCACCTTTTTTATACCAATTTTCATTGCCGATGAGCGATAAATAACCATTACCAAGGGTGATTTCCGTTAAGAAATCCATTGATTCAAGGGCAGTTTCTGTAATTTTATCATCATTTAGTATTTCTGCTGCATGCAGAAGAGCAAGCGGAAGCATACCATTATCGTAAGCAAATAATGACTCAAACCATTTCCAATCAGCAGAACTATGTTCCTCATATTGATTGATAAGCTTATAGGCAAGATTTCTTAATCTTTCTGTCATTGAATCATCAGACAAGTTGTTTCTCAGGTAATAACTGATCCCGACCATGGTATTTGCAATATTCCTGATAGATTGCAGTTTGTCAAAATTTGGTGAAGCATTAAAAAAAATAAGCCTGCCGATTTGATAATAAGCATCATTAGGTGCATTACCAAGCAGAAATCCGAGCGCCCATATTGCTCTTCCGAAGGTATCTTCAGAACCAACCTTATCAAGGAAGTTCCTTTTAAAACTGAGGAAATTTCTGAATGTCCCATTTTTGTTTTGCATGTAGTCAATAAAGCTTATATAAATGGATGATAATTCAAGGGCCAGAGGATCCTTTTTTTGCCGGTATGTCATTAAAGCCATAAGTAAGGCCCGGGCATTATCATCAAGACAGTATCCATCTTTAAGGTTTGGAATGCCAAATTTTGCATGTTGGATTATCCCGGTATCATCTGTTAATCTTTTAATATGAGCAAGAGAAAAATGTGGAAGAACAAGTGGATCAATAATGGTTTCTTTTTTGACAAATACTTCAGGCTTTTCCTTTAGGATCTTTTCAGAAAGTGCAATATATTTCCCCCCTATTTTGGGCCAGGTTATTTTTCTGCCATAATTATATGCTTTTTCTCTATGATTTTTTAGTATTTCCGGATTATCCAACAATTCAATGAGAATATTTGAAAGTTCTTCAGAATTATGAAAGTTAAAAAGCCTGCCTCTGCCATTCGCCAATAATTCCTGTGCATGCCAATAAGGCGTTGAAATAACACCAGTACCCACACCTACAGCATAGGAAAGTGTGCCACTGGTAATCTGAGCTTCGTTCAAGTATGGAGTAATATAAATGTCAGAAGCGTATAGATATTTAAACAATTCTTTTTGATCAATAAATTTATTTAGAAAGAAAACATGACTTTCCAGGCTCAAGCTTTTGATTAACCCTTGAAGATAATTACGATATTCCTCACCGGAATATCGTAGAACATTTGGATGAGTTTTTCCCAGAACAAGGTAAATAGTTTTGGGGTATTTTTTAATAATTTTTGGTAATGCTTTTATTACCGTCTCAATTCCTTTATTGCGGCTTACAAAACCAAAGGTAAGTAAGACTTTTTTATTTTCGAGATTGAATTCCTTTTTTGATAGTTCCTGACTATACTTAAGATCCGGCACACCATGTTCAATAATAACAATTTTTTCTTCCGGCACATTATAAATACTGATGAGAAACTCAACTGCCTTGTTGCTCATTACAATTATTTTGTTTGCCATTTTACAGATTTCCTGTAAGACGGCTTTTTCGTTGTAGGAAGGCTTTTTGACAATTGTGTGCAGGGTTACGATAAGAGGAATTTCAAGCCTGTAAAGCAAAGGAAGAATATAAACACCATTGTGCCCGCCAAAAATACCAAATTCATGTTCTAATATACAAATATCTGCTCCACTGAAATTAATGAATTTTGCTGCACTAAGATAGTCCCGCTGATGCTCCTGCCGGATTGTTAATTTAACTTCTTTTGGATAATCATAAACCCGATCGTGATCGTTCAGGGCTACTACGAATCCTTCGTTTGATTTCTTTGTTGTTTCATGCTTATTGACCATGGATATGAAAAGGTTCCTCGTAAAGGTACCAATGCCACATTCACGTGGAGGATAAGTTCCGATATACGCAATTTTCATAATTACTAAGATAAATTGGAAGATTATAAAAAAGAATCGTTTGGATATAAATTTATATG
>JABMQZ010000142.1 GCA_013202965.1 Bacteroidota bacterium | reverse complement strand
GAAGGTCGTAGGTTCGAATCCTGCCCCCGCTACAAAGATCACAAGCCTGGTACGTAGTACCGGGCTTTTTCTTTGAATGACTATCGAGCTTGCTTGAATAGTTATGCAAAGAAAAAGCCAGGCAAAGCGAAGCTTTCAGGCTTGTGATCTTTGTGAAGCCCTCCCCACTCAGGATCAACGACCGAAGGGAGTTAATCCTGCGATTGCAGGCATGATGCACCTCATCCCCCGGCCCCTTCTTCCCTCCTTTCGTCGGGACAGGCTCTTGAGGAGAAGGGGAGATTTGCAGATTGCAGAAGTAAAAGGAGAAAGAAAAAGTCTTAGCGAGCGGAGCGAGTGAAGGACTTTGTTGTTGAGCCCTCCCTACTCAGGATCAACGACCGAAGGGAATTAATCCTGCGATTGCAGGCATGATGCACCTCATCCCCCTGCCCCTTCTCCTTAAGGAGAAGGGGAGCATCGCAGATTGTAGATTGCAGATTGTAGAAGTAAAAGGGAAAAGAGCCAATGATGCGTAATTCCCTATCTTTGCAAAAAATCCAATTTTCATGGGAAACATACTCGCCATCGTCGGGAGGCCCAATGTGGGCAAATCCACCTTCTTTAACCGGCTCACCCAAAGCCGCCAGGCCATCGTGGAAGAAACCAGTGGTGTAACCCGCGACAGGCACTACGGGAAATCCGACTGGAACGGGGTTGAGTTTTCCGTGATCGACACCGGTGGCTATGTGGTCGGTTCGGAAGATATCTTTGAGGAAGAGATCCGCAAGCAGGTGAACCTGGCCATGGAGGAAGCCGATGTGATCATCTTTATGGTGGACGTGAAGGAGGGTATTACGGGAATGGACCAAGAAGTGGCTGACATCCTCCGAAAGATAAAAAAGAAAGTATTTCTCGTTGTAAATAAAGCCGACAATCCGCAACGCATACATCTGGCAGGTGAATTCTACGCCCTGGGACTCGGTGAGGTTTTCCCTGTATCATCCATCAATGGCAGTGGCACCGGCGAACTCCTCGATGCAGTTGTAAAAGAACTGAATCCGGATCAGGAGGAAGAAGAAAGCGATCTGCCGAAATATGCCGTGATCGGACGACCCAATGTGGGGAAATCCAGCCTCATCAATGCCCTTATTGGCGAAGAAAGAAACATTGTTACCTCCATCGCAGGAACAACCCGGGATTCCATTTATATTCCTTACAACAGCTTTGGATTTGAATTCCTGTTTGTGGATACTGCCGGACTGAGAAAAAAAAGCAAGGTCAATGAGAATATTGAATTCTATTCTGTCATGCGATCTGTAAGGGCGATAGAAAAAGCAGATGTCTGCCTCTTACTCATCGATGCTCAGGATGGCATTGAATCACAGGACCTGAACATCCTGCGCCTGGTTGCAAAGAACAATAAAGGCCTGGTACTGGTGATCAACAAATGGGATTTACTCGAAAAAGAATCCAACACCCATGTTGAATATGAAGAGGCCATCCTTAAAAAAACCGCGCCTTTCACTGATATCCCGGTAATCTTTACATCGGTAACCCAAAAGCAAAGGATACTGAAAGTGCTTGAGCTCGCTCACCAGGTTTACAAAAGCCGCTCAAGAAATATCCCAACCTCAAAACTGAATAAGGTGATGCTGCCGCTGATCGAAAAGTATAGCCCTCCGATGGTAAAAGGGAAACGCATTAAGATCAAATACATCACACAACTGAAATTAGCCTACCCTTCTTTTGTATTTTTCTGTAATATGCCTCAGTATATCAAAGAACCTTATCAGCGATACCTCGAAAACCAGATGAGAAAGAACTTTGATTTCAAGGGGGTTCCCATCACCTTATATTTCAGAAAGAAATAATTCATGGACGGCCTGAGGATAGATAAGTGGCTGTGGGCCGTAAGGATCTTCAAAACACGCACTCAGGCTGCTGCAGCCTGCAAAGGCGGAAAAATCAAGATTGAAGGCCAGAATGTGAAGGCCTCCCGCGAAGTAAAAGAAGGCGAGGTGATCAGTGTATCTTTAACAACTTTCATTAAAACTGTTAAGGTGAAGTCCTTGCTGCAAAGGCGTGTGGGAGCCAAACTTGTTCCCGGCTATATGGAAGACCTCACCCCGCAGGAGGAATATGACAAGCAGAAAATGAGCCTGGAGGTGAATAAGGAATACCGTCAAAGGGGGGACGGAAGACCCACTAAGAAGGAGCGCAGGATTATTGAGAGGCTGAAGAAGTACAAGTTTTAAAATTTGGAGTTTGTAATTTGGAGTTTGTAATTTGGAGCAAGGCGACTATTCCTCGTAATCAACTTCTTTCTCCAGCTCCCCTTCGGGGGTCCAGAATCTCCAGACACCTTCCCTGACACCATCTTTGTAGTTTCCTTCAAAGTATTTCTGGCCGTTTTTATGCCAGGTGGTGCCAAAGCCATCGCGCAGGTCTTTTTTGAAGTAGCCTTCACTCCACTTATTACCATTTTCATACCAGTAGATCCAGTATCCATCTCTTCTGTCGTTGGCAAACTCTCCTTCATAACGTTTCATTCCGTCTTTGTAGAAGGCAGCCACTTTCACCTTTTCTTTAAATCCGTCCGCAAGCTTATAATAAACCACCAGGCGCGGGCTCCCGTCGGGATGTGTATCTTCAATGACTTCCTCCAGCTTGGGTCCGCAGGAAAACAAGAATAAAACAGGGATCAGCAATAATAAATACTTCTTCATCTCATTAAGATTTTCTGTCAAACAACAATCTTTCCCCTTTAAGGGATTCGTCAAACTCCCCCTTACGGTATGCCAGGTGCCCGTTAACAAAGGTGTGGGTGATCATGGAACGAAATTCCTGCCCTTCGAATGGCGACCAGCCACATTTATACAGTATGTTTTCTTTTTTTACACTCCAGGGATAATTCAGGTCAATCAGCGCCAGGTCGGCAGCATAGCCTTCCCTGATAAAGCCTCGATTCTTTACCCTGAAGCAAATGGCAGGCGCGTGGCACATTTTTTCCACCACCTTCTCAATGCTGATCAAGCCCTTATGATATAATTCAAGCATAGCCGGCAGGGCATGCTGCACCAGTGGCCCACCTGACGGGGCATTGAAGTAGGCATTCTCCTTTTCTTCCAAAGTATGGGGAGCATGATCAGTTGCCACGATATCGATCTTGTCTTCCAGTAGTCCCTGCAGAAGTGCATCGCGGTCTTCCATACTTTTGATGGCCGGGTTCCACTTGATGAAGTTTCCCAGCCGTTCATAATCGGCATCATGAAACCAGAGGTGATGTACACAAACTTCGGCAGTGATCATTTTCTGTTCCAGGGGGATGGCATTATTAAAAAGCCTGAGTTCGCTGGCAGTGGAAAGATGCAGGATATGCAGGCGTGTGCCGTGTTTTTCTGCCAGCTCAACAGCATAGGAAGAAGACTGAAAACAGGCCTCTTCCGACCTGATCATGGGGTGATATTCTATGGGGATATCCTCTCCGAACCTTTCTTTCATTATCCTGATATTTCCCTGGATAATGCTTTCATCTTCGCAATGAACGGCCACCAGCATGGGTGCCTTTTCAAAGATCTGCTCAAGGCTTTGTGGGTCATCCACCAGCATATTCCCGGTAGAAGCACCCATAAACACCTTGATCCCACAAACCCTTGAAGGATCTGTTTTTATGATCTCTTCAATATTATCGTTGGAAGCGCCCATGTAGAAGGAGTAATTGGCCAGCGATTTTTCAGCACCCAGCTTATATTTCTCTTCCAGCAATTCCTGTGTCAGTGTCTGGGGAATGGTATTGGGCATCTCCATGAGGGAGGTGATGCCTCCGGCAACGGCAGCCTTGCTTTCAGTATAGATGTCAGCTTTATGCGTGAGGCCTGGCTCACGGAAATGCACCTGGTCATCGATCACACCGGGAATGAGGTGGAGTCCGTTGGCATCAATGACCTCTGCTCCATTTGGCACTGCAGGCTGCTCACCGTTCATGAACACCATCTTGATCAGGCCTTCATCAATGTAAACGCCACCTGAAAACACCATGCCTTCATTCACGACTATGGCATTCCTTATATAGTAGCTTTTATTCACAATGCTAAATTACAAAAGAATTAGGAAGATTCTA
Organism: Bacteroidota bacterium; assembly: GCA_013202965.1. Taxonomy (GTDB): domain Bacteria; phylum Bacteroidota; class Bacteroidia; order Bacteroidales; family B18-G4; genus B18-G4. The sequence goes on along the minus strand of JABMQZ010000142.1, from coordinate 5,966 downwards.
TTCAGGATTGCTGCTTGTGTAATTTCTTTACACTTTTGCAGCGCAGGCTCATGACTCCAAATATGGCTTCTTTGAATATACCGGAGTTCATTTTTGAAGTTCCTTCGGTGCGATCAATAAAGATGATCGGCACTTCCACAACCTTAAAACCAAGCTTCCAGGCCGTATATTTCATCTCGATCTGGAAAGCATAACCGATAAAGCGAATCTTATCAAAATTTAATGATGAAAGGAACTTCCTTGAATAGCAAACAAAACCGGCGGTGGTATCCCTTACTTTCATCCTGGTAATTAAACGCACATAAGCAGAAGCATAATAAGACATCAGGATGCGCCCCATAGGCCAGTTCACCACGCTTACGCCATTGCAATACCTTGAACCGACAGCAACATCTGCATCTTCTTTAACACAGGCATCATAAAGTCTGGGAAGGTCTTCAGGATTATGTGAGAAGTCGGCATCCATTTCAGTTACATGCTGGTAGTCTCTCTCCAGGGCCCATTTAAAGCCATGAATATATGCTGTGCCAAGGCCAAGTTTCCCTGTACGTTCTTCAATAAAAAGCCTGTCGGGAAATTCTTTCATCAGGCCTTTAACAATATCGGCGGTCCCATCCGGCGAACCGTCATCTACAATGAGCATATCAAATTCCCGCTCCAGGGAAAATACTTTGCGGATGATCTTTTCTATATTTTCCTTCTCGTTATAAGTAGGTGTAATTACAAGTCTGTCTGACATAGGCTTACAAATTTTTAACGAAAATAGTATAATGCAAAGTAATAGAAAAATATTTTATGATTCGTTAACAATTTGGGCATTGGGCGTGGGGCGTGGGGCGTGGGGGGAACTTAGAACTCAAAACTTAAAATTTCACCCAACACCCCTTTTACATAAATCTACCTGATGATCAGCTTATAGTTTAAAGTTCCTTTCTCTCCTCTCAGGCTCATCAGATATACCCCTTGCTTAAAGCCATTCAAGTCCAAATTATATTTATTTACACCTTGTTCTGCAAAATACTCCTCCACGATCAATTGCTTCCCGGAAATATCTGATACGGAAATGTTAAATTCAAATTCCTCTGTTGCAACAAATGAAATATTCACATGATCTGATGCCGGGTTTGGGAAAACTTCTACTTTGCCATCCATCAGATATTCTTCAATCCCAACATATGAAAATGGGATTGTTTGCACTTCCATCACATTACCCGAAATATCTTTTACATTTTGTACTGTAAGCTCATAATCGCCCGATAATGGGGTAACAGTTAAATTTACCTGTGATTTATTGAATGCATGCTGCACAACAGATTCAACAACAACACCATTGTTAATCATATAGTTTGATGCATTTTCAGCAGTTGTGGTTTCAACATCTTCGTTAAAAAATATTTTAATGTTGGTGCTGATAACAGGTGTTACTTCATTTACCACCGGACCATCCGTATCACCTCCGTCTGTAACGTCACTTTCAAACCTGAGTTCAATTTTCCACTCATCAAAATCATAATTCATAGGCCCTGTTATGTTATAATATGATCCTTCAGAAGGTTCATATTCATAAACGGAAGTGTTATGGATTTTCAGAGGGCCTGTTCCGTCATTAACTTCCCACATATAAAAATTGGCCTGATAATTATCATCGGTACACATGGCATTATTTACTTTTACAAGCACACTTTCATGGGCTTCTTCCACATTTCCAGATTGTACCACCACAGGATTAGGAAGTGTATTATTTGCAGAAATAAAATAATAATCCGAAATATCCGACATTTCTGTTTTGCCATAATATTCAGAAATTAATCCTGTGAGCACAATACTATCTCCTACAGACGGGTTCCTTCCTGATTCATAAATAAACAGGCCGTTCCATCTTCCGCTTCCATCCTGGATAAAATAGGAGCTACCGAAATTAGCTGTAACCACACCGCTTGTGCTTACTGTTTCACCCTCGTAAGGTGAATTGGGCTGTTGTCCCTGGATATCATAAATACTGACAATGGTTCCCGTGAAGATTTTAGGCACATAATAATTATACACCACTGATGTATTCTCATTATTGATATCAGCTGCTACTATTTTATAATACACCCTTGCATCCTCAGCCTGTCCGGGGATATCACAACTGAAGACCTCTCCTGCCTCAGTCATTATTATTTCGTTCGTCAATACTTCAAAGCTCAAGCCCCAGAATAAACTGGCGGAAACAGCCTGGTTTGCCAGGTTTGTAATAGTGGCTTCAATTGTAAGCAGTTCTCCTGCAACTGCAATTTGAGGAGTTATCTGAAAATTGTCGATGCTTATTGCATTTGGTGTTGTTTCATCCCAGATCAGTTCAGCAAAATTCGGATCATCAATAAATGGGTTCCTGTTTTGTTGAAACGAATATATTACATTGTTTCTGTTGCGTTCAAACTCATCAGGTGGATCCAGGAGGTTCCACTCCAAAAGTGTAGATAATTTCCCGTGCTGGGCAAGGGGGTAAGTGTTGTTCCAATCAACGACTTCCAGATCCAGTTCACCATTTTCGCCCTCATACCTTGTTGCCATATAAAAAATGATCCTGGCTATATCTCCTTTTACCTCATTTCTTGCTTCCCAGGTAGAGTCAGTATAATAACAGCCCAGAGCAATGTCATGCTGCGTTCCGCCGTTGTCAAAGTCCAAATTGCTTTTGTCCTGGTTTACTGATGCAGCAGCAGGCTTAAGGTTGTGCACATCACCATACATAGGTGGCCAGTCAGCAAAACTGCCATGTGATTTTGCCCAAACATGTTCGCGGTTGAGTGCCAGGCCGCTGGTGCCGTAGTCACTATTATCGTGCGAAAACCCTGTATAAACCTGTATAACATTATCAGGATTTGCTGTGTCAGCATCCGAAAGTTTAAATATTTCTTTCGAGAAGTAATAAGAGTAAGAGGTATGGTCCTGAATGATGTCGTTTAAGGCTGATTTCAGTTCTTCTCCATTTTTGCTTTCTGTACCATTGTAATAACCAGTCTGTTGCGCCATCATCAATGAGGTTACAAATAGTGATAAGACTAATAAGCTGATTTTTTTCATAATATTTTATTCCACAGATTTGATTTATAAATTAAGTCTCAATGAAAGGTTAAACCTTCTGCCCATTCCCATAAAAACACCGGCAGAATTTGCATCAAAGGTACTTGAATGTGTAGTAAGATATGGATCATTGTTCTGGGCATCTGTGATAAATATATTATCGAGTGCGTTGATCACACTTCCACGAACCTGAAATCCAACTTTTTTTATCCGCCATGAGTAGCCGGCATGAAAATCGACAGTATAGTAGTCTGGGATTTTCCAGGATTGTATGGGATTACCATCTTCATCAAATGATCCCGGGCTTTCATCATGGTCATAATCCATAGGATTAAATTCAGAATAGTGCTTGCCAAACCAGGTGAATACGCCGGTTACATATAAACCGCGTACAATTTCCCATCGCAGGCTCTCCCTGTTTTGAAATTGAGCGGCATCTCCAACATATAGTCCCTTTGCATTAAAAGGCTGCGAATCTATTTGCTCTCCGTTGTCATTATACACGCGGGCGGTATCGGCAGAGGTCCATTGCCAGTCTCCAAGAGATAGAAGACTTTCGAATGTCAGGTTATCAAGAATTTTAATTGCAAATTCAAATTCGATGCCCAGGTGGCGCGCATTCATATCATTGATATTTACGCTATAAAATTCACCATCAATTTCGGTAGACATTGCCCGGTCGGCAGGCTTATTCAGCCACGAGGTATAATAGGTATTTACATTTAGCGTAAATATGGGTTTTACAAAACTATATCCGAGTTCAATCGCCCGGACCTGTTCGTTTTTAATATCCCTGAATAACAGGTTAGACCTGTCGTATACATTGTTAAATCGTTGAGCCTTTGAAAGAAAACCAAGATTCATGAATACATTCATGCTCTCGTTAAGGTTGTAATTGGCACCTCCCTTAAGCGTGAAACCGGGTATATATTTCCATGGGGTTTCGTTTGCAGTTTCACCCGGATCATGAAGTATGAAATAATCTATCCTTTTATAACCAGACACAGAAGTTGTCAGATTTAAAAAGGTCGTTAAATTACCTCTCTGATATTTAGCTTGCGCAAATATGCCTCCCCACCTTACGAGAGCATCATTGTAATAACCTATTTTATCGCCTTCACATTTCTTTGTTGTACTATCCTCATTTTTGTTCCCGTTATCCAGGTAATATAATCCCCCAAACAAATCCTGAACTTCTCGATAATGCTCTCCCTTGTAGGTTCTCAGGTCCAAACCGCCGGATAATGAAAACTCATCATTGATCGCATAATCGAAAGTCGATAACAAGCCTAACCAGAAGTGGTTATTCACAGCATTACGCATGATATTACTGGAAATTTTTTCAAGATGCAGGGGATTATATGGTATTTTGAGGTTGGAATTATACTGAGACTGTAAATCCTGCTGTCCAGTATTTGGATCAATTTCCGGTGTTGTGGAAAAGGATTGTCCTCCTCCATTTCCAAGTGACAAATACAGAACATTTGATATATACAAACGCTCATTAACACTCCAGAAATCACGGAGGCTAAACATAGGTTTATGATAAAAGTTATTGGCAGTGCTTGTTGGTTCTGCATTTGGGAAGACCGTATCAGTGGGGGTAATATATGCCCGACTCAGGTATCCCCAGTTTGGGTTATACCTTAGTCCCATGTTTGTAGGCAGGCCACCCGTTTCATTTTTATCAATAAATTCCTGCGTCATTCCTGCCTCAAGGGCATATTTTGTATCAAATGTGGATATGTACTTCTTATAACTGCGCTGGCCATGTTCCTGAGGAGCACCCATGGCTGAAAAGCTGAGCATATGATTGCCAATTTCCTTGTCGACTCTTAAAAAATAGAACCAACCTTTAGTCCAGGTCTGGTCTACCCATCCATCGCCCCTTTTATACGATCCTGCAAAAGTAACGCCCCAGCCTTTTGGCAATCGACCGGTAGTTATGCCAAGAGAAGTTCGCATAAAACCATCATTCCCAAACTCCTGTTTAAGGGTGATCCCTTTATCATTCTCAATTCCTTTAGTAGCAATATTAATCGTTCCACCTACTGAAGGGATCGCAAGTTTTGAAGCACCCAAACCACGTTGCACCTGAGTATAGCGCATCACCGCATCAAGGCCAAACCAGTTCGACCAGTACACCCAGCCGTTTTCCATATCATTCACCGGAATACCATCCAGCATAACAGCCACATTTCGCTGGTTAAATCCACGTATATTAATGCGTGCATCACCATCGCCACCTCCTGATGCTGTTGCATAAACACCGGGTGTTGAATTTAGAATAAGCGGGATATCCTGTGACGCCAGTTGTTCTTCAATTTTGGCAGGTGTAACATTTGAGAACGCGATAGGTGTTTCTCTTGTTTTAGCAACATCACCTACAATCTCCACTTCCTGCAGCGTAATAGTTTTTAATACGAAATTGATATAAAGGTTTTTTTCAGAAACGACAATATGCTTTTCCTGTGTTTCGCAACCAACATATGAAATAACAAGATCGTATTCACCGGAGGCAAGTTTTAAGCTGTACCGGCCATCAATATCCGTAATAACACCAAGGCCCGGCCCATAAACGACATTTACCCCAATGAGCAGATCACCAATATCATCCGATACCGTCCCACTGATGGTTCTCTCCTGGCCAAATAAATTGGCTCCCAGGAGCATTAGTATCAGAATGAAAAATAATTTATTATTCATACAAATATATTTTCGATGCAATGAAAAAAATCTACAAACAGAAATTTCTCGCTTCAAAATAGAAAAATAATAAAAAAATCTTTGAAATTGATTATCCTCGGGGCAAGCCCACGAGGTATTAACCCAATTTCATTCCGCAATAGCGGAACCAGATTTTTATAATACCCCTCTGTCCCGCAAAAGCGGCACAT
>JABMQZ010000141.1 GCA_013202965.1 Bacteroidota bacterium | reverse complement strand
CTTCAGGCTTCAGCTGAGGATTGCCCAGGTAGTCATAGTTATCATAACCGATGGGCAGAAGGATAATGAAGCGTTCCGACATATCCGGGCTTCGCACTCCCCTTCCGAATGAAAGGCCCAGTGAAAACAGATCGCTAAACTGATAAAGGCCTCCCACACTTGCACTGATGTTGGTATATGTCGAGTTCACATTATCATCGAAATACACCACATTGCCCATCTTTTCCAGTTTAAGATCTCCGGAGGCGGCCCTGTTATAGTCAATACGTGCCGCAGCATCCAGCATTAAATTTCCGAATATTCTGCGATATAGCAGAAAGAGGCCATTATTCTGGATATCGGCATTATTCCATAGCTTTTCAATCATTATGGGCATAGTGGGCTCAAGTATCCTTGTCTTTGTGCGTTCGCCATCTTTCAGGATATGCTCATAGTCAGTACCGACAATAAGTTCGTTTTCGCCAAAACTAAAAGAACCATCTAAGGTGTAACCATAATTCCGGGCATGAATATCCGAAACTGCAACAAGGGTATCCGAGAAAGGGCGTTCTTTATTATCCATCAGGTGGTTCACATCCGACAGGTAGAGTTTTGCCCTGAATTCAGTGAATGTATTGGATATCCCAGCTGCCTTATAATCAAGAGAAAGCAGTTTTGTATCATCTTCCCGTTCGTCCATGGGCAATGCCGGGAACATTACATTTTTTCCATACGACTGATCAAAAGATACGATGAGGTAGTTATCTTTAAACGGGCTTACACCCAGCTGGGCGGTGTAGTTATATTTTTCGAATGCGGACTCTACTTCATTGCCGTTACCATCTTCATAATTGCCATAATTTTTCATGTTTCCCGACAATAAGAAAAACACCTTGTCGTTTCCACCATCGACAGACAGGCGTTGTTTGAAGCCATTCCAGTTGCTTTCATATCCCATCATGGCCTCCACCTTGATCTCAAACGCACTGCGAGGCAATGCTTGAATCGTCTTCATATTGACTACCCCGCCAAAGTTCGGCCCGTACCTGAGCGCAAAGGGGCCTTTGATCACTTCAATAGCCCTGAGGTCCTCTGCATCCACATGGGCTACAGTTGGATCCATGCGGTTTGGACAACCGCCTTCGATCTTATGCCCTCCGTTTAACTGAACATTTAACTGGCTGTATTTAAATCCTCTTACAACGGGATCAAGTACTCCTCCCCCTTTACGGATCCCATTCACATTGGGTATGCTGCGCATCAGGCTGCCTACATCCCTTGCCGGCAACCTGTCTATATTCCTGCGATCCAGACTGTTGATAATATAGGATTGTGGGGCCACCGGAGATTCAATAATCTCTATGGCCTCAAGGATGATGAGGGTATCGGGCTTTTCCTGCTGAGCCAAAACAGGGGAAAACATTGAAAGAATAACTACTATTATTAAATTAGAAACTACTCTCATAACCTTATTTATTCGTCATAAGCAAAGATAAGAATAATAAATATCTAAAAGAAGGAAATGTATTATTTTGAATGATTTCTAAATAGTGTTACTGGTTACCCGCCTTCGCTACGCTACGGTCGGGCAGGCTGGTTACTGGCTTATGTTCGGTCTTCGTTCTTCGTTCTCCGGTACCCAATGCCAATCCTGATCTTATTCCGGATCACTTCCAATTTTCGGATTACCTTTGCAGAAAACAGTGATCATATGAAATTCAAAGTTGGAGACAAGGTGAAGTTCCTGAATGAAAAAGGAGGAGGTGTGGTAAGTAAGATCATGAGCATGAGCCTGGTGTATGTAGCCACGGAAGACGGCTTCGAACTTCCTACTGCCACCGGCGATATTATAAAGATCAACCCGGAAAGCCGTGCAGAAAAGATGTTTTCTGAGGATTTCGATGTAAAGATCCCTGACAGCTCTGGTGACGGAAGGACAGATCATGAAGAAGACACATCAAGAGCAGGAAAGATCAGATCAGGAGCAGAGGAAACAGCTGGATTCTACCTGGCTTTTGCCCCGGAAGACCAGCAATGGTTCATCACCGGAAACCTTGAAG
>JABMQZ010000140.1 GCA_013202965.1 Bacteroidota bacterium | reverse complement strand
CATCAGAAAGATCGTCCTTAATAATTTCAATGGAATAATAATTGGCTACTTCTTCAATGGCCTGGGGGAATGAATAGCCTTTATGATCCATCAGGAATTTAATCCCATTTCCACCTTTACCGCACCCAAAGCATTTGAAAATATTAAGTTCAGGTGAAACAGTAAATGATGAATCTGATTCATCATGAAATGGGCATTTTCCTTTATAACTTTTGCCCGATTTTTTAAGGTCAACATGTTGACCGATGATTTCAACGGCCTTAATGGCTGAGAAAACGTTGTCGATGGTTGTTTGCGATATCATAAGTTAAGAAGATCCTCTAATACTTACATTTAAAAAAGAGTAAAAAATGTTCCGGTTTCCCGGAACATTTCGAGATAGCGTTTCTCTGGTGTAATTTACATAGGCAATGGATTTTTGTGGTTTATATCTAGTAATTCTTCAATTGTATTTAATTCGAAGTGCTCCTTAAGGAGTTCTAATGAATTCATTTGAGTAAAGCTGCTGTTATTCTTATCAAGCCATAATTGTAGCGTAGAGGGGCTTATATTAAAAAGTAGCAACAATTGGATTTTAAGGTGTTTAGATTTTCTGATCCTTGCGACGATGTTAGGTTTTAATTTGACTTGAGATTGCAATAAAATTTCCATAATAATTTGGTTTATTCTAAAATAGTTATTAAATTTGGGTATTATTTCTCGTTATCAATAATAATATGTGTTACATTTGTCAAAGTTAAGGCAAATTAATTCACATAAGCAAATATTATTTGTAAAAAATATGCACTATGGCTGAAATTGAAAAATTCCATTTTGGAAACTTATTTAGGCGGATGCTTCGTCAAAAGGATATATCTGTACGAGAAGTAGCAGAAAGAACAGGAAAGAGTACCCAGGCGGTCTACAGTTTCCTTCGAACTCAAAGTCCAAGAATGGATATTGTACTTGAGGTAGCAATAATTCTAGGTTTTAAGGATTTTGTTAATGAGCTTATTTCGAATATCACAAAATTGAAGATGTCAATGTCATATGATGAGAAGGGTAATTATGTTACTCGAACATTAGAGTATGATGATCTGATAACATTTGTTCCTGATGGGGGGTACCGGGAAGAACATAATCCTGAGAAAATGGAAAATTTAAAGGAAAAAGTTCTTTCTCTGGAGAAGTCACTGTACCTTGCTGAACAGGTTATAGTGGCTAAGGATGAGTTAATTGAGCATTTAAAAATAGAAAAATAGGTGCGGCATATGGTCGCCAAAATGAGTATAAATTCCAGAAAACGTGTTTTCTAATTAACACTTAATCAATTAGATAGAGATTTGAAATATGGCAGAACGAATCTCTCTTTCTCCGCAAAATTTTTAAAACATTGAAAGGCAGCATGTTATGCTGGCTTTTTTTGTAAACGGGTCAAAAACGAGACAAAAAAAGTCCCTACTTCCTTTATCTTATTGGTGTATCCACATTTTCTTGTTTATTTCATAAAAAGCTTTCAGCCAATATATTGACAAATATTATAAGGTCTGTAGAGTTGTTAATAGCATTGATTTAATCATGAATGTCTTGAGAAAATCTATTCTCTTCTTTTGCATAATTCAAGGACGGTTAGGATTTTAGCAGGAAACAACTAACTTAGCATATAGTATGATACATTGTAAAAGTCTTTGGTTTATTTGTACTGTATTATTTGGAGTAGTTGGAAATGCCCAAACGAGTTATGAAGTTTATTTTGCGAGTCGAGATCATGATGAATACTGCAGATCAGTCATAACTGATGATAATATGCTGTCATTTAGCATCTTAGGCAAAGCACTTAAGAGCGACACAGCCTCCACTCTCATATATGATAGCTATATATATAAAATTAGCAGCTCTGGAGATACATCAGAATGGCACCATGAAAAAATCGATACAGTCATTATATTTAAGGAAATTTTTTTTACGAGTGATGATAATATCATCATTATAGGTACAGGATGGAATATCGATGATTATTATATGCCAGATAAAAGTTATCAGTGCTTTTATAAATTGGATAAATCCTTTAATTTAATTTGGGAGAAGAAATATCACTTAGTTTTCCCATTTACACAACCTGAAAAAACAGCATATTTGAGGCTTAAAAATGGCAATTATCTTTATTCTAGCAGTTCGAGACCAGACACAAGTTATCAATATTATACATATGTTTTTCAATTTTCAGATGAGGGAGATAGTATAAGGTACCATTTGTTTTCAAAAGATTATTCATCTACCTCCAATGTTAGTATTACATATAATTCTGACTCAACAAAGTATTGGTTTCATATTAAGAATGGTAACGATCTAACTCAATCAACTATTAGGAAAATTGAATGTGATTTGGATTTCAATGTACTATCATCGCAATATTATCCTCATCAAGATTTTATGACTCCTTTTTCAACAAAGAAGGCATCAGGCAATGGATTTATATCTGCTGGAAGATATTGGCTATTCAATGATGAAATGTATATTAAAGTATACAAATTCGATAACTATTTTAATTTGCTTGAGAGCATTGATTTAACAGAGCCAGATCCAGAAAAAATAACCGATCCATCTTGGTTAGATTGTATTGATAGTTATTATCCGGATCGGATTTTTGTAGGAGGTATGCATGATAGAAAAGGAGGTTTTCTTAATCCTGAACCATGCTGGATATATATCGCTTGTTTGAATGAAAACCTAGATATGATTTACGAAGAATATTTAGGTGGTGATGCATATTATAATATGTATGATATTACTGCAACTTCAGATGGGGGAGTAATTATCTGTGGAGATATGTATATTGATAGCATTCAGGATAATGAAAGAGATGGATATGTTATTAAGTATGATTCAATGATGTTTGTTAAATTGCTTGAAATCTCGAAACAGGATAGTCAAAGAGTTAACATATTCCCAAATCCTGCGGTTGATAGGATTTCTTTTACAAATATTACACCTGGAACCGAACTTCATTTATTAAGTAGTGATGGTTCTTCAATTCTTAAAGTAATTAGCCGAACATATAATCCTGTTATAAATATATCTAATTTACCTTCAGGAATATACATTTATCAGGTGAGGCTGCCTGACAATGATATTTATTCCGGTAAATGGATAAAGATTAATTAATATTATGAAATCAATAGCATTAAACAATACCTTTATTGTACTAATAGTCTGTTTCATCATAAAGATGAATTAATTGAGCATTTAAAAATAGAAAAATAGGTGCGGCATATGGTCACCAAAATGAGTATAAATTCCAGAAAACGCTGTTGCTAAAAAGCTCATATTCAAGGAGAAAGAAATTCAAAAAACCGAGGAACGAATCCCTCTTTCTCCGCAAAGCATTTGCAAAATCCCGCCAACGGTGGGATTTTTTATTTTAAGATTGGACTGGCAGAGCTTGCTATGACTTGTACAATCTTAAAATAAAAAGTATCCTGAAAGGATTTTGCAAATGCTTTGGCTTCCCCCCCGGAATGGAATCACGAGCGCAGTGAGTAATCCCCCTTCCGGGAAGTTCCTGGTTCCGAGTGCCTGGTTCCAAGTGCCTATCTGAAGTGAATAGTGTAGAGTTATGATCTTCCCCTCTTTCCCTACTTGCTATCCCCTAGTATCAGTGGCATACCATCACTATTGCCAATGATCACCACTTTGGTATTGGGCGATTTGGCTAATTCCAGGGTTGCACTAATTCCTTTTTCGCGCAATATCTTATCTGTTAAGCTGGCACTTAAAATTTTATTGGCCTTGGCTTTTCCTTCTGCATCAATGCGTTGGCGCTCTGCTTCTTTTTGCGCTTTTTCGAGCTTAAATTCATACTCCAGCGATTCCTGCTCTTGTTTCAGCTTGCTTTCGATGGCCGACTTAATAGTAGGAGGCAAAACGATGGAACGAATCAGTATTTGAGTCAAATTCACATATTTATTATCGAGAATATTTTTGGTTTCTTCAAAAATCTCATCCTGTATCACATCGCGTTTTGTAGAATAGATCTGCTCGGGTGTATAGCGACCGATAACACTTCTGGCCGATGCCCTGAGTGACGGGATAACAACACGTCTCAAATAGTCGTTTCCGATCCTGGAGTGCAATAGACCTAATTTTGCGTACTCAGGTTTATACCAGGCAGAAACATCTACACTGATTTCCAGTCCGTTTGAGGACAATACATTCATGTCTTCTGCGATCTCTTGCTGCCGGGTTTCGTAAACAATCATTTTGTTTAAAGGCGATATAAAATGGAAACCTTCGCTATATGTCTGGGTGGTGTCAATACCGCCACCAAACAGACGGAATACTACTCCGGCATGCCCGGCCTCTATGGTTATCGTCATCCGGGTCAAAACAACAATGACGATGATTACTGCAATGAAAATCAATCCGACCGGGAGGATTTTTCTAACATTTATTTCTTGTTGTGCCATAATGTTTGGGTTTTAGTTAAAGCAATTTAAGACAAAGATAAAGCATTAATATTAAGTTTTAAGTTTTAAGTTTTGAGTGTTGGGTTTTGGGTTCTGGGTGGATTTTCGAATGCTGAATTATTTTAAGCCTCTAATAAAGGATCACCAGTCATTTAAAATTTAATGCTTAATCCAACATTCATAATCCATAATTTAACACCCAACACCATTTACCTCAGCATCTTCCTGCCATAAGCACCAATCATGAAGGTGACCATCAGCACTCCGAGTACTGCATTGATCGTCATGGGAATCTTAATGGATCCTGAGCCGATAGGTGCCCAGTCGCCAAGTACGGCACTGAAGGTGGTTTGCAGGCCCATAACCAGTGTTCTGACAATCCCTATCTCGGAAGCCTGTACCACGGCCCCATCCCAAAAGATGGTGAGCTCCGGGTTATACTGGAACATCACCCAGTAAATGGCTGAAAACAGCACGACAAGCCCAAGGGTAGATCCAATGATACGTGGTAGGTTTACTCCCCAGCCGAAGATCTTTTCAAATAAAATATATTTTAACCAGTTCAAAAGGCTTATGTCTGAGTGGAACACTATGCATTTCACTTATGTTGCGGTGATGCATCCACCGATAATAAGCCTTGTCTTCATTACTCAACTCTCCGTTGCTGCCGTATATATGTCTTAATACCTGATATTGTTCCTCCAGGCTGTCATTGATCTCGTTCTGGTAATTGCGCAGGTATTTTTTATCATTTCCGCCTCCACTGAAAACCGTATGTTCTTCAAAATATTTCAATGCGTAAAGAAATCCTAAAAAGAATTTCTTTAGCTGCTCAAAGATTTCCTGGACTTTCTCGTCTTCGTAAGTATCATCAGTAGTTGCAAAATAATGTGCCAGTTCAGCCATGCTGTCAATTATCTTTTTATCGAAAAACCCATAATAGACAGGGAAAAAAGTCCTGCTGATACAATCATCAATAAGATCTCTATGATCCAGTACATCACTGCCTTTTTTAATAACATTTTTTTTCAGCATCTCGTATCCTTCTTTGTATGGAAAAACATACCATTGAAGATCCTTCCAAATAGTGGGCACATCATCAAACCCCCGGATCGACTCATAATACGACTTTATGAGGTTATAAGGCAGATCAGCTTCCTCATATTTAGTATTCCTGAGTAGAGTTTCCTTCAGGATGTATCTGTATTCCTTCCTGTTACTACGGTTTCTCAACCTTCCTTTTTTCATTTGCCAGTACCGTGGTATTTCAAACCCGTTGAAAGTGGCATTTTTAAATGAAAAGCTGGCTGGCTTAGTATTAATAAATCGAATGCGTTTATCGATGAAGGTGTGGTCAAGAATTAAATCTCCGTCGTAACCCAGATCCCTTGTATTGCTGAATATGAAGGATCCGCCTATATAGCTTCCGGTGAAATCCATGGCTTTGTGAAAATCTGTATCATGTAAAGTAAGATCACCTTCAAAATGATTATTATATAAGCAAACTGCAGATTTGAATTTCAGATTGGAAAACATCCCGCCTCTAATCCTATTTTCGCTTACGGATACAGGCTTTGAAAATACGATCCCCTGGAAACCTTTTTTTGCTTCACGCATGCCCAGTCTGAGGCGCCCCTGTACCATGTTTTGATCAAAGTAGAACACGGATTGAAAGTCGATATATCCAAAATTTACAAAGTTGAATTTGTTTTTGATGATACTGACAGGGTATGGCGTATTGAGCTTCAGACCTTCAATGCTGAACTGTTGCTCCACAGTGTTTTCCTGTATCAGAAATGATGATTTAAACTCTGTATCACGGAGCAAAATGTTGCCGCTCACAAGGTTCTTCTGAAGAAGGTAATTATTTGCTATAAGCTTATCCGATTGCAAAATGGAGCCATTTACTGTGTTGTCATACAGGCTGAAATCTGCCTCGTATGCATTGTCCTCAAAATTGATGTTATTTTCGATTTTACAATATAATAGCTTTGCCTCTGTCAGAAAGTTGTTATTGCTGATACTGACATCTTTGCCTACTGATATATTATTACAGATGAGCCCTCCGATCTCTTCACATTCCGAAATGCTGATCTTCCCGTATTTACCATTATGGATTTCAAAGTTTATTGTTTTATTCCTGGCGAACATCAGGTCACCAGCCTCTGTGTTTTTAATTCTAAAAGTTTCCAGTATATGATTGTCCTCAAAATTGAGGCCATTCCCGATCTTGCAATTCTGAAGACTGAATTCGGCCTTGCATTTATTGTTTTTAAAATCAAGGTCATTCTCGATTTTGCAATACAGTAGTTTTGTCTCTGATTGAAAATTGTTATCGTCGATACTGATATCCTTGCCTGCGGTAACATTATTAAAGACGAGGCCTCCGATTTTTTTACATTTTGAAATGTTGATTTCTGCGCAATTTCCATTGTAAAGAATAAAGTCTTCGGCTTCATTATTAGAAAAGAACAGGTCATTCATTTCTGTATTGATAATTTTTAAATCTTTTGTGACCTGATTGCCGAACAAATAAATGTCGCCTGCCTTTACATTGTTAATTACATATTGCTCGAAAACTTGATTATTATGGTATGTAATATCTTTCGCTTCTGTGTTTAGAAGACTAATATTTTGTGCCTTATTGTCCGTGAATTGAAGGTCTCCCTCGGTTTTACATTTCTCAATGCTTAAGTTTTTTAGAAATGTGTTTTCAGTGATTTTTATATCCTTCCTTGCTGTTACACTAATAATGGTAGTCTCTCCGATTTTTTCACATTCTAAAATAGAAATTTCTACAAAATTGCTATTTGATAATTTAAAGATATGTGCATCATTCCCATTAAATATTAAATCATCCGATTTGGCATAATTAAGGGACAACTCTTTTTTTACCTGGTTTCTTAGCAGGTATATATCATTCGTTTCTGTGTTTAGAAGACTAATATTTTGTGCCTTATTGTCATTGAAATGAAGCTCCCCCCCGCTTTTACATTTCTCAATGCTTAAGTCATTCAGAAAAGTGTTGTCCGTGATTTTTATATCCTTGGGTGTTGAAATATTATAAATAGTAGTCTCTCCGATTTTCTCACATTCTGAGATGGTGATTGCTCCGTAATTCCCATTGTAGATACTAAATTCTAGTGCTTTATTTCTTTTAAAGATCAAATCATCTATTTCCGCGTTGAAAATATTTAAATTTTTCTCCACTTGGTTATCGATAAAATAGATGTCGTCTGCCTTCATGGTGTTAATTTCATAACTCTCATGAAAATGATTGTCATAGAAATGGATGTCATTTGTCTCAGTGTTATTTAAACCAAAAGCTTGCTTTACCTCATTTACTTTAAGTGTAATATTATTTGCCTTTATGTTGTCAATTTCAAAGCTTCCTAAAATATGATTATCATTGAAATCGATGTTTTTTGTATTTAGCGAATTCCAGCTTAAAGGCCCTTGGAAAAGGTTGCCGTAAATGTCAGACCTATTATTAAAGACATTAGAGTTTATATCGCATCCACACACAAAGAAATTATGGTCTATTATATTAATTTTCGATTCGCAGAGCATAAAAGCAAAACTCCCTTTAAAACAGTTTCGACTGAGCATAATTTCCCCATTGATCCTCATAAACGTGATAGATGCATCTTGCCCAACTTCTGTCATTCCAATAACAAGTAGATTTTTAAGCTGCGAATTCTTCACGCTAAATGACTCAATAGTCGTGATGTCGTTCAGGTTAAGTTCCTCAGCATTCAGCCCGTCAATATTTAGATTTCCACCAACCTTGGCACGCTTTATAAAGAGGTTTCTGTGAACATCATTGTTTTTTAGTTCCAAATCTTTTCCTGATACAAGATTTCTAAATGTTAAATCTCTGGCAATGATGTTGTTATTTAGTTTAATTCCTTCCGCTACATTTACAAAATGAGAACTTAAGAAACCATTGCTGGAAACGAGTAATACTTGAAGTGACTCCTTGAAACTTGAATAGCTAAGATGGAGATCCTTTTCGATTTTCAGGTCATTGAAGATCGCTTGCTTTTCAAAAATGCAGACCTCAAGGATCAGAGATTGTTTATAATTAGAGCGTGAAAATATGATTTCATTTATAAAGGTGCAACCAAGAAATATTACATCTTTTTCAAAGCAGTGTGGCTGGTTTTCAATACCTTCAATGTAACAGTTGTTGAAAATGAGCTCCGAGTTTATGTTGCCTCCCCGAGGGAAAATAAGTTTGCGGATAGTACAGTGCTCAATGATCGTTTTCTTTTCAATAGCAGGGTCAATGATTAACTCATCAAAGATTTCTCCCTTCAGTTCTTTACCTGTAGTAATAACTTTTTTCCCGGAAGCACCGGCATCTCTGGCTTGCATTGCAAATAATAGATTGACATCAGAGCTTTTATCCGCTTTAATCTCAGGGTCGGATGCATTGTGACGCAAGGCGAGATCGATTTTACTCTTTCCTGAGATATCAATTGGGGAGAGAATTTCGCAATCGGAAATCATTAAGCTAGTTTCAAGTTCCTTAATCTTAAAACTATCCTTAATCTTTGTCCTGAAAAAGTTGATTCCGAAAAAGCTCCAGGCGCTGTAGTAATCTTTAATTTTTGCCTGTATGACCCTGGTGTTGATGAT
>JABMQZ010000139.1 GCA_013202965.1 Bacteroidota bacterium | reverse complement strand
CGGACACTCATTGAGTAATACTTTGCAATTGTTGCCATTTTGACCTCCTTTTTAACTGAGTTAGAAACTCATTTTCGGTCAACATATTTAGGCAAGGACCAGCACTCACCCAACAAATGTCCTGAGCACTTCGTCAAGCTCAGTATAAACCCTGTCGAAGGGCCCAAAACTTTTTCACAAACCCTGACAACCAAGGTGGCGATTTGCCTGTCTATAAAATAAAGAATCAATCCTTGCAGAATATGTTAAATTCATTTCTCTTGCCTTCTAAATAAACTATTATATATATATTTGCCTGCGCTAAGAAATCCTTTAAAACCAAATTATACCATGAAGAAAAAATTACTACTGATCCTCAGCCTTGTCATCTTTGTTTTTTCAAGCGGCATGGCCAGAGAAATTACAAAAGAAGAAGCTCGCAAAGTAGCTATAAATGCATATTTTGAAAAAATGAACCAGTATGATATTGGTATATCATATGAAGATGTTGTGATCACCTATGAATACTCCAGGGTTTATAATGATGCGGTGGCATTTTTTGCCTTTGACTTCACTGAAGGTGGCTTCATTATCATTTCTGGTGATGATGTATATACTCCTGTAATGGGATATTCCTTCACCGGTGAATTCCCGAAAGGAGAACATGCCTATGTTTATGACAGTTTCCTGCAAAATTATGTTGACCAGATCACCTATATCCGTGAAAACAACATTCAGGCTGAAGAAGGCACTACTGCAGAATGGAAACACCTGCTCACCAATGAAGTATCAAACCTGAATACTTTCATGGATCCAAAAGATGTTGATCCGCTGGTGACTACCATGTGGAACCAGGATGCACCTTATAACCTGATGTGCCCCGAAGACGCCAGCGGCCCCGGTGGACATGTTTATGTGGGTTGTGTGGCAACAGCCATGTCGACGATCATGCATTATTACCGTTATCCCATTAACGGAACCGGCGACCATTGTTACACACCGGGCAACCCGGCATACGGTATTCAATGTGCCGACTTCGAAAACACTTATTACCAGTGGAATGGCATGATGGACAATATTAATTCCAAAAACCCAATGCCCATTGCAGAGCTGGGTTATCATTGTGCAGTGTCAGTCAACATGAACTTCAGCCCGAACGGATCCGGATCATATAGTTACATCGTTCCCAGCAGGTTGAATGCCTTCTGGAGATATAACAATTCCCAGTTCCTGGAAAAATCCGATTATACACAAACCAGCTGGATTACCCTGCTAAAAGCAGAGATCGACATTGACCGGCCACTATATTATTCCGGACAATCAGGCTCCGGCGGACATGCTTTCGTTTGTGACGGATACCAGGGAAATGATTTCCATTTCAATTTTGGATGGAGCGGTTCAGGAAACGGATACTACGCACTGAACGATGTAGGAGGTTTCTATATCGATCAGGCATGTGTGAGGTATTTCTATCCCAGCGATCCTAACTATCCGTATTTTGCATCAGGACTGGAAGTCATCACACAGTCCTCTGGACAGTTTACCGATGGCAGCGGCCCTATTGAGGATTATGAACCCAATACCGATGCCAGCTGGCTGATCAACCCACAGACTGCCGAAGATTCAATCAGCGACATCACACTTTATTTTGTCGATTTTGATCTCGGCGCAGGTGACTACCTGAGGATCTATGACGGAGAAACAACGGGCGCTCCCTTGCTTGGGGAATATACAGGAAGTTCACTTCCTTCACAGCATACCAGTACCGGCAACAAACTGCTCATCACCCTGATTACGGATGGCAGTGGAAGCGGTGCAGGTTTCAAAGCCGAATTCTATTCTCATTTTCCGAGCTATTGCTCCGGACTCGCAGAGCTTACTGATCCCGTCGGAACCTTTGATGATGGCAGCGGATCATTCCATTACAGCCCGGGTGCAACCTGCATGTTCAAGATAGTACCTCCGAATGCCGGCGATATCACGGTGCAATTCAACTATTTCGAAACAGAATCAGAAAAAGATCTCGTGAAAATATTTGACGGGAACACAGCCCTGGGAACTTTCTCAGGAAGTGATATTCCAGGTCCGTTCACATGTACCAACGGCTTTGTCTTCATTACCTTTAGTTCAAATTCAACTATTAATGCTGCAGGATGGGAAATCTCCTATGAGATTGACAATGTAAGCATAAATGAAGAGGAAATCTTTACCCAACTCGCTGTGTATCCAAACCCGGCCAAAGATGTACTGAATGTGAATTTCAAGATTGAGAAAAATCAGAGCATTGAAATGCGCCTGGTAAATATTACGGGCGAAGCAGTTTACACCAAGATATTAAGTAATGTTACAGGTGAGATCAATAGCAGCATTGATGTTTCAGTGCTTGCAAAAGGCATCTATATCCTGAACCTTACCAGCTCAGAAGGAACTGTAAATAAAAAAGTGGTGATAAATTAAACAGCCTTAAAAACATAATTTAATCTGGAAACGGGATGCTAGAGAATCTAGTGTTCCGTTTCTGGTTTCTGGTTGCTGGTTACCCGCCTTCGCTGCGCTACGGTCGGGCAAGCTGGATGCTGGTTGCTGGATGCTGGTCTGAAAGTCTCACAATCTCACAATCTCAAAGTCTCAAAGTCCCAAACTCACTTAGTCCTACTTTCTAACTATCTTTGAGAGAACAAAAATGTCATTATCTACCATTAATCTCAGTCCTATGAAAAATATCTACACACTTATCCTGCTTCTGATCCTCTCTCCCACTCTATTTGCCGGGCAGATTGATAAGGCAACAGCTAAAACAGTTGCCAGGAATTTCTATTACGAACGTATCAACCAATTTGAACCAATAGCGCATTCAATTGTAAAAATCAATGAAATTTTCCAAATAAAGGAAGATGCCATAACTCTCATATATGTGTTCAATATTTCCGGTGGTGGATTTGTGATGGTTTCAGGTATTGACCAGGTAAGGCCTGTGCCCGGGTATTCACTGTCGGGGAAATATTCTGATATCGGACAGCCTCCCCAGTTCATGGATTTGTTAGATCAATATAAAAAGCAAATCAGTTATGCTTACCATAATGATGGAACAGTATCACCGGAGATAAGAAAAATGTGGGAGCATCTTTCTTCAGGGAACCCGGCAACATTAAATCCACTCAGGGATGACAAAGCCGTAGAGCCGCTCCTCAGCACCCAATGGAACCAGGGACAATATTACAATGAGATGTGCCCTGCCGATCCCGCCGGCCCGGGTGGACATTGTTATGCCGGCTGTGTAGCAACTGCCCTCGGACAGCTGGTGAATTATTTCAGGTGGCCATTACAGGGAATCGGTTCCTATTCTTACCAATGCCCGCCATATGGCACCCTTACAGCAGACTTTGGAAACACAAATTACGAATGGAACCAGATGGCCACCTCGCTCAATAAAAGTAATCTGGCTGTCGCATTGCTTCTGTACCATCTTGGCATTGCATGCGACATGGTGTATGGCCCGAATGGCTCGGGAATGTACAATCATAAAGCAGCTTACGCACTACGAACATTTTTCAAATACTCACCCGAAACAGTATATGTTTACCGCGACAGCACAAGCATGGACTGGGACAGCCTGCTTGTCACGCATCTGGATCAATCAATTCCAATGTATTATGCAGGGTGGTCGCTACCAAATATCAATGGGCATGCATTCGTCTGCGATGGATACCAGGCAGACAACTATTACCACTTTAACTGGGGATGGGGTGGTTCGTATGACGGCTACTTCTACACAGATGAACTGAGCCCCGGAGGATCGAACTTCAACCTGGCCCAGGAGTTGATCATCAATGGCTTCCCTGACACCAACACCTATAGTTATCCCTATTATTGTCAGGGCGATCAGGTACTTAACAGCACCGACGGCAGCATAGATGATGGCAGTGGGCCGGTTTACGATTATCTTACAAATTCCGATTGCAGCTGGCTTATCGCTCCGGTTGATTCGGTGGAAAATATCACCCTGGAGTTTCTCAAATTCCACACAGATGCAGGTGATTTGGTCACCGTATATGATGGAGAAACCATTGCAGCCCCTGTGCTCGGGACATTCCAGGGACCTGACATTCCGGATAATATTACTTCCAGTGGCGACAGGATGTTGATCACCTTTAGTTCTGATGGGACACTTAACGCTCCCGGATGGCTGTTAAGTTTTTCTTCGGAGATCCCTGTGTATTGTTCAGGCATGACAAACCTGAGTGCACAAGCTGATACCATCAGTGATGGCAGTGGCCCCAGGGATTATCATAATGGCAGCGCATGCATGTGGATGATCACTCCGCCCGATGCATCCGAGCTAAGCATTTATTTCATATCCTTCAATACCGAAGAAACATTTGACCTTGTTAAAATATATGACGCGGAAACACAGGATCTCCTGGCAGTATACTCTGGCGATATAGTACCTGCTCCGGTAACGTCGCCTTCAGGCAGTATGTTTGTCACTTTCTCAAGCAATTACACCATCACAGCACCTGGCTGGGAAGCATATTATGAAACCGACCTGGTGAAAGTTAAAGAAAAAAACATTGAATCCAGCCTGCAAATCTTCCCGAACCCCGCAAAAGATAAGGTCAATTTGTCATGGATGGCAGAAACAGGCCATGAGATCACAATTTCTGTCAGTTCTATGTCGGGAAACACCATGATCAGCCTGCATAAAAGATCGAAACAGGGAAGGAACTTGCTAGAAATTGATGTTTCCGGATTGCCGGTCGGCATTTACCTGCTTGAAATGGCTAACGGAAAGGACAAGGTGTATAGGAAGGTGGTGGTGGAATAACGAATAACGAATAGCGAATAGCGAATAACGAATAGCGAATAACTAATGGCGAAGCGGAATGGCATCTTTTTAAAGATTGCATCCAAATATATTAATTTACCAATCACTATCAATCCAGCAACAAGCCATCATGATCCTTCAGGCATTCTGTTAGCTTCTTCTTGAACTTCCAGCATGTCATCTGCCGTGTTTCGAGCAGGCGTGACAGTTCATATGAAGATATGTCAGGTTTTTGGCATACAAGATACATTAACTTAAATGCAGAAGGCAGTGGAAACCTGCACCCATGAAACAGCGTATGGGCAGTTGCTGATTCTTCAGCCTTACATCGTGTACAACGCCTTGAAAAAGGCTTTTTCCCTTTGCAGAAGTTGGTATGTCCGCATTTCCGGCATTTGTATCCTTTCTCCCATTTCTTGCCAGCCAGGTATTCAAGGCATTTTTCTTCGCTCGAAAAATCACTTTGAAAACGCGAAAGCTTCATATTGTTAAAGAAGTTTTTCATGATACAGCTAACATGCTATTCCTTTTGGAACAATTTTTGACAAAGATAGCAAAAGTGATATTAATGCGATTTAAAATAAACTGTATCTTTGCAAACAATAAAATACAAACATTAATTATGAAGAACTTCAGAAACATTTTATTGCTCTCTGCAGCCATTATCGCTGTAAGTTGCAGCAATTCCACTGAGACAAAAGCACAGAGTAAACAGGCCAGCCAGACTGAATCAAAAAAGATCATAGAAGGCAAGCCTATTCATTTGAATAAAGAAATGTTCCTCCAAAAGGTCATGGACTATGAAACCAATAAGGAGGAATGGATCTATCTTGGTGACAAGCCTGCCATCATTGACTTTTATGCAGATTGGTGTAAGCCATGTAAACTCATTGCCCCCATCATGGAAGAACTTGCAGAAGAATATAAAGGACAGATCTATGTTTATAAGATTGACACCCAGGTTGAGCGCGAACTTGCTTCTATCTTTGGTGTCAGAAGCATCCCGGCAGTGCTTTTCATTCCTATGAAAGGCAAACCACAAATGTCGACAGGTGCCCTGCCAAAAGAAACATTTAAAAGCGCAATTGACGATTTCCTTCTAAAATCGCCGGGTGACATTAAAAATAATGCAAATAATTAAAACAATTTAAGATACGAAGTAATGGAACATTTAACAAAAGAAACCTTCATGAAGAAGGTATTTAATTTCGAAGAAAACAAAGAATGGAAATTCGAAGGCGATCTTCCTTGTATGATTGACTTTTATGCAGACTGGTGCCAGCCATGTAAAATGGTAGCCCCTATCCTGGAAGACCTTGCTGAAGAATTTAAGGGAAAGATCAATATCTATAAAGTCGATACAGAAGTTGAAAGGGAACTTGCAGGTGCATTCGGTATCCGCAGCATTCCTTCCTTGCTCTTCTGTCCAAAAGACGGACAACCTCAAATGGCACAGGGTGCATTACCAAAGGAATCATTCCTTCAGGTGATCAATGATGTATTGCTTGCAGAAAAGAAAGAAGCATAAACATACTAAAGCTAATTAACAGAAGAGGTCAACTATTTGGCCTCTTTTTTTTTTATTTTTGTTGCTGATGGAAGCTTTGCAAGAAGGTATCTTAATGTCGACTGCCTACCTGCCACCTGTATCGTGGATGCAAGAAGCAGCACTTGCTAAAAAGGTGTACATAGAGGCAAATGAAACATACAGCAAACAAAGCTACAGGAACCGCTGCAAGATCATGAGTGCCAACGGCATCCTGTCCCTGAGCATACCGGTCAAGAAAGTCCATGGAAATCAAACCAGAACGAAAGATATAGAAATTTTCTACGGCGTAGCCTGGCAGAGGATACACCAGCGTGCTCTGGATGCAGCCTATACCTCCTCACCCTTTTATCTGTATTACAAAGACGAGTTGGCCGTGTTTTTCACACGGAAATTCCGTTTCCTGCTGGACCTGAATATGCAAATGGCAGAAGTGATCAGCAAAATGTTAGGCACTGACATACAATTTGAGCTCACTGATGATTACATCGTCCATCCGGAAAACATCCCGGACCTCAGGACATCGTTTTCCCCTAAAAAAACACTTATAAAAAATGAATTCAGCCCTTACACGCAGGTGTTTGAAGACAGGTTCGGCTTTGTGCCGGACCTCAGTATCGTTGATCTGCTGTTCAATGAAGGACCGGCAGCACCAGAGGTGCTGAATAAGGAATAATGAATAACGAATATCGAATATCGAATAAAGAATATCGATTTTCGATAGGTTCCAGATTGTAGATCTCTGATTTATATTGGATTAAATTATAAATTTTACCCTATTCACTCCAGATAGGCACTCGGCACTCGGAACCAGGAACTAGGAACTCATGTCAGGATATTCTATCCTGACATGGTAGATGGTCATCAGCCTTTTTTTAAAGATCTTCCTGATCCGGGTGATGTCCTTCAGTGTAATATCTGAATTTATGAACTGGCCGGAATCAAGCTGCTTGTCGATGATCTTATCCACCATCTCATTGATCCGTTCCGCATCAGGTTCCTTGATGCTGCGTGATGCTGCTTCCACAGAATCCGCCATCATCACCACCGCAGTTTCCTTTGAAAAAGGGATAGGCCCGGGGTAGGTGAACTCGCTTTCATCAAATTCTTTGTCAGGATTATCCTTTTTATAAAGAATATAGAAATATTCGACTTTCCGAATACCATGATGCGTACGGATAAAATCAATGATCTGCTCAGGCAGTTTATATTTTTTCGCTTTTTCAACCCCTTTGATCACGTGACTGATGATGATCTTCGTACTCTCTTCATTTGTCAGCTCATCATGCGGATTTACACCTGTAAGCTGGTTTTCGATGAAATACATGGGCATATCCATCTTCCCTATATCATGGTACAGGGCACCTGTCCTGACCAAAAGGGCATTGCCTCCTACTGCATATATGGCATCCTCAGCAAGATTAGCCACCTGCAGGGAATGCTGGAAGGTTCCGGGTGCTTTTAAGGACAACTCACGCAAAAGCTTATTATTGGTATTTGAAAGTTCAACAAGCGTTACGTCAGTGATAAAGCCAAACAACTTTTCGAACATATAGATCAGGGGATATGAGAACAGTGTAAGGATGGCACTTCCTCCAAACATAGCGAACATGATCGGATCAATCTCCCGGAGACTTCCTTCCTGTATCAGAGTAAGGCCAATATACAGTATCGAATAGGTCACAAATATCCACACAGAGGTGAGAAAAAACTGCCCCCTGCGCTGAAGGTTGGCAACATTCATTACGGCTATGATCCCTGCAATGAACTGCAAAAAGATAAACTCAAAACTGTTCGGCACAAGAAATCCCAGGATAATAATAGTGATCAAATGCACATACAGTGCAAGCCTGGTGTCAAAAAATGCACTGATCACTATAGGTACCAGGCAGATAGGCACGAGGTAAAGAAATTCAGGACTAAAGGTTGTGGTCAGGCTTGTAAATAAGGTGATGAGGATGATCACCAGTAAGATCAGAACGATTTTACGGTTATCCATCAGGATCTCCTTCCTGAAATAGACAAAAAACAACAGCAGGACAAAGATGGATATCGCAATGAGGATGATCTGTCCAAGCAGTATCATATAATAAGTTTCTGATCCGCCCAGGTTTTCCTCGTAATTAGAGCGAAGGGAATTCAGTACCAGAAACCTTTCCCCGCTCACTAACTCTCCTTTCGAGATGACCCTTTCCCCCTGTTGCACAAGACCATAAGTGGAGGAGACACTCAGGATCACTGCATCCCGCTCTGCCTTTGTCTTGGCTTCATCATAAACAATATTTTGTTCGAGGAAGCTTGTAATTAAGGTAGACAGTAATTTATTTTCTACTTCACCGGCTTCAGCCAGTTTCAATTGCAGAAGGTCGTAGGCATTGTTCAGTGTTAGAAGGTCCTCGAGGTCGAATTCTTCGGCTATGTTATTTCTGATCACGATGATAGGATATTCCGGTGGAAGATCTTCCAATTCTGGTATCATATCCAGGATCCCCCGCTTCAGGAAATAGCTGTAAAGCTTATGAAAAACTTCCAGATTTTTGCTTCTATAAGCAATATTATCCAGAGAATCGGGCACTGATGCCTCCCAGTACTTCAGAAAATCGGATTTGATCTCTTCTCCTTTTATTGCCGAATCATTTCTGATGTACTTAAAATAATATGGCAATCCCTGGACCGCTTCCAGCTTCTCAGTAGCAATATTTTCGTCTGTTTTGGAAATTGCAAAGTCGAAAGGGGCATAGAGGTCTTCATGCAACCAGGGTTTCCCTTCGGAAAATTCATATTTGAATAAGCCTTCCTTTGGGAATATCCATACCAGGATCGCAACGGCCATAACAAACAATAAGCCTTTAAAAATGACTTGGTATTGGTTTCTGATAAACAGGAAAAATTTTTTCATCGCAATTTTTTTCTGCTGCGAAATTATGAATTTTTCATCTTTTCAGCATATCATCCCGATAATATGACATAATTTTAATATATTCGCCTTATAAACAAATTAATAGATGAATGGTTGCACTCTTGCATTGAATGAGTGTTTCCTCTTAGAAAACTTCGTCTTATGCCTTTTGGATTTTGCCACATCAGCCTGATACCAGTCCGGATGGAACCATCACACCGGGCGGAAATGTGCACGCAATTATTATTTGGTGAGCTATACGCCGTTCTGGATGAAACCGACGAATGGTTGCAGATCAGGGTCAGTTACGATAATTATGAGGGATGGGTAAGCAAATCCTCCTTTCACGAGATCAGTGAAACAGAGTTCCGTCGCCTGCAGGAACTCCCTTGTCATGTAAGCACTGAACTGGTTCAGTTGATTGAAAACAGGAGTATTGGCATCTATTTCCCCATATTGATGGGGAGCTCTTTTCATGGTTTCAGCAAGCAAGCATTCTCTGCCGGTGAGCATGAGTATTTCTTCGATGGCCTGTGCGAGAAGATCCCACATGATTCAGGCAGGGAAAAAATCCTTGAGATGGCACTGATGTATCTGCATGCACCTTACCAATGGGGCGGGCGTTCACCATTTGGCATTGATTGTTCCGGATTCACACAGCTGGCCTATAAATTAGGAGGTGTGCAACTTTTACGTGATGCCACACAACAAGCCACACAGGGAGAGACCGTCAGCTTTATATCCGATGCTAAGCCCGGCGATCTGATCTTTTGCGACGATGAGGAAGGCCTGATCACCCATACCGGCATCCTCATGTCCGATAGCCGGGTTATTCACGCTTCAGGAAAGGTCAGGATCGACAAGGTCGACCACAATGGCATCTTTGATGTGGTAACAGGCAAGTATTCGCATAAGCTGAGGCTTATTAAGAAGATTCTTTAGATTTTGGGTTTTGAGTTTTGAATTATCCTCCTACGCTTCGCTGCGGCGGATGCAGTGGATTATGAATTAATTCAAAACTAAAAACTCCACACTACAAATCGCCACAAGGCACCTGGCACCAGGAATTAGGAACTCAAGGAAGCTCATACTATTCAACTAAACGAATCAACGAATCAACGAATAAACTTAAGAAGATGCGTCCAGTATCTAATCTATCACTTCACAGTTCTTGTTTGTAGTATATTCTACTGCCATGACACCTCCTTTTGCTGTTGCTGCCTGTAGATCCACTGCTTTCATTCTATCCAGGGTGATATTATGAAGGCCATTATTCAAGCCGGCCAAATCAGCAATTGAAATGCTGATAGAAGTATCTCCCAATTGATCGTTAGTTACAGAAAATAAGGTGGTCGTGTCATTATATTCAAAAAATGATACTTCAATAGTTTCATCAGTTCCTATTGCATCACCTGCCCAGAAAATCACAAGTTCTTCAGATTTGGGAATGGTATCCAGACTTGCTGGAAAATCAATATCCATATCCGTCAGATCCGCAACATTTGTATAGGTTTTACTATTCTTATCAGTGTAAACATATGTTCCGGTCAATACATTTCCATCAAAAGTTTTATAATAATGATAATACAAATAATAAGGCCAGTTCTGATGAACCAGGGCACTCCCATTTATTACAATTCCTGAAGGAGCAACAAGAATGACATCATTTCCAAACACCCCTCCATCCCTGAACTCAGCCAAAGCTGAAGTCGTGTTTTCAACATTATCGTATTGATAAAAATAACTCTGCCAGATGGCAGAAACTGCAACTTCATCTGAACTCTCAGTGTCACAGTTAACTACTACCCATTCTTAGACCACGGGATTACAAAT
>JABMQZ010000138.1 GCA_013202965.1 Bacteroidota bacterium | reverse complement strand
ATAAGTTTTGAGTTTTGAGTTTTGAGTTTTGAGTTTTGAGTTTTGGGTTGAGGTGTCGGGTTTTGGATTTTGGAATTTGGAATTTTTTTGGAATTTGTTTTTTGGAATTTGAGATTTATAAAACAATATGCTCATTCAAAAAGAAATAACCCTGCCTCCCTTTCAACGGGGCTATCACCTGATCACCCACCTCATTGAAAAGGAGCTCCCTGATCTGCCGGAAAAAGGGATACTGCATATCTTTATCAAGCACAGTTCGGCCGGGCTCAGCATCAATGAAAATGCAGACCCCTCGGTCAGGCTCGACTTTGAGTCCTTCATGAATACGCTTGTACCTGAAGATCATCCGCTGTATACACACACCATGGAAGGTGCGGACGACATGCCTGCCCACCTTAAAGCCAGCCTGCTTGGATCATCAGTCAGCATACCCATTAGCAGGCACCGGCTTAACATGGGCATCTGGCAGGGAGTTTATTTATGTGAATTCAGGGACTATGGCGGAAGCAGGAAGCTGGTGCTGACAATAATAGCCTGACAGGAGCACTGAGCACTGAGTTCCGAGTGCCTAGTGCCTGGTGAAGATTTGGAGTGGAGAGTTAATAATTAGGAAGTAATTTAAAACTTAAAACTCAAGCTAGAACCATTCACGTACAGAATTCTGTCTTCTAACTACTGTCTTCTTAACAAGCCTCAAACTCCACAAAGAACGAAGAACCCTTATCCGGTTCGCTCTCACACCACACCCTGCCATGCATGGCTGTGACATATTTCTTAACAATGGCCAGTCCCAGTCCTGTATCAGGTTCAAGCTGCTTCAAATGATGTTTTTTACTTTCGTACTGGTCGAAAATGCCGTGAAGGATGGAAGCCGGAATGCCAATGCCCGTATCCTTTACTTCCAAAAGTATCATTCCGTTCTTTTTGCAGAGGTTTATCGAAATAGAATTCCCCTTTCCTGTGTACTTAATTGCATTTGACAGGAGGTTGTCGATGATCTGAAGGATATACACTTCATTGAGTTCGGCATGCAGTTCATCCAGGGATAGTTTTAATTCCAATTCCTTCTGCTCTATGGTGAGCATGTATATATCACATATCTTTTCTACAACTTCTTTCAGGTTTATCTTCTCCATTCGGAGCTGATATACTTTTGATTCAATAACATTAATATCGAGTACCTGGTTGATCATCTTGTTCATCCTTAAAAGGGAATTCCTGATGATCTCTCCATATTCCCGGTGCTCTTCACATACATTGTCAGGGTCATTCAATACCAGCTCGATCATACTGAGGCTGCTGGTTAAGGGATTCTTCAGTCCATGCACCACCACACTGAGAAGATGGTTTTTCTCTTCATTCAGGTTGAGAAGCTCAAAATTCTGCTCTTCCAGTTTCTGTTTTGTATCGTTAATACTCTGATTTTGTTCCTCAATGGATTGTTTCTGCTTTTGAATTTTAATATAACTTTTCGCTAGTTTTTCCTCAAGTTCATTCATATCCCGCATTCTGCTGATAAGCACCTTCAATATGCCTTTTGACAAGCCGGGATCCTTTGCCAGCAAGCCCTCAAAATCCGTCCGGCTCAAACACAGCAAATAGCTGTCCTCCTCTGCTGTAACAGTAGCAGAACGGGCACCATCATCAATCAAGGCATACTCCCCAAAAACATCATTCACAGACAATCTCGACAACACATGATTACCATCATGTATCCGTACCAAACCGGAGGTGATGATGTACATCGCATCACCGGGATCCCCTTTGCGAAAGATGGTTTGCTGACGTTTTACTTTTATTCCGTAAAGAACCGAAGCAATGGAACTCAGGAGGTCATTGCCTGTTTCGGAAAAAATACTGACTTGCCGTAAAAATGATATTTTTTCCTCAACGGTATTCGAGCCATAATCAGTCATAGCGTTGGTTCATTTAGTCGTAAATAAGGGTATTTCTGTATAAAATTCCAAAATCCAAAAAACAAAATTCAAAAAAACTCCAAAAAAAACCCAAATTACAAAAAACAAAATACAAACTACAAATTACAAAAAACAAAATACAAAATACAAAAAAATTTCAAAGTCCAAAGTTCAAATTTCAAACCAGCATCCAGCATCCAGCATCCAGCAAATTTGCATTTCACTTCAATTTTTACTATATTGTGAAACAATCAAAACGACATATTAACCTAAAACATTGCTTTATGAAAAAACTTTACATTATTGCTTTATGCATTTTTGTGACCGGATCAATGCTGGCACAGCCAACGCTTACATATTTGGAAAATGCACCTCAAATAGGTGATGTATCCAATATACAGTCTGTTTCTGCAAACGGTCTTTCGCATGAGCCCGTTGGCCCTGATGTAAGCTGGGATTTCTCCCAGTTGAATGATCTGACTACCGGGCAGGTAACAGTCATTGATCCCTCCACGGCACCGGCTGGAGATGAATTTCCAATGGCAAACATGGCATTTAATATGAATGATTCTATTTTTACATATTGCCTGGTTAATGAAACAGGGCTTTATTACCTTGGCTCGCAAATGATTATAGTTCAAATCCCTAGCTTACAAATCTACAGTGACAGCAGGAAATTCATGGAATATCCTTTTACGTACAACGATATATTTACCGATACCTACAAAGGCATTGTTACAGTGGAGATTGTTAATGTCGAAGTCAGGGTAAGTGCCATCAGCATTGTCACAGCCGACTCATATGGAACCCTCATTCTGCCAACAGGAACCTTTACTGATGTTTTAAGGACCACTACTGTAGACGAAGAGATTGATTCAATCTTTCAGGATGGAACCTTTCTCAACCTAATGTTAGTCAGCAGGATCCAATATTTATGGTATGCCCCTTCATCCACCTCACCTTTGTTTAGCATGGAGATTTCGAATTCCACGGGTTCAATGGATACATGTTGCTTTTATTCGATCACCGAAGCAGGAATACATGCTGCTGAAAACTTCTCTGTATCTGATCTGAATGTGTATCCTGTTCCGGCCAGTGAGCATGTTTTTATTGAGTTTCAGTCCTCCGGCAATCAAGTTGTTACAATTTCTATTGTAAACCAGCTTGGACAGGTGATGCTCAACAGGGAAATAAGCCGGCAAACACCCGGCATGCTTTCCGAAAAGATTGACATCAGCGCATTACCGGCAGGCATCTACTTTGCGAATGTAAGTTGCAAGAGCGGAAAACAGATTACTGAGAAGTTTGTCAAACAATAAGCGATAAACCGAATAGCGAATAGCGAATATCGACAATCCTATAGGGTTTGCCTGACAGAAGTTGCATAGCTTATCATATCCGGAAAAAATTGCTTAAAATCTTCCTTGAACGGATCATAATTCTTTTTCAGGCTGTGAACCGCATTTTCCATGCCGGACTTATATCTCTTCGCCCTTCGCGACATCCCATTGAATACCCATTGCAGGTCATTGAAGCGGGAATAGCCAAGCAACCAGTTATGGATGATCATATAGGGAAGCACTCGTTTTGATCTTGGAGGAAGGATTTCGTAATTACGCAGCATCAACTTATAAACATGGAGGACATATTCTGATAGGTCGTCTTCAGAATAGTCTGACCAGTTCAATGCCAAAAAGTGATCATAATAGATATCGATGATAACTGCTGAAAACTTACCGTACTCCGATCGTATCCGGTTTTTACTCTGAATGAAAAGCGGGTGATGATCCGTGTAACTGTCAATGCTACGGTGAAGTGTAATCCCTTTTCGGATATCCTCCCTGTATTGATCAATATGATCGCCTTTAATGGCATCAGCAATAAAATTGCCGATAAGCAGCTGGTCATTGCTGCCGGACAAAAATGCGTGGGCAAGAAAATTCATAGATCTGAGTTAATGCAAAGTTAATTAAAATAAATATAAATTATGCAAGGAAAATTTCTGGCATGTATTTATAGCTGATATTTCTTTAGATTTGTATATTCTCAATTTACTAAAACAGGAAACTTCCAATATGTATAAAATACCATTACTAGGAGATGAAGCAATAGCACAAGGTGCGATAGATGCAGGAGTATCAGCCGTATATGCTTATCCGGGAACCCCTTCCACAGAAATCACCGAATATGTTTTAAGATCAAAGGAAGCAAGAGAAGGAAAAATAATCGCCAGCTGGACTTCCAATGAGAAAACAGCAATGGAATCTGCCATGGGCACAAGTTATATTGGAAAAAGAGGCATGGTATGCATGAAACATGTCGGACTGAATGTGGCAGCTGATGCTTTCCTCAATTCTGCCATTACAGGAGCCAACGGAGGCCTTATCGTTATAGCTGCTGATGACCCTTCCATGCACTCCTCACAGAATGAACAGGACTCAAGATTCTTCGGTAATTTCGCAATGATCCCGATGCTGGAACCTTCCAACCAGCAGGAAGCCTATGATATGATCCATTACGGATACGAGCTATCGGAAAAATTCGAGATTCCTGTATTAATGAGGATCACCACACGGCTGGCCCATTCCCGTGCCGGTGTAACCCGAAAGGAAATGAGGGAACAGAATGCCCTGAAAATGCCAAAAATAGCCAACCAGTTCATCCTCCTTCCGGGCAATGCAAGAAGAAGATACAAAATGCTTCTGGATACGCAGGATGCCTTCACAGCTGAGTCAGAAAGCTCCGTTTTCAACGAATATATCGATGCCGAGGAAAAATACCTGGGCATCATCGCCTGTGGGATCTCTTATAATTACCTCGTCGAGAATTATCCGGATCATAAGACACCCTTCCCTGTGCTGAAGATCGGTCAATATCCGCTTCCCCGTAAACTGATAGAAAAAATGTACAATGAATGTGATGAGATACTGGTTCTCGAAGAAGGATATCCGCTTGTAGAAGAATCTCTGAGGGGCTTTATGAATAACGGCAAAACCATAAAAGGCCGTCTGGATGGATCCATCCCACGGGATGGTGAACTAAATCCCAATATTGTGGCCAATGCGCTGGGCATACCACATTTTAAAGGCAGGGAAAGCTCTAAGAATGTTGTTGGCAGGCCGCCTTCACTTTGTAAGGGCTGTCCGCATATATATTCTTATAATGCCCTCACTGAAGCGCTTGAAAAATATGCAAGAGGAAGGGTATTCGCCGATATCGGCTGTTATACCCTGGGAGCACTTGAGCCTTTCGAAGCCATTAACACCTGTGTTGACATGGGTGCCTCTATTACGATGGCCAGAGGCGCTGCCGATGCCGGACTGGTACCTGCTGTAGCCGTCATAGGCGACTCCACCTTCACCCACTCTGGGATGACAGGACTGTTGGATGCCATTTTAGGCGAGGCACCTATCACGGTGATGATCCTCGACAATGGGACCACGGCCATGACCGGCGGACAGGATTCTAATGCATTCGGCAAGATCGAAGATATCTGCATCGGGCTGGGAATGGATAAAAAACACATCCATGTGCTGGACCCCATCCAGAAACACCATGATAAAAATATGGCGGTGATCAAGAAAGAACTGGAGTACAATGGTGTTTCCGTGATCATCCCACGCAGGGAATGTATTCAGACCCTTGCTGCCAAGATCCGTGCAGAAAAAAGAAAAGTAAAATTGGCAACTCAATAGAACGTATGAAAAAGGATATCATTTTAGCAGGCGTCGGTGGTCAGGGCATATTGTCTATCGCCGCCATTATCGGGACTGCTGCCATAGGCGCAGACCTGTACCTGAAACAAGCTGAAGTCCATGGCATGAGCCAGCGGGGCGGCGATGTACACTCAAACCTCCGCCTTTCGGATAAGCCTGTGGCTTCCGATCTCATCCCCCAGGGGCATGCCGACATGATCATTGCCATCGAACCCATGGAAAGCCTTCGTTATGTTTCCATGCTGGCGGAAAATGCCTGGCTGATCACCAACAGCACACCCCATGTAAATATTAAGAACTATCCTGAATTACACGATATCCTGACAGAGATCAGCGCACTGCCACAGCATATTATCATTGATGCCGATAACATTGCCAAAGACCTCGGCAGCAAAAGAGCCGCCAACATGGTGATCCTGGGAGCCGCCCTCCCCTTCCTTGACATGGATATCAAGCTTTTCCATGATGCCATAAAAACGATCTTCGGCAGAAAAGGCGATGATGTCGTTCAGATGAATATCGACGCCCTGAAAGCAGGATGGGATTTTACGATCAGTAAGACTTAGAGAATCAGAGAGTTAGAGAATCAGAGAGTCAGAGAATCAGAGAGTCAGAGATTGAGAGAGTCAGAGAGT
>JABMQZ010000137.1 GCA_013202965.1 Bacteroidota bacterium | reverse complement strand
TCTTAAATAATAATTGTAATACTAGATCGTTAGCTACTTAATCAATATAAAAACCGTATGAAAAAGTTACCATTCTATCTGGCACTACTAATCGCCTTGATTATTCTTGACAGTTGCAGTAATTCAGGCAATGGTGAACTCGTTGGTGTAAGAATAAAATCTAAACATTTCTATCAGCCGGATCCTTATGGCATGGTGTTCATTCCGCAGGGAAGTTTTACGATGGGAACAGGAGATGAGGACTTTATCTTCAGCAACCTGCACCAGCCAAAAACCATTTCAGTAGCCGCATATTATATGGACGAAACTGAAATTACCAATAATGAATACCGCCAGTTCGTTTTCTGGGTAAAGGACTCAATCGCACGCTGGATGCTTTATGATAATGGCATCACTGATCCGCCATATGTCAGAACCGAGACAAAAAAAGGACAGATCATTGACCCACCGGCGGTCAATTGGAAAGAAGATGTTCCCTGGGATTCTGATGATCAGGCAATAAAAGATGCCCTGGAAGAAATGTATCTGCCAGAGCATGAAAGGTATTTCAGAAGAAGGGAAATCGACACAAGAAAACTATTTTATGAATATTATTGGGTGGATCTTCACGCTGCTGCGAAAAAAGACTGGACAGAAGATGGTAATTACGAAAATGCTGCTTTTGCCAATCGTCCACAGGGTATGAGAGACCGTTCAGTATACGTTCGGAAAGAGATCATCAGCGTTTATCCTGATACACTTTGCTGGATCCATGATTATACTTACTCCTTCAATGATCCAATGACCGAGAAATATTTCTGGCATCCTGCCTTTGACCATTATCCTGTAGTCGGAGTGAACTGGATGCAGGCCAGGGCATTCTGCGTATGGAGAACTGAATTAAGAAACTCATACCTCAGATCAGAGAAAAATGAAACCAGCGTAGCTGAATTCCGCCTTCCCACTGAAGCAGAATGGGAATGGGCAGCACGTGGTGGATATGAAAACAGCCCTTATCCATGGGGTGGCCCATATGTACGTAATGACAAGGGCTGTTTCCTTGCAAACTTCAAACCAATTCGCGGAAATTATATTGATGACGGTGGTCTGAGAACCGTGATCGTAGGGCATTATCCGCCAAACCGTTGGGGTCTTTATGATATGTCAGGTAATGTTGCAGAATGGACTGTTAGTGCTTTCGATCCTGTATCATATAATTTTACATGGGATATGAATCCTAACTATACATACAATGCCAAGGAAGATGACCCTCCTGCCATGAAAAGAAAAGTCGTAAAAGGCGGATCATGGAAAGACATTGCATATTATCTGCAGGTACAAACCAGGGCATATGAATTTCAGGATACTGCGAAAGCCTATATTGGGTTCCGTACCATGCAGCCATTCCTCGGCAGAAACAAGGATGACAACCCTGCCAAGGCTTCAAGGGTATACAACTAACCAAATAAACATAACTAAATCAGAGAACATTAACTAACAACAAAAACTATTTATCATGGGTTTAACTAATATTGTTCGGACCAGAGGCTTTAGAAACTTCATGGCAAAACTTTACGGGCTGGGAGCTTCGGTAGTAATCTTGGGTGCCCTGTTTAAAATCAACCATTACGCAGGTGCAGACATTATGCTTATCGTAGGACTGGGAACCGAATCACTCATATTTTTCTTTTCAGCTTTTGAACCACCACACGTCGATCCGGACTGGAGCCTGGTTTATCCTGAACTTGCCGGCATGTATCGTGCAGATGGTCCAATTAAGAAGCCTACAGAAGAACTGGATGACCTGCTTGCTGATGCAAAGATTGGCCCGGAACTCATCGCTAGTCTTGGGACAGGGCTTAGAAAGATGAGCGACAATGCTTCGAAGCTTGCTGATATTACAGATGCTGCCTCCGTTACTAATGAATATGTAAGTAACGTAAAAAATGCATCAGTTTCTGTATCGGAACTTACTGATTCTTATAAAAATACTTCACAGGCCCTGCAACAGGATGCCGATTCCTCCGAGCAATACCTGAAAAGCATCAAATCTGCTGCTGAAGGTGCCAACAGTTTATCTGATTCATACACCAAAGCGGCCGAAAGCCTGGTCAGGGAAATGGAAGTGACCAACGACTTCACAGAAGGTATAAAAGCGGCAACACATTCAGCCAATGAGCTGTCTGAAAAATATTCGCTCTCTGCAAATGCTCTGGCGGAATCAGCAAAAGCCCTGGATTTAACCTCCAGCGACAGCGCTGCTTACACTGACGAACTTAAAAGAATTTCCACCAATCTTTCAGCACTTAATGCTGCGTATGAATTGCAACTTCAGGCTACAAACCAACAGTCTGAATCAGCTGCAAAAATCCAGCAAACATTTGAGTCATTTATGGAAAACCTCGGTGCTTCCAGCGAAAAGACCCTTGCATACAAACAGGAACTGGATACCCTTACCGACAGGGTCGCCGCGCTTAACAAGGTATACGGCAATATGCTGAATGCCATGGGCTCCAAACCTGATGCATAGCATCATCTTATGCCACTACTTAATAAACTATTGAGCTAAACAAAACTTAAAATTTGAACAATTATGGCTGGATATAAGGAAACCCCGCGGCAGAAAATGATTGCGATGATGTACCTTGTGTTGACTGCATTGCTGGCACTGAACGTTTCCAAACAGATCCTCGATGCTTTTCTTGTGGTAAACAAAAGCATGCTTACCACCAATGAAATCCTTGCTGAGAAGATTGAAACCGCTTACAGTCAGTTTTCGGAACAATACAGGCTTAACCCCGAAAAGGTGGGAGAACATTACGATAAAGCAATGCTCGCAAGAGAATATAGCGAGGAGCTTATCGGGTATGTTAAAAAACTTACTTTTGATCTTGTAAAATTTTCAGAAAGAGAAGATTCTGCCAGTGTTATTGAAAACTATTATATTGTAGAGGACAAACCTGATCCACTGCGCCCTCTGTCAACAACAAAAAAGTATACGCTGAACCTTCGGATTGTACACAGTAAGGATAAATTTGACAGGTCTACTACTTTTTTCATTACCCAGGGCAGGGCTAGCGTTTTGAAGGATAAAATTGACGAGTACCGCCTGAAAATTGAAGAGCTGATCCCTGAAGCTTACAGGGAGAGGGTAAATATTGGATTGCATACCAACGAAGAGTATTATAATGCAGATGGTGCTAGGGAAACCTGGGAAAGGCATCATTTTTATCATACAATCCTGGCTGCAGAAGTTACGATCCTGAATAAGATCATTGCAGAAATTCAAATTACCGAATCTGACGTTATCTCAGAACTTTTTAGTGAAATCACCATTTCCGACTTCAAATTCGGTGATGTCACTGCTGCCATCATACCACAAAAAAATTATATCATCAAAGGGCAAAAGTACGAAGCCAGGGTTCTGGTTGCGGCTTATGACAAAAAACAGAATCCGAAAGCTTTTATTCAGCAGGGAGCCACCGAAGGAAGTTTTAATATTTCCAGTGCCAGAGAAGTTCCCGGACAGGATGGCATAGTTATTCTGGAGTGGACTGCCAACACAGAAGGTCCGCAGAGATTTGCAGGCGTTATCGAAATTCTTGATCCTGATGGCGAGCCGGTACAATATCCTTTCTCTCATGAGTATATTGTAGCCCCACCCTCATTAACTGTGGCTGCCAAGAAAATGAATGTTTTTTATCGTGGTGTTGACAACCCGGTATCAATATCAGCCCCGGGTATCGCAAAAGAAAAGATCAGGCCTTCGATATCTATCGGTAGCATTACACCGGATCCTGATGCCAGAGGCGACTGGATCGTCAGAATGCCAAAAGAAGCTACCAAAGCAACAGTTAGTGCTTCAGCTGAGTATGAAGGAAGCATGATGAACATGGGTTCGTTTGAATTCCGTGTTAAAAGGGTACCTGACCCTGTTGCTGAAATTGCAGGGATGAATGAAGGAAATATCAACAGGAATACACTTCTTGCTGCCAATGCTATCATCCCGAAAATGTATGATTTTGAATTCGACCTGAACTTCATCGTAACTTCCTTTATCATGGGTACGATCATCAATGGTGACTGGCTCCCGAAAAGAGGACGCGGGAATCAATTTACCAGCGAAATGCAGGACATTATCAGGAACTCAAGAAGAGGACAGAAGTTCTTCTTTGAAAATATACAGGCAGAAGGGCCCGATGGGTCAAAACGTACCCTGGGTACCATTAACCTTACCATTCAATAAAAACTTGTAATACTAGTACAATGAAAAAGCTAATCATCATCCTTGGAGTTGTGGCCTTGCTGACAGGACTAAGCAATACATCTTCGTACGCTCAGATCCTTGACAGCCCTCCTACAGACGGATTGTTTGAGGATGGAAGTGGTTTCATCAATATGAAACCCGTTCCATATCCTCCACTCAGGAAAGCAGATGTTATGTGGGAAAAACGCTTATGGCGTGAAATTGATTTTCGTGAAAAGATCAATCAATATTTCTATTATCCCATTGAGCCACATAACCACTGGAGAAGTTTCATGCAGATCCTCATGGATGGCCTTAAAGAAGGCTCCATGACTGCATATGACATCTCTGCAACTGATGAGTTTCTGGTTCCTCTTACCTATCAGGAAGTAATTGCCCGACAGGTAGATACCAGTCACCAGGTACTATCTAGGCCATATCCCCCTTATGAAGAATTTGATACTGTGATCTATACTGAGTTTGACCCGACAAGGGTGAAGCGTCTCAGGGTAAAAGAAGACTGGTACTTTGATAAGCAGCGTTCACAGATGATGGTCAGGATCATTGGCATTTGCCCTGTTATGATCAAAGAAAGGGACGGTGATGAGGTTACAGAACCATTGTTCTGGATTTACTTTCCGGAGGCACGTCCTATTTTTTCCGAAGCACTCATCTATAACCGCCATAACGACGCCATGCGTCTGACCTATGACGATGCTTTCTGGAAAAGGATGTTTAACAGTTACATCTATAAAGAATCCAATGTCTTTGACAGAAGGATCTTAGAGTATGCAACCGGTCTGGATGCTTTATATGAATCTGAAAGGATCAAGAACGAATTATTTGAATTTGAACATGACCTCTGGGAATTCTAAATGAAAAAGAATTAAGAAGAAGCTCTCCGAAACTCCGGAGAGCTTTTTTTTTATCTTTAACTTTGTTTACAATTTTATGTGATCATGCCAAGCGGGTTTCTTGATACACCAATTGAATATTTAAAAGGCGTCGGGCCTAAAAGGGCCGCATTGCTGAAGTCCGAAATCAATGTCTTTACATTCAACGACCTGCTGCATTATTTTCCCTTCCGTTATATCGATAAAAGCAAGATCCACAGGGTCGCCGATATTAACCCTGAGTTGAGCTATGTACAATTAAAGGGGTGCATCAGCAAGCTAAAAGTTGTGGGAAAGCCCCGTGCAAAGCGACTCACCGCCATCTTCAGCGATGAAAGCGGTTCCATTGAACTGGTGTGGTTCAAGGGCTTTAAATGGCTGGAAGGGAAATTTAAACCTGATGTGGAATATATTGTGTTTGGCAAACCAGCAATATTTAATAACAAATACAATATTGCACATCCTGAGGTGGATGTTCCGGATAAAGATGTTCAGGCCCTGGGCATGACACTTCAGGGACATTACAGCTGTACGGAAAACCTTCGTTCCCGTGGCCTTTCCAGCAGAAATATCAGCAAGCTGATGACGGCCTTGTTGCTAAAAGCCAGTAAAAACATCCCTGAAACACTTTCTCCATGGATCATTGACAAACTCGGATTGATAAGCCGTGAGGAAGCATTTCAGAACATTCATTTCCCAAAAAATAATGAACTGCTCAGAAGAGCACAGGCCAGACTCAAATTTGAAGAATTGTTTTTTATTCAGTTGCGCTTGTTGAAGCAACGCCTTGGGAGAATAGCGGAAGTGCAGGGACATGTTTTTGAGAAAGTCGGACCATATGTAAATGAGTTTTACAAACAACACCTTAGTTTTGAGCTTACAGAAGCGCAAAAAAAGGTAATACGGGAAATCCGGACAGACCTTGGCTCAAGACGGCAAATGAACCGCCTGCTACAGGGTGATGTCGGCAGCGGAAAAACCCTGGTGGCACTGATGTCGATGCTTATTGCGCTGGACAATGATTTTCAGGCCTGCATGATGGCACCTACCGAAATCCTGGCCAGGCAGCATTTCACAACGATTAGCAGGATGACAGAACCAATGGGAGTCAGGGTGGATTTGCTCACAGGTTCAACTAAAGCTGCAAAAAGGAAAGATATCCATGAAGAGCTGGAAAGCGGGAAACTGCAACTGCTGGTTGGCACCCATGCCCTTCTCGAAGAAAATGTGAAGTTTAAAAATCTCGGACTTGTAGTCATTGATGAACAACATCGCTTTGGTGTTGCTCAACGTGCCAGGCTGTATTATAAAAATATTATACCGCCTCATATCCTTGTCATGACAGCCACGCCTATACCCAGAACTCTGGCCATGACCTTGTATGGTGACCTCGACTTTTCCGTTATTGATGAATTGCCACCCGGTCGCAAGCCTGTAAAAACATTTCACTTTTTTGAATCCAGGCGTCTGCGCCTGTTTGGCTTTATGGAAGAGCAAATCAAACTGGGGAGGCAGATCTATATTGTGTATCCCCTGATCCACGAATCTGAAAAGCTGGACCTTAAAGATCTTATGGATGGGTTTGAAAGCATCACCCGTGCTTTCCCTTTACCCCAATACGCAATCAGCATGGTACATGGAAAGCTGAAACAGGAGGTCAAGGAATTTGAGATGCAGCGTTTCATTAAAGGTGAAACCCAGATTATGGTTGCCACCACGGTAATTGAGGTTGGGGTCGACATCCCCAATGCCAGTGTAATGGTGATTGAAAATGCAGAAAGATTTGGCTTATCGCAACTGCATCAGCTCCGGGGACGTGTTGGGAGGGCCAGCGATCAGTCGTATTGTATCCTTATGTCGGGAAATAAGCTAAGTGAAGAAGCACGTGTACGGCTGAAAACCATGCTTGACACCACCGATGGATTTATGATCGCAGAAACTGATCTCAGACTCCGTGGGCCGGGCGATTTGGCAGGTACGCAACAAAGTGGTATCCTGGACTTGAAAATCGCCAACCTGCTCAGGGATGAAAAGATCCTCAAATATGCAAGGGACCTGGCCACAGATATCCTGAAAGACGATCCCGGACTAGAGCTGCCAGAAAACAAAAATTTAAATCAGACTTTGAGACTGATAAATAAAAATCAGCCCGATTGGGGCTCTATAGGTTAGAAAAATGGAAATTCACTACCTTTACCGCCCTATAAACAAATGTAAATTTCTTTTTGCGGGAAGATCATATTCAGAATAACAGAATCATCGGGAAATCCCGTGTAAAACTTTTATACAAATGAAAATATCCTACAACTGGCTGAAGAGGTATCTTGATTTCGATATGGGAGCGGAAGAACTGAGCATACTGCTGACCAACAGTGGCCTCGAGGTGGAAGGAATGGAGAAATTCCAGTCGGTGAAAGGCGGCCTTGAAGGATTGGTAATTGGAGAAGTGATCACATGCGAAAAACATCCCAATGCCGACAAATTAAGCATTACAACCGTCAATGTTGGCGGAGACCGGCTGCTTCCCATTGTGTGCGGGGCACCCAATGTTGCATCCGGACAGAAAGTTATCGTTGCTACCGTAGGTGCTTTTCTCTATTCAGCTGAAGATTCATTTGAGATTAAAATGGCAAATATCCGCGGTGAAGTATCCGAAGGAATGATTTGCGCAGAAGATGAGATCGGCCTGGGCACATCACATGAAGGGATCATGGTCATGAAAGAAGATGCAGTTCCCGGCACAGCTGCAAAATCCTATTTTAATATCACGGAAGATTACGTTTTCGAAATCGGACTTACTCCCAACCGTACTGATGCTACTTCCCATATCGGCACTGCACGTGATATTATGGCCGTTATTAATTGCCATGAAGGAAAAGGCAGCAAGAAGCTTCAAATCCCTTCCGTAGATGCCTTTAAAGCTGGTAGCCCGGCAGCTGAATTTCCTGTCATCATTGAAGACCTGCAGGCCTGTCCAAGGTTCAGCGGCCTGAGCATTTCAGGAATCGAAGTAAAGGAATCACCTGCATGGATGCAGGATTTGCTCAATGCCATCGGCATACGTCCCATTAATAACATTGTGGATATTACCAATTTTGTGCTGATGGAAACAGGACAACCTTTGCATGCTTATGATACTGCAGCCATCAAGGGTGGTAAAGTGCTTGTTAGAAAGGCACATAAAGGTGAAAAATTTTTCACCCTGGATGGGGTTGAAAGAAAACTCAGCACCAACGACCTGATGATCTGTAATGCCGAAGATGGTATGTGTATTGCCGGAGTATTTGGTGGTGAAAAGTCAGGCGTTACTGACAAAACTGTTAATCTTTTCCTCGAAAGTGCACATTTCGATCCTGTTACCATCAGGAAGACTGCAAAATTGCATGGCCTCTCCACCGATGCATCTTTCAGGTTTGAACGTGGTTCAGACATTAACATATGCCTTTACGCTATGAAACGGGCTGCTCTACTGATTACAGAACTGGCAGGTGGTACTATTTCATCAGCCTTTGAAGACATCTACCCGCACCCTGTTGAAGGCTGGAACGTAGATGTAAAATACAGCAATATCAATCGCCTCATCGGACAGGAGATCAGGAAAGAACTGATCGACAATATCTTTGCCGACCTCGATATTGAGATCATTAAA
Source organism: Bacteroidota bacterium (assembly GCA_013202965.1). Taxonomy (GTDB): domain Bacteria; phylum Bacteroidota; class Bacteroidia; order Bacteroidales; family B18-G4; genus B18-G4. Next base: position 49,361 of record JABMQZ010000137.1, on the reverse strand, counting down.
AAAGAAGGTGATGCTTTTAGTGTCAGGGTACCAAGCTACCGTTATGATGTTCGTCGCGAAGTGGATATCATCGAGGAGATCCTCAGGATATACGGTTATAACAATGTTGCTTTCCCTCATGGAATACGTTCATCTCTTGCCCATCACCCCAGGCCTGATCCGGATAAACTGCAAAACAGCCTTGCTGAGCTGCTTTGCGGTATGGGCTTCTCAGAGATCATGAACAATTCTCTCATGAAATCAGCATATGTTGAAAAGTTTTCCGCCTTTGAAGCAAGCCATTCGGTTCTTCTGGAAAACCCGCTTAGCAATGACCTGAACGCTTTAAGACAAAGTCTTCTTTTCGGAGGGCTCGAAAACATTGCCTTCAACCAGAACCGCAGGATCACCGATATTCGTTTCTTTGAGTTTGGAAATATCTATTCCATCAATCCTGCAAAAGAAGCAGCAGCTTTACTGGCAGGATATCATGAAGAAAAACGGCTGGCCCTGTTCATCTGCGGCAGGAAGGACAGGGAAAGCTGGAATACTGCAAACCAGCCTTCTGACTTCTTCCAGTTAAAATCCGTTGTGGAGAATATCATTCTCAGGCTTGGAATGCCTGCAGCCGGCATGGATACCGGGGAGGCCACCAAAGGGATTTTCGCCGAGGGAATGAGCTATCTTCTGGACGGAAAGCCACTGGTATCCTTTGGCAGTCTTGACGCTGCGTTTACAGATGGATTCGAGATCAAGCATGAAGTGTTCTATGCTGACTTCTCCTGGGATATGATGCTAAGTATTTTACGTAAAAATACCATTACATCCCTTCCTGTGCCAAAATATCCTGAAGTCAGGCGTGATCTGGCCTTGCTTATTAATAAAGATATCAGTTTTGCACAGATCAGGGATATTGCCATAAAAACCGAAACCAGCCTGCTCAGATCTATTGGCTTGTTCGATGTTTATGAAGGTGAAAAAATCGGGAAAGATGAGAAATCATATGCCGTAAGTTTTATCTTCCGGGATGAGGAGAAGACCCTCACCGACAAAATCATTGAGAAAGCAATGAAAAAGTTGATTGCCGCATTTGAAAAGCAAATTGATGCTAAAATCCGTTAATGATCCTGCATAAAAAATAATTTAACCAAAAGTAGATGAACGAAAAAGAGGTAGTTTATTCCGTTACACCGATGGGTGAAAAATTTGCACTTCCACAGCCGGAGGAATATGCCCGGGAACTTGAAAGAATTGATAAACTGGTGCAAAAAGCGAAAGCAAAAGGCCAGGAAATTGTTGTTGTCATGGGTGTTGGTTTTGTTGGAGCCGTGATGGCCGCCATTGTAGCCGACGCCAAAGATGAACAGGGCAACAATACTAAATTTGTGATCGGTTGTCAGCGGCCCAGTGTGCGAAGCTATTGGAAGATACCCATCCTGAACAGGGGAGTTTCCCCGGTTAAGGCCGAAGACCCTGAAGTAGAAGAACTCATAGAAAGATGTGTTTTACAATCAGAAACTCTTGTGGCTACTTATGACAGCAACTGTCTGCAGTTTGCGGATTACGTAGTGGTGGACGTACAATGTGACTATTCCAAAAATGATTTGGGCAACATGCGCAGCGGTGAAGTAGAGATGGCTGCACTGGAAGCCACAATGGAGACCATTGGGGAAAAGATCCCGGCAAGCGCCCTCACCCTGATCGAAACAACAGTTGCTCCGGGCACTACTGAATTTGTCGCCTGGCCAATTATGAAAAAAGCTTTTGCCAAAAGGGGAATGAAAGAAACTCCTCTGCTCGCACACAGCTTTGAGCGTGTGATGCCGGGTAAGGAATATGTAAGTTCTATCCGTGATTTCTGGAGAGTATGCTCAGGATGTAACGATGAGGCGCGCGACAGGGTAGAAAAGTTCCTGCACGAGATCCTGAACACTGAGGAATTCCCCCTCACGGTGATGGATCGTCCCATTGAATCTGAGACTACCAAGATCGTAGAAAACTCATACAGGGCCACCATCCTGGCTTACATGAATGAATGGAGCATCTTTGCCGAACGCAATGGTGTTGACCTGATCAAGGTGATCAAAGCCATTAAGGTACGTCCGACCCATAGCAACATGATATTTCCCGGCCCCGGAATCGGTGGTTATTGCCTTCCAAAAGACGGCGGCCTTGGCTACTGGGCATATAAGCATATCCTTGGATTTGATGATGGTGACAGGATTTTCAAGATAACACCTACCGCCATCGATATCAATGACACCCGCTCGCTGCACGTGGCCACGCTTACACGGGATGCACTTCGAAACATGTCGAGGTATATTGCCGGATCGCAGGTGCTGCTATGCGGTGCCAGCTACCGGGAGGACGTGGGCGACACCCGTTACAGCGGAAGTGAAATGATCGTCAGGAAGCTGACTGAAATGGGTGCCGACATGCATGTACACGACCCTTATGTCGACCACTGGCATGAATTTGAAACACAGGATGGAGAGAGTGCCGAATATTCATGGAAACGTTTTTTCCGTAACCAGGATGGACTTGAAGAGCTAGTGATTGAAAAAGATCTTCAGGCATCCCTGAAGAGCATGGATGCCTTGATCCTGGCAGTCCCTCATGAACAATACCTGAAACTCGATCCTGAGCAAATGGTAGCATGGGCAGGAAATCCAATTGCAGTTATCGACTGTTTCGGCATACTGAACGATGAACAGATCCGACGATATTTTGAGCTCGGATGTGAAGTAAAAGCCCTTGGGAGGGGACATATTCAACGGATTAAGAAGGAAGTTGCTAAATCGGAAAAATAAGAACAGCGCGTATCGGAAAATTCAATATTCTTAATCTCTTATTCGTTTCCCGATATTCAACCGCTTAGCTTCCGCCTTCTGGTGGTTTTAGTAAATTTCCGTAACTTTACATATTATTTTATAAGTAACAGCGTTACACAGAGGCTGAAAGCAATTCGAGATGGAAATTCAATCAATAAAACAACGCTTTGGGATCATCGGTAATTCCACATTACTGAATCGTGCAATCGACATTGCAAGCCAGGTTGCCCCTACAGATCTCACGGTACTGATTACCGGTGAAAGCGGGGTTGGCAAGGAGGTTTTCCCTAAGATCATCCACCAGATGGGTTCCAGGAAACATGGCCCTTACATTGCAGTGAACTGCGGAGCAATCCCGGAAGGCACCATCGATTCCGAACTTTTCGGGCATGAAAAAGGCTCCTTTACCGGTGCCCACGAAGCACGAAAAGGATATTTTGAAGTGGTGAACGGGGGAAGCATCTTTCTCGATGAAGTGGCCGAGTTACCGCTCTCTACCCAGGTGAGGCTTCTCAGGGTGCTGGAAAGCGGGGAGTTTATGAAGGTTGGCTCTTCAAAGGTCATTAAAACAGATGTACGGATCGTAGCTGCAAGTAATATTAATATCCCGGAAGCCATTCGAACCGGAAAATTCAGGCAGGATCTGTATTACCGCTTAAACACTGTCCCTATTTTCATTCCTTCGCTACGCCAAAGAAAAGAAGACATTCATTTGCTTTTCAGGAAGTTTGCTTCCGACTTCGCAGAAAGATACCGCATGCCGGTCATACAACTGGATGAAGATGCCAGGCGCCTGCTTGAAGAATACCGGTGGCCCGGCAACATCCGTCAGCTGAAGAACATTACAGAACAGATTTCCATCATAGAGGAAAACAAGAATATTTCAGCAACAACGATCAGGGGGTATCTCCCGTCCGGGCAGTTTAATGAGCTGCCGGTACTATACAAAAAGGAGGGCGAGGATAAGGAATTCTCTGAACGGGATTTGTTGTATAAGGTATTGTTCGACATGAAAAATGACATCCATGAACTAAAAAAGGTAATCAGTGAGATTACGAAAGAAGACGGGCTTAAGCCGGAAATTCAGAAAAGGGAATCACTGTTTATTGATCGCCTCGACTCAGACCTTGAAAGCCTGAATGATATCCGCGACAAGGTAGAGATCCATCATCCTTCCCGCATTGAGTCTTTTGATGAGCCCATACATGAATCAGAAGTGATAGATGAGCCCCTCTCCTTGCAGGAAAAAGAGATAGAAATGATCAGGAAGGCCTTGAAAAGACATAATGGCAAACGCAAGAATGCCGCCAAAGAATTAGGAATATCGGAGAGAACCCTGTACAGGAAGATAAAAGAATTTCATATCGAATAGGTGAAAAATAGTAAGATCACATACATTGTAAAATACCAGGCAGGCCCCTTGTTATTGCTACTCCTGCTACTGCAAATCAGCGGCTGTGGAGTATATTCATTCACCGGTGCTTCCATTTCACCGGAAACAAAAACCATTTCTATCCAGCGATTTCCAAACAATGCACTGACAGTAGAGCCAACACTGAGTCAGAAATTTACTGATGCCCTTCGTGACAAGTTCGCCAATGAGACAAATCTGATTGTCATGAATAAAGGAGGAGATTTACAAATAGAAGGCTCAATAACCAACTACCGCACAAGTCCCGTAGCCATCCAGGCAAATGAAACAGCTGCACAGAACCGTCTGACCATCACTGTTGAAGTGGTTTACGTAAACACCCTTGACAACAGTAAAAATTTTAAAAGCAAATTTTCACGCTTTGATGATTATTCGAGTACACAAAACCTGAGTGAAGTGCAGGATATGCTCATTGACCAGATCAATGAGATGCTGATTCAGGATATTTTTGATAAAGCAGTCGTGAACTGGTAAACAAACTAAGAAGATGGACCAGCGGGAATTTATATCATTTATCAGGGAGCCTCAGACACTCAGTAAGTCTTCCCTGCCCGAAATTGAAAAGCTGGCTTCAGAATTTCCCTATTGCCAGAGTCTGAAGATCCTGCACCTTTTGAACCTGAGGATGATCAAGCATGTTCTGTTTACTGAAGAATTGAAGTCTACAGCAGCCCGCATTGCAGACAGGAAACGCCTGAAGGAATTAATAAAAGACCTGCAGAAGGAAGCAGTGGACATTCCTGAAATCAAGGATGAGATCCTAAAACCGGAAGTAGTAGAAGAAAAAGACAGCATTCCGGAACCTCCTTTGCCTGAGGCAGAAAGAGAAATAATTGAGGATGAGATGGATGAAGAAAAGCCTGTGGCAATACCAGATCCCATTGTTCCGGTAGTTGAACAGGATGAGGAAGAAAGGCTCAGGGCCTTGAAACAGATCGTTGAAGACAGGCTGAAAGAAATATCCGGTGAGAAAAAACCATTATATCCCGAAGATGAATCAGAAGAAGAACCTGAGCTGACAGACTCATCGAAAGAAGAGCTTATTGATAAATTCATCAGGGAACAGCCTTCTATCAGCAGGTTGAAAGCAGATTTTTTCGATCCCGTTAAAATGGCCAAAAGCAGCCTTGAAGAAAAAGACGATATTGTGAGTGAAACCCTGGCACAAATCCATGCTCAGCAGGGAAATACAGATAAAGCCATTGAAATTTATCGCAAATTAAGTTTGAAATATCCGGAAAAAAGTAGTTACTTTGCAGCCCAAATTAAAAAAATCAGTACTGAAAACTAAATTATTACACACATGGGCTTATATATTATTCTTTCTGTTTTCATCCTCATCATCAGTGCACTGATCATCCTCGTTGTGCTTGTTCAAAATAGTAAAGGCGGTGGTCTTGCATCAAATTTCTCTGGCTCTAACCAATACATGGGGGTAAGGAAAACTGCGGATTTTCTTGAAAAAGCAACCTGGACACTTGCCATTGCCTTACTGGTTCTCAGTCTGGCATCTATTTTTGTAATCCCCAAGGGAGATCAACAAATAAACAATGTTACACAGGTAGAAGACAGGGCGGGAGATCCTTTACCAATTCCGACTACCCCAATACCACAGCCTGATCAACAAGATGAGCAATAGCCCGAATAATATTCTGAAGGGTCGTAAAAAATAAATTAAATGTCAGAATGTCATATTATTCTGACATTTTTTTTTATTTTCCACTTTGGCACAAATTATGACCGGGAATAATTAATTGATATTAAAATATATGTTTAAACATTTTAAAATAGCATAGCATGGCAAAGTTGAAAATTAAACCATTGGCAGACAGGGTGATCATTGAAGCATCCGCTGCTGAAGAAAAAACCACCGGCGGCATCATCATTCCTGACACAGCCAAGGAAAAACCTCAGAAAGGTATTGTTGTGGCAGTAGGACCAGGTAAAAAAGATGAACCCCTCACTGTGAAAGTAGGAGATGCTGTATTATACGGGAAATATACCGGCACTGAGATCAGCTTCGAAAACAAAGATTATCTTATCATGCGTGAAAGCGACATCGTCGCCATCATTTAAAGAAATAAAAAAAAATAACCTATAAATTAATAAAACAATGGCTAAAGATATCATTTTTGATCTAAAAGCAAGAGATGGCCTGAAGCAAGGTGTTGACGCACTGTCAAATGCAGTGAAAGTTACCCTCGGGCCCAAAGGACGTAATGTCATTATTGAAAAATCATTTGGCTCACCGGTCATCACCAAGGATGGCGTAACTGTGGCAAAAGAAATTGAACTGGAAGACAGCGTAGAAAATATGGGTGCACAGCTGGTGAAGGAAGTGGCTTCAAAAACCAATGACCTTGCTGGTGACGGTACCACCACTGCGACTGTGCTTGCCCAGGCAATTATACATACAGGACTGAAAAATGTAACTGCAGGAGCAAACCCGATGGACCTCAAGAGGGGTATCGACAAGGCAGTTATTGCAATCATTAAAAACCTGAAAGCCCAGACCAAAAAAATTGGCGACAACAGCGAAAAGATCGTACAGGTAGCTGCAGTTGCAGCAAATAACGATTTTACCATCGGCAAACTTATTGCTGAAGCCATGGGTAAAGTGAAAAAAGAAGGTGTGATCACTATTGAAGAAGCCAAAAGCATCGAGACTTATGTTGATGTTGTTGAAGGCATGCAGTTCGACCGCGGATACATTTCGCCGTATTTCGTTACCGATACAGAAAAGATGGAAGCTGTATACGAAAGTCCGTATATCCTCATCCATGACAAAAAGATCTCTGTAATGAAAGATCTGCTCCCCATCCTTGAAAAAGCTGCTCAAAGTGGTAAACCGCTCATCATCATTTCAGAAGATATCGATGGTGAAGCACTGGCTACTCTCGTAGTGAATAAGATCAGGGGATCACTGAAAGTGGTTGCAGTAAAAGCTCCCGGTTTTGGTGACAGAAGGAAAGAGATGCTTGAAGATATCGCCGTACTTACCGGTGGTACCGTGGTCTCAGAAGAAAAAGGCTATAAACTGGAAGATACTGACATTTCATATCTTGGTGAAGCCGAAAAAGTAACCATCGACAAAGATAACACCACCATCGTGAGTGGTAAAGGTGAGAAAGCCGCTATCGAAGCCAGGGTGAAGATGCTCAAAACACAGATTGATGATTCAAAATCTGAGTACGACAGGGAAAAACTACAGGAAAGACTTGCCAAGCTCGCCGGTGGTGTTGCCGTGATCTATGTTGGGGCAGCCAGTGAGTTGGAGATGAAGGAAAAGAAAGATCGCTTCGATGATGCACTGAATGCAACCAAGGCTGCCATCGAAGAAGGAATTGTCCCCGGTGGCGGTGTAGCTTACCTCAGGGCCATCGATTCCATCAACGGACTGAAAGCTGATAACGAGGACGAAGAAACCGGTATTGCCATTATCAAAAGGGCACTGGAAGAACCGCTTCGCCAGATTGTTGAAAATGCAGGCATGGAAGGATCCGTCGTGGTACAGAAAGTAAGAGAAGGTAAAGGCGATTTTGGATTCAATGCCAGGACCGAAGTATACGAAAATCTCCTGAAATCAGGTGTGATCGACCCGACCAAAGTGGTTAGGGTAGCACTCGAAAATGCTGCATCCATTGCAGGCATGCTCCTTACAACCGAGTGTGTACTTGCAGAGCATAAGGACGAAAATGCGGCAGCAATGCCTCCGATGCCTGGTGGCATGGGCGGCGGAATGCCCGGAATGATGTAGAAAAAACAGCCCTGCGAATTTCGCGGGGCTTTTTTTTTAACTTCTTCTCTCATCTATCCCCTTCGAATATGGCACATCGAATATAGAACATCGAATATCAATTTCATTATTCTTACTTTTTTGTAACTTTACGGTATTAATTTGTTCTTTCAATCAAAAACAACACGCAATGCCATGAAAAATATTATTTCTTTACTCATAATATTGTTAGCAGGATCATTTGTTTTCTCCCAGGAAGAGGAAGTCAACGGAATGGAAAGTATTCCTGTAGATCCGAATACCGGGTTGATCACTTTCCAGGAGGTGGTAGAGGAAACAGGAACCCAGAAAGAACTTTTTAACCGGGCAGGCGAATGGCTACATCACTATTTTAAGCAACCGGTATATGTGACACAGGTAAGAGATGCTGCCTCAGGTGTAATCAAGGGCAAACACCAATTTGAACTCATATATGAGGAAAAAGACGGCACAATAAAAAGAGCCGGATTGATAAAATATTATTTCAAGATCGAATGTAAAGACCAACGTTACCGTTATACCATCGACAACTTTGTTCTTACCCGACAGTCGAAGTACCCCTGTGAGCGATGGCTTAACACCGCCCACCGTGACTATAACGAGCAGTGGCCACAGTACCTCAAGCAACTCAGGGTTTACGCCATTGATGACTTCGCCGCATCACTCAAGGAATATATGGTTCCTGAAGTGATAGTGGAAGAAGAAGAATGGTAGATCAGATATCAGAAGTCAGAAATCAACCCAATACCCAACACTTTGAAACAACAAATCAGAAAAGGGTTTTCGAAGCTGAACAAGGATCAGAAGATTGATCTTACAACCAGTTATTTCGAGTATCCCGAAGAGGCTGCCCGTAAGCTGAGGTCGTTCTGGCATAAGGATCTCGACATACAAAAGAAGCTGGATGAATTCAGTGAGAACACCATCTCCAACTTTATCTTTCCTTATGGGATCGCACCTAATTTCGTGATCAATGGCAATATGTACCTGGTACCCATGGTGATAGAAGAAAGCTCTGTGATTGCCGCAGCATCAAGTGCAGCAAAATTCTGGTCGGAGCGGGGCGGATTCCATGCGAAAGTGATCTCCACCACAAAGATAGGGCAGGTGCACTTCCTCTGGGAAGGTGACACTAAGAAACTCCGCAAAGCCATGCCGGCTATTAAGGAGAAGCTGATCAATGAAACGAATCACATCACCAAAAATATGCGGCAACGCGGTGGGGGCATCCTCGACATCGAACTGATCGACATGACGGATAAGCTGGAAAATTATTTTCAGCTTAAAGCCTCTTTTGAGACCATCGACAGCATGGGCGCCAATTTTATCAACTCATGCCTGGAAGAATTCGGCATGCAGTTGAAAAGGATTTTTAAGGAAGATAAATCCTTCAGCGGTAAGGAAAAAAACTACGAGATCGTGATGGCCATCCTTTCCAATTATACCCCCGAATGCCTCGTACAAACTTATGTAGAATGCGATATTGAAGAGTTTCATGATTGCGACCGCAACATGAGCGCACAACAGTTTGTCAGGAAGTTCGAGCTATCCGTCCGCATCGCACAGGAGGATGTTTATAGGGCCACCACACACAATAAAGGTGTGATGAATGGCATCGACGCTGTCGTGCTGGCAACCGGAAATGATTTCCGGGCTATAGAAGCCTGTGCACATACCTATGCCGCCCGAAATGGAAAATATTCGGCGCTGAGCAATGTCAGCATCAAAGACGGAAAGTTCAGGTATGAGCTCACCCTTCCCCTGTCACTGGGAACCGTGGGTGGACTGACCTCATTGCACCCCCTGGCCAGGTTCTCCCTTGAACTGCTCAACAATCCCAATGCCGACCAATTGATGATGATCGCAGCTACTGCCGGACTGGCCAATAACTTCAGCGCTTTAAAATCTCTCATTACCAAAGGTATACAGACAGGGCATATGAAGATGCACCTTTACAATATCCTGAACCATATCGGCGTAACAAACGAAGAAAAGGAAAGAGCTGTGGATTATTTCCAGAACAAAAAGGTTTCGTTCAGCAATGTGAAAGAGTTGCTTGCAAACCTGAGGCGCAAAGTTTGATTGTTAAGTTTTGAATATTGAAGAAGCAGAGATTTTATTCCAACGGCAAATTATTGATCACGGGTGAGTATCTTGTCCTTCACGCTGCCCTCGCACTTGCTGTTCCAACTATTCCAGGGCAAAAGATGAACGTTGACAATGCCGGGGTTTCCGGGCAACTCATCTGGAAAAGCATATACAAGCGTGATCCCTGGTTCATGGCCATATTTTCCCTTCCTGAATTTGAGATCATTCGTAGCAGCAAGCCCAACAGTGCCGCTTTCCTGCAGCAGTTACTGCTCGAAGCTCACCGGATAAACCCGGAGATACTGAAAAAAAATAAATCCCCACAGGTAAAAACCATCCTCGGCTTTGACCCGGAATGGGGCATGGGCAGCAGCTCCAGCCTCATCAGCAATATTGCCTCCTGGTTTGGCATTGATGCCTATGAGTTGTTCTTCAACACACAAAAAGGCTCAGGCTATGACATTGCTTGTGCCGGGGCAGAATATCCGGTATTTTATCAACTTATAAATGCCAGTCCGAAAACGGAGAAGGCCAGCTTCGACCCTCCCTTTAAATCCTCCCTGGCTTTTGTGTATTCCGGGAGAAAACAGGATTCGGAAGCCAGCGTGAATCATTTCCTGAACAGTACCGGATTCCGTGAATACGATATAAACAGGATATCGGCAATCAGTCGTGAGATCGCAAAGGCCAATACCCTGAAGGAATTTAATGCTTTGCTGGATGAGCATGAAGAGATCATGTCGGCTGTGCTTCAACTTCCAAAAGTAAAAGAGGAAAGCTTCCCCGACTTTCCCGGCAGTATCAAATCCCTGGGCGCCTGGGGCGGTGATTTTTTGCTGGCTTCAAGTGAAATGGGATTTGAAGGGATAAAAGCTTATTTTAGCGGAAAAGGACTGAGGACAGTGTTTAGCTGGGAGGAGATAGTTTTGGGCGGTGGGGGTGAGTTATGCACCTCACCCCCTTAACCCCCATCCCCCTTTTCCCCCTCTCCTTGAGGAGAGGGGGCCAGGGGGTGAGGTGAGATTTATTAATTGAACCAAAAGTTTATGCAAAACATCCGCTGGAAATCCCCTTCCAACATCGCCCTCATTAAATACTGGGGCAAGCATGGTGTACAGTTGCCATCAAATCCCAGTCTCAGCTTTACACTGAGCGAGAGCTATACCACCACTACCTTGTCGTACACGGCGGGTAAGGCTGAGGTGGAACTCTTATTCAATGATGTGCGGAATGAAAAGTTTGCATTGCGGGTAAAACGATACATTGCTTCCCTTTATCCACATTTTCCCTTCCTGAAAGAACTGGATCTCCACATTAATTCCGAAAATAATTTCCCCCACTCCGCCGGCATCGCCTCTTCTGCGTCTGCCATGAGCAGTCTGGCTCTCTGCCTCTGTTCACTTGAAAAAGAGATCGTCGGAATAAATCTTTCCAAAGCCGATTTCCTTGAAAAAGCATCCTATATAGCACGATTGGGATCCGGTAGCGCTTCGCGTTCTGTTTACGGAGGATATGTAAGTTGGGGGGAAAGCCAGTATATTCCGGAAAGCTCGGATGAATGGGCTACTCCCCTTTCCTTTGAAGTACATGAAAACTTCAGGGAGTTGCAGGATGCCATTCTCATCGTAGATGAGAGTCCAAAAGCCATTGGCAGCAGCGAAGGACACAGGCTGATGGAAAAGCATCCCTATGCACAACAAAGGTTTGAACAGGCCCATATACAAGTAGCCACACTGTTGAAAGCCCTCAAGAACGGAGACAAGCATACCTTTATCCGTATTGTGGAAAACGAAGCCCTCAGCCTGCACGGCCTGATGATGAGCTCCGATCCGGGCTACATATTGATTAAACCGGGTACACTTCAGATCATTGATAAGATCCGGAATTTTCGCGAAAACAGTGGTATCCCTGTGAGCTTTACGCTGGATGCCGGTCCCAATGTTCATCTCCTCTACCCTGCCCCTGACAAGGAAGCAGTTCAAGACTTTATCAATCGTGAATTATTAGTATATTGCATGCAGAAACGCCGGATCGACGACCATATTGGCAAGGGTCCGGAGAAACTCAGCGGTGGGGAATGACCAACAAACCTGAAGTCTTTTACGCAAAGATCATGCTCTTCGGAGAGTATAGTGTGATCTGTGATTCCATGGGACTCACCATCCCCTACGCCCACTTCAAGGGAGAACTCGGCTTCATCAACAAATACCATTATACCGACTATGATTTCGCCATAGAATCCAATAAGATGCTCCAGGAATATTATGGACACCTTTTGGATCTGCAGAACAAAGATGAACTGAAGTGCGAACTCGACCTGGAGCAATTCCGTACGGATCTCGACCGTATGCTTTTTTTCGAGTCAACCATCCCGCAAGGCTTTGGCATTGGCAGCTCCGGAGCATTGTGTGCAGCCATTTACGAGCGCTACGGGCGCAACAAAATTCGTTCTCAACGCAACCTCAGCCAGGAAGAGGTGCTTAAGCTCAAAGATATCTTTTCACAGATGGAAAGCTATTTCCATGGTATCAGTTCGGGCATCGACCCCCTGAACTGCTATATCAAGTATCCCTTGCTGATCGACAATGGCAGCAGCATTCAGACTGTAGGCATCCCGCGCAACAAATTCCCGCGTGAGGGTGCAATATTTCTTATCGACACAGGCAGGCCGGGCATCACACATCCTTTGGTGAAACTTTTCTTTGAAAAGTGCCAGGATCCGGTATTTGACAAACTCGTGAAGGAAACCCTCATCCCGCTCAATAACAAATGCATCCACTCATTGCTTGAAGGGCAGACCGATATTTTCTTCCCCTCCCTGCATAAACTATCAGCATTTCAGTACAAGCATTTCCGTCCTATGATCCCCGAATCGATGATCAGCATCTGGAAAGCCGGGCTGGATAAGCAGCTTTATTCCCTGAAGCTTTGCGGCAGCGGTGGCGGTGGGTTTATTCTCGGATTTACCAGAGACTTTGAGGCCAGCCTGAGATCGCTGAAGAAACAAGGGCAGAAGGTGATTGCGGTATACAAAAATGCTTAATGAAGATCGAGATCAGAAATCAGATATCAGATATCAGAAATGTTTACCTTGTAGAAAGTCCTATAGTTCGGCAAACATTTCCTTTGGTATTCTTTGTGGTAAAATAAAAACACTGCCCTATGCCTCATCCCGGCACTAAAATGAAACAATCCATCATCATAACCGGATCAGCAGGCGGACTTGGACAAGCCATCGTTCGGGCCTTGTTGGATACATTTCCAGACAAACTCATCGTGGCTACGGATGTTTCGCCTGCTGTATTTTCGCTATTCAAGGAACATGATGGCTTAATTCCTCTTCAAATGGATGTGAGCAATGAACAGTCGACCCATGCTGTGCGGAGACAATTAGAAGAGAAAGGCTTTCGGGTTTGGGCGCTTGTGAACAATGCCGGTATATCAGATTTTTATGCGGTGAGCGAGAAGGAAAAGGAAGTGCTGGATCGCATCTTTGCCATCAACACCTTTGGGCCGGTGAACATGGTGCGGGCATTCCTTCCACATCTCATGGAGACCCGTGGTCGCGTGGTACAGATCAGCAGTGAGAGCGTGCGCTTGCCGGGTGCATTCCAAGCCTATTCCTCCTCCAAGATCGCCATGGAAGCGCTGAGCGTGGCCATGCGCAATGAGCTGGCACTACAGCGGATAAAACTCAGTATTATCCGCCCCGGAGCTATCAATACTCCACTGCTTGACGGGCTGCGAAATATGAAAGACAGTATTGGTGAAAGCGTCTACCAAAAATACCTTTTGGCTTTTGCCGAAAAAGCCCCGAAACAAATAGGAAAGCTGTGCGAACCGGAACGGGTGGCTGCAGTGGTAGTCAAGGCACTTTCTCAGCAAAACCCCAGGTTTTATTATAAGGTTAACAATAACTGGAAGCTGCGGCTTGCAGAGCTCTTGCCTCATCGGTGGAGAGACTATTTTATGCGGAAGATGCTGGCTAAGAGTGCCGAGTGCCGAGTGCCGAGTGCCAAGTGAAGATTTGAAGTGAAGATTTCTGATTTCAAATTTCTGATATCTGATATCTGATATCTAATCCCAATCCCTTTTTAATGCATCCAGGGTCGAACTTAGATTTATTAACTTTGGAAAAACTCCAAACCATGAAAACATTCCTCTCTATAAGCTTGATCTTTCTGATGTCTGTTTATCTAAGCGCCCAGGAACTCCCCAGGCGTATCCCTTTCCTCGATGGCGAAAAGTACGGTTATGCCGATGCCAATGCTGAGCTGGTCATCCCTGCGGTATATGATGAGGTAAGCACATTTGTGGATGGGGCAGCCAAAGTAAAAAAGAACGGCTTTTACGGCCTCATCGATGAAGACGGCCGCATCATGGTGCCCATTACCCTTGAAAGCATGGGCGAATGGCGTGAAGGCATGATCCGCTACAGCAATGCAGGAAAAGACGGATTTTATAACAGCCGGGGCATTCGGGTTATTTCCGCACAATATTCCCTGAGCTCGGACTTCTATGAAGGCATGGCCTATGTGAAACAATCACGTCTTTTTGGCTACATCGACAAGGCAGGTCGCATGGTGGTACCCTATAAATTTGTCGAAACGAATGTCTTCAGCAATGGCATGGCGAAAGTTGGCCAGAAGGGCAGGTATGGTTTTGTAAATCGCGAAGGGGAGGTGATCGTGCGGCCCATATATGAATATGCCGGCAGCTTCCACGAAGGCTATGCCTTCGTTAAGGTACGGGAGAAGTTTGGCTTCATCAACAAGGACGGCAAGCTGGTGATCCCCACGGAATATGACAATGCCCTGATGTTTGCCAACGGCATTGCCGGGGTACAGCTGGGTGAGTTGTGGGGCTATATCAATGCAGAGAATGAGATGGTGATCCCGGTGGAATATGAAAGTATCTCCGCCTCCTTACATGAGATGTTTCCGGTGAAAAAAGACGGTCTGTGGGGCTATATCGATCCTTATGGTTACGAGATGACCCGCTTTGAATACGAATCTGCCAACCATTTCCACGAAGGCCTGGCCCGGGTCATGATGAACGGAAAATACGGCTTCATCGATGACCGCGGCAAGCTCATGATCCCCTGCACTTTTGAGTACGTCTCAAACTTCCACGAAGGCCGGGCACTGTATAAGGAAAACGGCCTCAGCGGCTATATCGATCCTTCCGGAAATATTGTCATCCCGGCGAAATACGAGAAGGCGGGGCATATTTTTGAGGGTGGGATTGTGCAGGTGGAGGTTAATGGGCAGGCATTTTGGATTGACTTGAATGGATTTGAATACAGGAGGTAGTTGAAGAACGAACAATAAAAACGAGCACCGAAGACCGAACAATTCGAGCTTATTCACTTTTTTTATACCCGATTTTGTTGCGTGATTCATCCAACTGCTGACCCCTTAATGCATCGATTTTTTCCAATAAGAATTTGAAAATTTGATTGATCTTTTCATCCAGCAACTGAAGCTCCTTCCCAAAATCTTTATTCCTGATTATTAATGCCCGATAATCTGCAAAAGCCCGCATGATCTCAATATTTATCTTAATTGCCTTTTCAGAATTCAGAACAGATGATAGCATTGCAACACCCTGTTCGGTAAATGCCATAGGTGCATATCTTATACCTCCCCAACTTGAGGTCGCAAATTGCGACCTCAAGTTATCAATCTCATCTTTGTTAAGCACAAACATAAAATCCTTCGGGAACCTTGTGATATTCCGCCGAACTTGTTCTTTCAGTCTTTTTGTTTCAACCCCATAAAGTATTGCCAGATCGAAGTCCAGCATTACTTTATACCCCCGCAATGTATATATTAATGTTTGATAATCAGATTTAATGATCGAATTTTTCATAGATATAGTTTAGATGTTTTACATTATAAAATTATCAGAAAAACCTCACTCCTTACCTATTAATACTCATAATCACGTTTTGTTCCACTTCTTACAGGGAGATTTAATGAACTCGCCATCCCGGCGAAGCATGAAAAAGCTGGGTGATTTTTGAGGGTGGGATTGTAAAGGTGGAAGCTGGTAAGCAGGCGTTTTGGATTGAGTTGAATGGTGTGGAATATAGACGACGAGGAAATTCGATATCCGACATTTGATATTTGATATTCGAATTTATCTTAACCACGAAGGGTTTCACAAAGAAAATACAAAGGTCATATTCTTATCTGATACATCTTGAGGACGCAAATTGCGATCTTAAAAACTCGAATTTATCTAATATTTTTATATATTTGAAGGAGAAACTTTAAAAAACCAAAAGAATTCTGCAGAGTAAATATTCTTTAGATCGCTTCCATTATGAAATATGAGGACCTAAGGAGCTTTATTGAAAAGAAAATGCGCATGAGCCATATCTATCAGCCTTTGCTGATAAAGATATTGGTTGATTCCGGTGGATCTGCGACTGTAAGGCAATTGGCTTTATGTTTTCTTGGTTATGATGAAAGTCAAATCAGGTACTACGAAAGCACTTTGAAGAGCATGCCTATTAAAGTACTCTCGAAACATGGAATCATTAAAAAAGATGGCGATTTAGTCACTTTGGAAGTCAGTAAGCTAACATTTGAGCAAAAAGCTGAGTTGAAAAAGATCTGTGAAGGAAAGATACAGGATTATATTTCAAAACGAGGCTTGTCAGTTTGGGATTATCGTTTAATTGATACAGAACCTGTTCCTGACTCCTTGAGATTTATTGTACTGAAAGAATCAAAAGGCAGATGTGCACTATGCGGCGCTACAAGAAATGAGCGTGTTCTTGATGTAGATCATATCTTACCTCGCTCACTGGGCGGAAAAACTGAGTATGCAAACTTGCAGGTGCTTTGTTCCAAGTGTAATAGATCAAAAAGGAACAAGGACAAAACTGATTTTAGAAATCTAATTAAAGATAGTTTCAATAATGACTGCCCATTTTGCATAGTGCATAAGACTGAAAAAGTCCTTCACGAAAACGAACTTGCATTTGCCATTCTGGATAAGCATCCAGTAACAGCTGGGCATACGCTTGTTATCCCAAGAAGGCATGTTACTAACTATTTTGAACTCAGTCAATATGAATTGGTTGCATGCCATGACCTCATCAAGTTTATTGAAAGATCACTACAAGAAGAAGACAAAACTATTGATGGTTTTAATATCGGGCTTAATAATGGAGAAGTCGCTGGGCAAACTATTGATCATCTTCACTTCCATCTGATTCCAAGGCGAAAAGGAGATGTAGATAATCCCAGGGGGGGAGTACGAGGAGTTATTCCTAATAAAATGAATTACTGATATGGATGATGCAATCAGAGCAGCCGCATTTAAATGGCTTAAAGAAAAAACAGAAATTTTTGGCGATGTTCTAGACTATCGCATACTTAGAGAAGGCTTCATATATCAAGGAAATAGAATCTCCTTTCTGGGGCCACAAGGTATCTGGAAACCTCAAGCCATGGAGTTACCCATTTCAATAACCTCAATTCCAGATGGCCCTTATGCTGATTCTTTTACAAAAGATGGTTTTTTGAATTACAAGTATATGGGGACAAATCCCAATCATCCAGTAAATACAAGGCTTCGTGAAATGTGGAAAAGGCAGATTCCTCTGGTATATTTATATAGAGTAGTTGAAGGAAAATACCTAGCAGTTTGGCCTATTTTCATTATCAATGAAAACCAGGAGAATCTAAGTTTCCTAGTTGCGAAAGACGAAATGGAGTATATTCAGGAGCGGAAAGAAAACTTTGTTGCAGATGAAACTGAGGACAATTCCAGACGATCTTATTTAACCGTTAGTGTAAAGCAAAGGGTGCATCAGAGGTCATTTCGGGAAAAGATTCTGCGCGCTTATAGAAGCCAATGTGCTCTATGCCGCCTAAAACATGTCGAATTACTTGATGCAGCTCATATTATTCCAGATAGCAAAGAAGGCGGTGAACCGATTGTCTCAAATGGTCTTTCACTGTGCAAAATCCACCATGCAGCGTTCGACAAGCACATTTTAGGGATTACACCTGATTATACGATTAAGATCAGAGAAGACATTCTGCAAGAAATTGATGGCCCAATGCTAAAATACGGGCTTCAGTCTTTGGAAAACAACAAAATCATTCTCCCAAATCGCACAATCGATCACCCTGACCGTGATAAGCTTGATCAACGGTATCGGGAGTTTTTGGATGCATCGTAATTAATCAGAAACCAATCATGCAAAGTTATGCCAATACAAAATCATCCTGGCTTAGCTTAAGTTCAGGATTATGTAATCTTTCTATTACGCGTTTAATCTTTAATCGTTCTTTTTGAGGCAAGAATGTAGGTATCAGGCCTGTTAAATCCAGCCCGAATAATCTGCTGATTATTACAAGATCTTTTAATGAAAACGGGCTGATACCATTCATTAATTCAGACATATAGGTTTTGCTCTTATGCCCTAAGATAGCACCAAGATCCTGCTGGGTAAGATTGTGTTTTTTAAGTTTATCACGGATCAATTCTCTTCTTCTTTCAATAAATAAACGCTCTTTTTCAGCTATAGCTTCAGCTATATCACTTTCTCTTAGTTTTTTCTTACTGATCCTGGTTTGTCCTGACCAATTTTCGCGCTCATATGCCTCAATAATATCCCTTAACTTTTTCCGCAAAGATTTCTTCATCGGACCATCTTTTGCAAGGACCCTTAACTTCCTGTCGGCAATTAAAGCTCTTTCGTAATCAAGCTCATTCCCAATCTTTCCACTCTTAATAATTTCGTTTACATCAAATTGTGTTTTCATATCTTCCTATATCCATTCATTTGCTCTTAACCATTTCCTGATCGTATTTTTATTATTCTTAAAAACCTAATCGTATTCCTGATGCGTTCCAATCCAAACAACACTCGCTTCCCTTTCATCAAATTCAATCATTATCATCGTCCGATGTACATTGAGGTTGAAAAAGTAAACCCCCTCACTGTGCACCTTATCTGCATCCTTCCTCACTTTTAATAATTCACTTGCGCTACTCCAATTATTCTCTTCAATGTCCTTAATAAGCGAATTAATCGCTTTCGATAAAGGAATATTTCCCCTGTTCTTTCGCTTAGTTTTTTCTAATATATTCTTACGAATCAATCTCATTATACTGCAAACATACAATATTGTTCGGAAATAATCCGAACTTATTGATTTTTTTCAAGAAATATATTTAGCTTTGATGAATGATGAAATCCTGGTGAATAATTATTAGCAAAGATTGGTAGTGGAGAATTGTGATTGAGAAGTTCGGAATTTTCTTTAACTACAAAGGCCACTCAGTATCTTTCTTTGTGGTTCCTTTGGACAATACTTCGTGGTACTTTGTGTTAAAAAACACACTCAAACCCAGCAATCATATCCCACCATTCATAATCCGTGCTAATCCGTCACATCCGTGTTATCCGTTTTCTATTAAATTGGCGAAGGCTTAATGGTTAACGGCAAGCGGAAATTAAAAATCCTCATCCTTAACTATCAGGGTGTATGTTAGGTCAAAGTGATCGGGCCGGTGCTTGGTATGTTCAATATAAATTTCCCAGTTATCGTTATTTGTGAAATCCTTCTCAATCGTATCGCCATTGGCGTTGGTAACCAGAAAACTAGAGAATACTTCATATGCTTGCTGGGGATCTGAGTTGGCCCTGGGCTCGCTTGTGATGATGATGATCCTGGTCTCTCCCGTTTCAATGCTTTCATATATGCTATCTGTACCTAAAACCAGGACTGCCCTGACCTGTATAGTAGTGGAAGAAGCGTTATTTACCCTCCATTCCCTGTTGGTACTTCCCTGGCAGGAAAGCAGGAGGAAGATGAGAAGCAGAAAAGCAATATGGGATAGCCTTTTAAAAGTGTTCATGATGTTGGTTGTCTGCTTGTTTGGCGCGATAAAGATAGTTGAATAAAGTGTTGGGTGTTAAGTGTTCCTCCTTCGCTTCGCTACGGCGGACGCGGTGGGTGTTGGATTGGTTTTGAGTTATGAGTTTAAGTGTTAATTTTTTATCACAAAGAACACGCAGCTCCAAGGCCCCTTCCCCTAGAAAGCCTGCCCCGGGTACTACTGAAGAGCAGGACTTAATTGTTTATGAGCATATCCTGACACTAATCATTTTACACAAATCCAAAATCCATAATTCATAATCCATAATTACTACATATCAAGATTGTACTGCGAATACAATTCCATTGAGTTAAGCTCCAGCGCCACCAGGTTACCAAAGCCTTCCCTTCCGGCCATATAAACACCGTTGTCGAGGTCGATGTATTTATATTTTCCCGGATTATCTTTCAGCATGAAGATGGTTTCCAAATTGATGGGCATGTGTCCGTGGATCAGTGTACGACCGCCAATCTTTTCTGCCTCTGGGCTGAAATCCCGGCTCCAGAGCATGGCAATTTCATCCTCATAAGGGTCAGGATTACTAAAGTTCAGGCCCGCATGCACCAACACAAAGTCATCAAGTATAATATGAGTTTTTAGCGTGTCCATCCATTCAATGTATTCTCCCGGCATGTCACGCAGGTCCTTGACACCAAAACTTCTCATGGTCTCTTTACCCCCAAACTGTAACCAGGCCGCCCTGCTGACATTCTTCCCCCTGAACCCCATAAAACTTTTAAGTCCTTCTTCTTCCCAGCATGCATTGACGCAGGTTTCCTCATGATTGCCTTTCAGCAGGTGTACGGCATAATTATCCTTCTGCAGCTTCATGATAAAGTCGATCACCCCTCTGGCATCCGGCCCCCGGTCGATATAATCACCCAGGAAATACAGTTCATCCTCTTTCGATGGCTTGATATAATAGTCAAACAATGCGTGCAGGGTTTTGCTGCAGCCGTGAATGTCAGGTATGATCCACTTTTGGGGCATTGGGCCTTTAAAATTATGGATGATGAATGAGTTATAAATTATTCACTATTTACTTATTCACTCTATTAGGCACTAGCCACTTGGCACTCGGAACTAGGCACTAATTATCTCTTTTTGGCTTGATTCGCCACCTGCTCCATCAACTTCCTGATTTCCTCCGGGTCACCAATAAAATAATCCTTTACAAAATTCATATGCTCATCTAACTCGAATATGTATGGAATCCCGGTGGGGATGTTAAATTTCAGGATCTCATCCTCACTCATATTCTTGAAGTATTTGACCATGGCCCGCAGGCTGTTCCCGTGTGCCGCCACCAATACTTCTTCATGTTTCTGAAGGCTGGGACGGATCTCCTCTTCCCAGTATGGCAGCATCCTGTCGATTACCTCTTTGAGTGATTCCGTGCGTGGAATGTCTTTGTCGTTCAGTTTAGCGTAGCGCGGATCATATTTGGCATTCAGCGGGCTGTCCTCGGCAATGGGTGGTGGAGGTTTGTCAAAGCTCCTGCGCCAGAGCAGCACCTGCTCATCACCATATTTTTTGGCAGTCTCAGCTTTGTTGAGACCCTGCAGCATACCATAATGTTTTTCGTTGAGCCGCCAGCTTTTATACACCGGAATCCACATCATATCCATCTCTTCCAGTGCCAGCCAGAGGGTCTTGATGGCCCTGTTGAGATAGGAGGTGAAAGCAACTTTCGGATTGAGCCCCTGCTCTTTCAGGACTAGCCCTGCCTTTTTGGCTTCTTCAACGCCCTGCTCCGACAGCCCTACATCTTTCCATCCTGTAAAACGGTTTTCTTTATTCCATTCGCTCTGCCCGTGACGTAATAAAATCAGCTTGTACATGAGTTGTTTATTTTGTGCAAAGTTAATAAAAGAAGTCAGTAGTCAGTAGTCAGAATTAGTTTTGAGTGTTGGGCAATGGGTGTTGGGTGTTTAAAACTATGAATTATGAATCATGAATTATGAATTTCCGGTAGCCGTTGACCGGTAACCGGTAGCCATTTATTTAGTAGCGCGAAAGTTTCTATCTTTACAGCCGTTATTTAACACCTACCCACACATGAATGCCTTCACACGAATCAACAACATTATCGGATGGGTCATTTTTCTGATCGCATCTATGGTATATATCATCACCTCGGAGCCAACAGCCAGTTTCTGGGATTGCGGCGAATACATCGCCACGGCCTATAAGCTACAGGTCGGGCATCCACCGGGAGCGCCTCTGTTTCAGCTGATCGGACGCTTTTTCACCCTCTTCGCCTTCGGCGACACTGCCCTGGTGGCCCGCATGATCAACACCATGTCGGCGCTATCTTCTTCTTTCACTATTCTCTTCCTCTACTGGAGCATTGTCATGCTGGCCAGAAAGCTTTATGAGAAAGGACAGGAACTGAGTCGCGGACAGATGTATGCCATCTTCGGCAGCGGGATCATTGGTGCCCTGGCCTATACATTTTCAGATTCATTCTGGTTTTCAGCCGTGGAAGGCGAAGTATATGCCATGTCTTCCTTCTTCACTGCCATCGTGTTCTGGGCCATCCTCAAATGGGAACGTATAGCCGATCAAAAACATGCCGACCGCTGGCTTATCCTTATCGCTTACCTCATGGGCCTGTCTATCGGTGTTCACCTGCTGAACCTGCTGGCCATCCCTGCCATCACCTTCGTGTATTACTACAAAAAATTCAAGCCTACTCGCAAAGGGGCCGTCATCAGTTTTGTCGTGAGCATCCTCATCCTTGCAGCCATAATGTACGGCATCATCCCTGAGGTGGTTACTCTTTTTGCCTCAACGGAGTTGCTGTTCGTAAATGCTTTAGGCCTGCCATTCCATACAGGAACCGTATTCTTTGCCCTGCTGATCACAGGCCTTATTATCAGTGGAATCCTGTATAATCGCAGGCAAATCCCTAAACTGCTTTTCCTGGTCTATGGCCTTGGGGGCATGATGGCTATACTCATCCTTCTTGAGTCATCATCCTTCGGATCATTTTTATTACGCTTGCTTATCATAGGAACTGTTGTGGCATTGTTTTACTTCACCCGCACCCAACGGGCAATACAAAACACCATTTTGCTGTCCATCATTTTCCTCCTCATCGGTTATTCATCATTCATCATGCTGGTGATCCGCTCCAACGCAGCCACTCCCATCAATGAAAACAGTCCGAAAGATGCCATCAGCCTGCTCTCCTACCTGAACCGGGAGCAATATGGCGACTGGCCAAAATTTTACGGGCCGTATTATAATGCCGAACTTGTGGGACGAGAGGATGGAAAAGCCGTGTACATGCGTGACAACAAAGTCGGGAAATATGTGGTCATCGATGAGCGCAAAAATGCCAAGCCGGTGTACAACCCTAAGCACATGACCATCTTCCCGAGGATGTGGAACAACACCGAAACACGCTATATCAAAGATTACAAGAACTGGGCCGGCATCACCAACGATCCGGAAAACAAGCGCATACCCACCTTCGGGCAGAACCTGAAGTACTTCTTCAGGTATCAGATCGGCCATATGTACTGGCGTTACTTCATGTGGAATTTTTCAGGAAGACAGAATGACATCCAGGGTGGTTATGGCGACGTGATCAATGGCAACTGGATCAGCGGCATTACTTTTCTTGACGAAGCCAGACTAGGACCACAGACAGACCTTCCGGACAATTTCGATAACAAAGCCCGGAATAAATTTTACCTGCTTCCCTTCTTATTGGGATTGGCAGGACTGGTATTCCATTTCCGGCGAAACTCACGTGATGCCTGGGTCGTCTCCTTATTGTTTCTCATGACTGGTGTGGTCATCACCCTTTACCTCAACCAGCATTCTCCACAGCCAAGGGAAAGGGATTACGCCTATGCGGCATCCTTTTATGCCTTTGCGATCTGGATCGGATTTGGAGTGATTGCAATATATGAGCAACTGAAGAAATACACAGATCAAAAGGTGGCCGCTCTTAGTTCAACTGCTGTTTGCCTGATTGTACCTCTGATCATGGCAGCCCAGGGCTGGGATGATCATGACAGATCGGGACGCTATACGGCACTGGAGATGGCTAAAAACTACCTGAATTCCTGTGCACCCAATGCGGTGCTCTTCACCAACGGTGACAATGATACTTTTCCGCTCTGGTATGCACAGGAAGTAGAAGGCATACGCATGGATGTGAGGGTGTGCAATCTCAGCCTGCTGAACGGCGACTGGTATGTGGATCAGATGGTGCGCAAGGCTTACGATTCGGAGCCTATGCGTATTTCACTTAGCCAGGAACAATACCGGCAGGGTACCAGGGATGTGGTTTATCTCATCGAAAACGACAAGGTGAAAGATTTCGTGGATGTGAAGGCTTTGTTCGATATCATTGCACAGGATGAAAGCAAGTTGCAGTTCACCCGTGAAGGGGTAAGCATCGATTACTTCCCAACTAAGAACTTCATGCTTACTGTGGATTCTGCCAAAGTTGTTGACAATGGTACGGTACCCTTGTTCCTGGCCGGAAGTATTGAACCCATTACCTGGACCATCAACAAGTGGGGATTGCAAAGGAACAATGTGATCCTGCTTGATTTTTTGGCTAGCAATGACTGGGACCGCCCGGTATACTTTGCCTCCACAACGGGTGAGCAGGCTTATATCGGACTACAGGATTATTTCCAGATAGAAGGCATGGCCTACCGGCTGCTGCCCGTAAAAACAAAGAGTAGCAGTGGACAACATACCGGAAGGATCGATACGGACATCCTCTTCAATAACCTGGTGAACAAGTTCAATACCGGCATGCAGGATCCCGATGTGTACCTGAATGAAGATAACCTGCGGATGTCGATGAGCATGCGTAATATTTATGGCAGGCTGGCGCTGGAACTCATCCGTGAGGGGAAGAAGGATTCCGCTGTTATTGTGTGTGATAAGATCATGGAACTTATTCCCCCCGAAAGTGTTCCATATAATTATTTCGTCCTTAACATAGCAGATGCTTACCTCAAAGCCGGAGAAACTGAAAAAGGGATGATCATACTTACAGGGATGCTTGAGCTTATTGAACAGAATTTGGAATATTTCTTTCGCTTTGAGGGTGACAAGGCCATGATGGTGGATGACATGCGCAAGCATTACCTGTCCATGGCCCACGAGGTGAAAGAGATCGCCAGTCGGAACGTACAGATTGAATTTCAGGCAGAAGCTGAGCAGCTGTTCAACGATTATTACGAAATTTACGTCAGGCAGATTTCATTTTAAGACCACGGTGCTCTTCAATACCCCATACTTGCTCAGGAAACTCGGCGGCAGAGGACTTATCTGGAAATTGCCGGGTGAGCATAATGAGTTGTACCTGACATTCGACGACGGACCTGGGCCGGAATGCACTTCCATCATCCTGGATATTCTTGATCAATATGGTGTCAAAGCCACTTTCTTCTGCGTTGGAGAAAATGTTGTTAAACATCCTGAGATCTATAAGCAGCTTACTGCTGCAGGCCATGCAGTGGGAAATCATTCTTACAATCATCTGAACGGGTGGAAGACACAGATCGGTACATACTTGAAGAATGTGGAAAAGTGCCGGCAGGTAGTGACAGGCGATCTTTACAGGCCTCCTTATGGAAAAATCAAATACTCTCAGAGAAAAGCCCTGAAAGATCATTATCGTATCATCATGTGGACTGTACTCAGCAGGGATTATGATGCTAAGGTGAGTAAGGAAAAATGCCTGGAGAAAACCTGGAAGTACACACGGCCGGGGGCGATCATTGTGTTTCACAACCATTTGAAAGCCCTGGAGAAAGTGGGGTATGTTTTGCCGGCTTATTTGCAAAGGGCGCTGGATGCGGGGTTTCAATTTAAGGTGTTGGATGCTGGGTCCTTCGACAAGCTCAGGACAGGTTGTTGAGTGTTGGGTTGTATTTAGCACCTCACCCCCTGGCCCCCTCTCCTCAAGGAGAGGGGGAAAAGGGGGACGGGGGGTTAAGGGGGTGAGGTGAGATTTATCACCAGGCACCAGGCACTCAACAGCAATGTTCTTATACATTATCTTGAAATTAGTTTTATACATTTGCAATATGATTAAGAATGTAATAAGGATCATGATGGCAGGAGCATTGTTGCTGCTGTGTGCATACTGTGCCAACATGAAAGCACCCACTGGAGGTCCGAAAGACATATACCCCCCCATAGTAGTTGAATCTGACCCGCCAAATTATACTGTGAATTTTTCTGAAGACAAGATCGTACTCAGCTTCAATGAATTTGTAGCGGTTTCGGATGTTTCAACAGAAGTATTTATCTCACCGCCTTTCCAGAACACACCTGAGATCAAAACCAGGGGAAAGTCGGTGATTATTAGTATTGACGAGCCTTTGCACGATAGCACAACATATTCCATTTATTTCGGAAAAGCCATCAAAGACATCACAGAAGGCAATGCGATGGTAAATTACACTTATGTGTTTTCAACTGGCGAGAAGATTGATTCCCTCAGTGTGCTTGGAGAGGTGATCGATGCCTTTACGCTAAAACCACGTGAGGATGTGCTGGTGATGCTGTATGAAGACAATAATGACACCATTCCTTTCGACAGTCTTCCATACCTGGTTAAGCCGGCCTATCTGACCAGGACTACACAGGCAGGCTACTTTATACTGAACAACCTGAAAGAAAAAGAGTATATGCTGTTTGCCCTGGCCGATAATAACCTGAGCAGCACATATGAACAGGGTGAGGAAGAGGTCGCTTTTTACAGAACCCTTGTCTCTCCCCTGTACATGGCCGTTCCAGTATCAGATTCGCTGCTTATGGACAGCCTGGCAATATTAGAAGCAGATACAGCAGGATTTGAAGAAACGGAAGGGCAGCTTGAGCTGCTCTATGATATAGGTGAGGAAATGATAGAAGATCCTCAGCCTGATTCAGCAGCATTGACAGCAGAAATGCCGGTTTCCGACAGCATCGCACAGGACAGCATTGAGGAAGGGTTTTATACCCTCTTCATGTTCAAAGAGACTGATAGTGTTCAACGTATTCTGGGTTCTGAAAAGGCCAGGGCCAGGATGCTGCGATTTATTTTCCGCTATTCGGCTGAAGATATCCTGATCACACCTCTGCCACCTTTGCCGGAACCTGGGTGGATGATTGAAGAATGGAACAAAAATTTCGATACCCTGCGTTACTATATCCTGGATGAAAGCCTGGATACGGTCAGTTTAAAGATTTCCCTCGACACCCTGGTACTGGATACAGTGGACTTTTCACTTGTGGAGGAAAAAATTCCACAGCGTAAAAAAGACCGTAAAAAAAATCAAATCCTGAAGGTAATCTTTAAGTACAAATCACCCCTGGATTATTTCAAAACACCGGTATTTCAATCAGCATACCCCTTCAGCACATATGATTTTTCCCGCTTCCTGCTGATAGAAAATATGGACACGCTGAAACCCAATCTTGAGATCCATGGCCAGGCCGGAAGAATGTTCAGGCTGAATAACAGCCTGAAGGAAAACTCCAGTTACACGCTTTTCTTTCCTGATTCGGTCCTGACAGACATGCTGGGCAAAAGCAATGACACTACCATAATCACTTTCAAAACCAGTTCAAAGGAAGATTACGGAACTTACCACTTCCATATCGTGAATGCATCTCCTTGCGATCAATTGCTGATCCAGCTGATGAATGAGAAAGAGGTAGTGTTGAGAGAAGAGATCATCACGACCTCAGGTACAATTAACTGGACATTCCTTAAACCCGGCAACTATATGATCAAAGCCATCGGTGATATTAATCACAATGGGAAGTGGGATACAGGAAACTTCCTGCAACACCTCCAGCCCGAACCGGTAGTGTTTTTTTCGGGAATGATAGAAGTGCGTTCTAACTGGGAGTTTGAGGAAGACTGGGTTCTTGAGTTTGAATAGAAGCTCCAGCTTCTGAAACAAGCTCCAATACTATTGGCAGCTCTCAATTCACTTTATTTTTGACAATTATTCTTATTGATTTACATATTTACTTGCTTAATATGTTAATTTGTCTTAGATTTGCAAAAACTAATTAAAAATGGAAAAAGTCGTGTTGGAAGTTAACAAACTGGAGATGGCTGCAAGTAAGCTGAGAGCTATTGCCCACCCCATGAGAATTGCTATCATTGATTTGCTCAATGATAAACCTAAAATGAGCGTAACAGAAATTTACAGGAAACTTGGCATCGAGCAGGCCTCTGCCTCTCACCACCTCAACATCCTGAAAAACAAAAGCGTTCTTGTATCAAAAAGAGACGGTAAAAAGATCTTTTATTCGCTGAAAAGCAAAACTTTGAAGGAGATCGTAGACTGCATTAATCGTTGTAACACAGAATAATCGATTCTCTGCTTTAACATTATTATTTCAATATCCTGCGTAAAAACAGGAGTATTAAGTTTCAATTCCGGATCATTGCATTCGCGTAACATTTGCAATGATCCGGTTTTCATGTTATGTGATATCTTGTGCTGAAACTTTATAAGAGGCAGGTTCGGTGTTCGGTGCTCGGTGTTCGGTCCCCGGTTTTCGGTGTTCAATGCCGGGTGATGAAGGAGATGGAAGATTGAAGAAGGAGATAGAAGATTGAAGAAGTTATGATACCCAACACCTAATCTCACACCTATGGAGTCATAAGGGGCATGAATTCAAATTTTCTGCCATCAAACAGGCCCCTGTCACTAAGTTTAATGTCGGGGATTACCAGCAGGGCCATGAAAGAAAGTGTCATATAGGGTGCTCCGAGAGAAGATCCCAAAACCTTGGCTTTTTTGTCAAGCTTGTCGTACGCGGCAGCAACCAGGAACGCATCCTCGTTCGACATCAATCCGGCCACGGGCAGGGGCAGCACCTCCTCCTCCTGCCCATCCACAAGCGAAATACCTCCCTTGCTTTGGATCAGAAGGTTGATTGCTTTACAAATGTCATCATCATTGGTTCCTACTGCAATCAGGTTATGGCTGTCGTGTGCCACGCTTGAGGCAATGGCCCCGTTTTTAAATCCAAAATGCCTGATAAAAGCCACTGCAGGTTTTGCAGGCTCATAACGGTTTAAGACCACCAACTTCAGAATGTCATTGCCGGTATCACTCACCACCAACCCATCTTGCAATTTTATGCCAGCATCAAGTTCTTCGGTCACCAGCTGCCCGTCAAGTGCACTTATAACAGCAAGGTGGCTGCCAGTGGCCTTAAGCTCTATATCGTTGGGTGAAAGTTTCTTTGCGTTAAATTTATTGATCACTTTTTCTTTCACGGAAGCGATGAGGGTATTGCCGTGCTCAGCAACTTTATGCCCATCAATATAGGTTTGCAAAACATTGAAATTTTCCAGATCATCAAGGATGATAAAGTCAGCGGGGTCACCTTCCTGAAGAAGCCCTACTTCCAGCCCGTAATGCTGCACCGGGTGAAGTGTACAGGCACGTAATACTATCATCAGGTCGTTGCCTGCAGCCACTGCCCTCTTCACATGATCGTTAATATGTTTTTCAGCCAGATCATTCGGATGGCGGTCATCACTGCAGAACATCAGCAGTTCAGGGTATTTCTTCATTATAGGAATAAGCACATCGAAATTCTTTGCTGCACTGCCTTCCCTGATCTGAATGAACATACCATTTGCAGCCTTATCAAGCGCCTCTTCTAAGGTATAGCATTCGTGGTCGGTACTGATACCGGCAGCAATATACTTCGCTGCATCATTGCCTTTTAGCCCCGGAGCATGCCCATCTACAGGCTTATTATATTTTCTGGCCACAGCCAGCTTGGCCTCTACTTCCGGATCAGCATGCAGTACGCCAGGGAAGTTCATCATCTCTGATAGATATTTGATGTCTTCCATCTTAAGCAGTTCTTCGATCTCTTCCGGGCCCAGCTTTGCGCCTGCCGTTTCAAAGGCTGTAGCAGGAACACAGGAAGACGCCCCAAAATAGAATTTGAACGGTACTTTTTTACCATTGTCGATCATGTACCTGATTCCCTCAAGACCAAGAACATTGGCAATTTCGTGAGGATCCGAGACAGTGGCCACCGTGCCGTGCGTAACGGCCAGACGGGCAAACTCACTTGGAATAAGCATTGAGCTTTCAATATGGATATGGGCATCGATGAATCCGGGAAGGATATAATTTTTATTGTCTGTTGATTCTTCAATTATAGAAGTGATAATGGTTCCCGAAACATGAATGGTTCCCGGGAAGATCCGGCGCCTGACAATATCAACGATCTGCCCGGAGACGGAAAATGAGGGCTTTGTTTTCATCCCGTAAAAATATATAAAGAAAGTGGATGCAGGAAATTTTTAGCTTTTTCTGCTGGCGATGAGGATATCGAGCAGCTTAATTCCTGCGTCGGAGATCACTGTTCCGGGACCGAAGATGGCTACTGTACCGGCTTTATACAGGAAATCATAATCCTGCGGGGGGATCACTCCTCCAACGATAACCATGATATCATCCCTACCCAGCTTTCCCAATTCCCTGATAAGCTGGGGCACAAGCGTTTTGTGTCCTGCTGCCAGGCTGGAAACACCTACGATGTGCACATCGTTTTCGACGGCTTGCTTTGCAGTTTCAACAGGAGTCTGGAACAAAGGCCCGATATCCACATCGAAGCCGATATCTGCAAACCCGGTGGCAACCACTTTCTCACCGCGGTCATGCCCGTCCTGTCCCATCTTGGCCACCATGATCCTTGGGCGACGCCCTTCAAGCTCAGCAAATTTATCTGCCAGCTCACAAGCCTTCTGAAAGCTTGGATCACCCCTTGATTCTGAAGAATACACCCCTGAAATGGATCTGATCACAGCCTTATATCTTCCATAAACCTTTTCGCAAGCATAAGAGATCTCTCCAAGACTGGCTCTTTTCTGTGCTGCGTCTATGGCCAGTCCCAGCAGGTTCTCTTCACCGGTTTCGCAGGAATGGGTAATGGCTGCAAGCGATTTCTGAACAGCATCTTCATCCCTTTCATCTCTTAATTTCTTCAATCGTTTGAGCTGTGCTTCGCGCACTGCTGTGTTATCTACTTCCAGGGTTTCGATGGGTTCCTCTTTCTCAAGACGGTATTTGTTTACCCCCAGGATAGTATCTTTATGCGAATCGATGCGTGCCTGTTTGCGTGCTGCTGCTTCCTCAATACGCATTTTGGGTATGCCTGTTTCAAGGGCTTTGGCCATCCCACCCAGCTTTTCAATTTCTTCTATATGCTTCCATGCACGGCGGGCGATGTCGTGGGTCAGACTTTCCACATAATAAGATCCGGCCCATGGATCCACATTGCGGGTGATATTGGTTTCCTCCTGGAGGTAGATCTGCGTATTTCTTGCAATCCTTGCCGAAAAATCAGTAGGAAGGGCAATGGCTTCATCAAGAGCATTGGTATGCAGTGATTGCGTATGGCCCATCACAGCCCCCATGGCTTCCACGCAAGTCCTGGCTACATTGTTAAAAGGATCCTGAGCGGTCAGGCTCCAACCCGAAGTCTGACAATGTGTTCGCAAGGCCATGGATTTGGGATTTTCAGGATTGAATTGTTTCACAATCTTTGCCCACAACATCCTGGCAGCCCGCATTTTCGCGATCTCCATAAAATAGTTCATCCCTATTCCCCAGAAGAAAGAAATCCTGGGGGCAAAAGTATCAATATTCAGGCCGGCATTAATTCCTATCCTGATGTATTCCAAGCCATCGGCGAGGGTATATGCCAGTTCAATGTCGGCCGTTGCACCGGCCTCCTGCATATGGTAGCCACTGATGCTGATCGAATTGAATTTAGGCATATGCTTTGAAGTATATTCGAAGATGTCGGCAATGATCCGCATTGAAGGTTCCGGGGGATAAATGTAGGTGTTCCTCACCATAAATTCTTTCAGAATATCATTCTGGATGGTTCCATTCAGCTGCTCCAGCTTTGCCCCCTGTTCCAAACCCGCAACGATATAAAATGCCAAAATGGGTAATACAGCTCCATTCATCGTCATCGACACAGACATCTTATCCAGCGGGATCTGGTCGAAAAGAACCTCCATGTCCAGGATAGAATCAACTGCCACACCTGCCTTACCAACATCTCCAACTACCCTTTCATGATCAGAGTCATACCCGCGATGTGTAGCCAGGTCAAATGCGATCGAAAGTCCTTTCTGCCCTGAGGCAAGGTTACGGCGATAAAAAGCATTGGATTCTTCAGCGGTACTGAAACCGGCATACTGTCGAATGGTCCATGGACGCATCACATACATTGCAGAATACGGGCCACGTAAAAATGGCGGAATTCCGGCAGCATAATGCAGATGTTCCATCCCTTCAAGGTCAGCTTTTGTATAAACCGGTTTTACAGCGATCTTCTCAGGTGTTTCCCAGTCCTTTTCAATGTGCTTGCTATGCTCCCATTCCTTAATATCGACCTTGGCCGACCTGAAGTTTTTTATATTTATCTGACTGAAATTCGGTTTCATGTCTTTATCTTTCAGTGATTGATATCTGATTCTTATAATCCCAGTTCTTTCTGAAAGCCCTGCAGAGACTCAAGGGCATTAGAGCGCATATGGATAAAATGTTCGATGCCTGCACCTTTGAGATCATCCAGGATATCTTTTGGATAGCCTGAAACGACCACCACAGCCTTTTCCTTCAGTTTTTCATATATTTCCGGGGCGATCTCCGCATACTCCTCATCCGAACTACAGATTGCCACGATCTCAGCCTTACTGTCGATGGCTGCCTTTACACCCTCATCAAGACTTTTAAAGCCCAGATTGTCGATGAGGTCAAAGCCGGCCACTGCAAAAAAGTTACTTGCAAACTGTGCCCTTGCGATGCGCATATTCAGTTTACCATAAGTAAACAGGAACACTGCAGGACGCTTATTTTCTGCAGCAAAGTTGTCTGTCTTTTTGCGCAAGAGTTCAAAGGCCTGTGCACCCCGGTAGAGTTTAAGGGTTTCCACAATAGCATCCTTTTCGCCAAAATCCGAAGGTTTAAAAGTGTCGGCCGGGATATATTTTTCAATTCTTTCTGTAAAATTCGGGTACTGGTTAGTGCCCAGAAGATTAACTTTCCGCATCGCGACGGCCATGTCAAGGGCTAGTGCATTTTCCCTGACCTTTTCCTGTATAAAGCCGGCTTTCACTGCTTCAATATATCCTCCCTTCCCTTCAACTTCCAGAAAGAGTTTCCAGGCTTCTTCAACCATGGAAGCAGTAAGGTTTTCAATATAATATGAGCCTGCAGCAGGATCAGCCACTTTATCAAAATGTGACTCCTCTTTTAACAGCAACTGCTGGTTTCTTGCAATACGTTCACTGAACTCTTCCGGTCTGGAATATGTAGCGTCGAAAGGTATAACAATGTGCGAATCAATACCTGCAACGACTGCCGACATTGACTCTGTTGTGCTTCTGAGTATATTCACATAGGGATCATAAACCGTGGTATTCCAGGAAGCAGTTTCAGTATGTATGCTCATCCTGCCAATGTCTGCATTGCTCGATCCGTAAGCTTTAACAATGTTGGCCCATAGCTGGCGGGCAGCCCTGATCCTGGCCATCTCCATAAAATAGTCGGAGCCAATGGAAAAATTGAAACGCAGACCGGGAGCCACCTTGTTGACAGAAAGGCCACGCTCGGTAAGCTGGGTCAGGTATTCCGCCCCGGCAGACAGGCTGAAGGCCAGTTCCTGAATAATGGACGAACCTGCATGGTGGAAATTCCTGCCATTAACCGTGATCACAGTAAAGTGAGGCAGGTTGGAGGCCAGCTTGATCATCCTGCGGCAGCTTTCAAAGTCTTCCTCCATGGAATCATAATAATTTCCTTTGATAAGAAGACGGCCCAGGGGGTCAAAGTTTACAGATCCGTGAACTTTTTGAAAATCACGGTTATACTGTTGGAGGAGTTCATAATAGATGCCGGCAATGTTTTCGGCCTGCTTACCGCAAGCGAAATTCAGCTCAACGATCTCGGCAAAAATGTTCTTGCACAGGCCGTCAATCTCTTCTCTACTGTATTCTTTCCTGTCATCAAGTATAAATCCGAGGGAATTTACTCCTTTCATCAGGATGTCGAGGGCCTTTTTGTTGGCATCCTGAATGTTTTTTACCCGGATATTCTGGCGGATGAACCAGTCATTCCCATTGATCTTATTTCCACGTACAAAAGGAAATTCCCCGGGAAGAGCGTCAGTTATCGGAATTTCCTCAAGGTCTTCTTCCCTGTAGTAAGGCCTGACAGAGAAGCCCTGGTCTGTTTTCCAAACTAAGTTTTTATCATAATCAGCTCCCCTCAGGTCCTTCCCGATCTGCGCTTCCCATTCGGAAGTGCTGATAGCTGGAAATTCAGTGAATAAATTTCTTTTTTTCTCCTGATCACTCATGTTATTCAGCTTAATCTTTAGATGTCAAGTATATGGCTTAATTCAAACTTCAAAATTACGAATAATAATCAGAAGTCAGAAGTCAGGAATCAGAAGTCAGAAGAACTCACCCGCTGTCCCTTTCCTCGAAGGATTCGGGTTTTGATGTTCAGAATGTTTCTTTACATTTGCTTTTAATATGAAAATCCGAATTGCAATATTCTTGCTTTTTTTGATTAGCCTGAGCGCCGTATTTGCGCAGGAGAAGGAAAAAGCTGTCGAATTCCTGCCGTTTGTGCACTATTTCGACCCGCTTATTCTCGATCCGGTCGAGTGCCAGTCATTTGGGTCCTTGTATGCCTTCTGGGAAGGAAGTCAGCGGCAGGATATCATTTATTCCCCACTTGCATTGGGATTTCAACTCCCGGTGGTACAATGGGACAAAGGTGATCATGGATTTGAGATCGGCTTTATGGCAACAGTTTTCTTCCAATTTGAATTTGTAGAGCCCAGCAGTATATTCCAGGTAAACCTGATCAACACTGATTTTAAAACCGGCATTCCGTTTGTTTACCGCTACAAACGATTTGCACTTCGCATGAGTCTGTACCATGTATCTTCCCATTTTTCAGAGGAATATATTTTCAGGAATGAGATTAACGGTTTCGGGGAAAACAAGAATACCTACGATGCACTGGATATGCAAGCCTCATGGCAATTCCGGAAGATACGCTATTACGGAGGAGTCGGAGCGGCATTCAACTCCCCGCATAAGAGGGGAACCTGGAAATTCCAGGCTGGATTTCTGTTCAGAAGTCCTGTAAAAGAAGGATCAAAGTTCAATTATATCGCGGGGGCGGATTTCCAGGTGCTGGAGGAAACTAAATTCAGTTTGAACTCCATGCTGGGCGCCGGCATTGAATTGAACATGAATAAAAGCAGGACTTTCCAGGTGATGCTACAGTATTTCAATGGCAACCTTCCTTATACCCAGTACACGCATTTAAAGGTACAGTATTTGGGCGCGACGCTGATTGGCCACCCCTTTTAGAGTTCCTAGTGCCGAGTGCCGAGTTAGGGGAGAACCACTACCTTTTGCTGTGTCAGAATAGATTGGCCCCTGGACAGGACTACAAGATATATTCCCGGCGGGAACCCGGATACATCAAGCTGCATTTTACTTTGTCCTCCCGGGGCAGGAATTTCCGCCATCACTTTTCCATGCATGTCATACATTCGGACAGCATATTCGGATTCCTTACCGAACAAACGGAATTCAACATTCACAATTTTATTTGCAGGGTTAGGGAAAACCTTCATATGGGCATTCAAAACAGGCTTTTCATCTACAGAGATCAAAAAGCTTTCAACGAGTGCAGTCCATCCGCCTGCCGTGGTATTATGATCCGACTCAAATCGGATACTCATCACATCGGAAGAGTATAACACAGGTGGCAGGCTGCTTCCGGTAAATCCGCCAAGCAGTTCCCCTCCGGGGTAGTATCCGTCATAAACCCATAAGGAATCATACCCGATCTCCAGGTCAAAAGAAGTAAATTCCAAACGGATGCTTTCATTATTCTCTCCATGAATACTGATGGAATAATCTTCATTATTATAGTAATTCCATACAGGGCCACCGCTGTCATAAAGTGTATCCTGCAGGGTGATCTGAACATCTTGCGTAAAGCTCTCAGCAATGATGTCCCAAAGGTCTGTATAGCCATTATCATAGCCAAGCGCCCAAATGCCGATACCGGCAAGGCCACGGTAGTTGACCATTTTGTATTTTCTTGCAAAGGAGTGATCATCATTCACAAAACACTGGTACCACCCATTGTTGTTGTAAGCATAGTATGGCCCGAAAGAATTGGGTTCCGTATGTTTATTTCCAGGAATATAATGCCCGGATGCATTATTCCTGATATAGGACCAGGTATATGCATCACCATTTCCGGTGGTTGATGAAGGGGCTGTACCTGAAGCAGTTGGCCATTCCCTGGCATAATAAGGAAGGCCTATCAGCATTTTTTCCAGGGGCATACCCTCCGACTGATACCAGGAAACTGTACGAGATACGTTATAATTATATCCTGAGGTCATGCTGTAATGCGGATCGACCGGGCCGGCCTGGCTACTGCCGTTCCAATAATAATCATAGCCCATGATCATGAACAGGTCGATATGCTGATCCAGGATGAATACATCGAATATCCCACTCCAGTCTACGGCAGGCATGGCGATACTCAGAATGCCCTCCGGAATGCTGTCGTGAAAGACATTTGAAAATTCAGCAATGTAGTCCAGCATATGGCTTCCCTGTGAGGATGGCATCGCTTCAAAATCCAGGCTCACACCATGAGCTCCCCTTTGCACAACAAGCTCTATAAGGTTATTTGTCAGGGTTTCCCTTGCCGCGGGATTATTAAAAAACGTGGCATGGCCAGAAAAGAGTGTTACGCAAAGATGCACACGGACATCATTGGCAAGGGCAGAATCAATGGCAGGTGATGTGTGCCAGTCGTGAATTGAAGCAGGATCACCCGTTGCCGGGTCAACTTCATAGGAAAAATAACAGAGATCGCTGAGCAAGTCCCACTGATAATTCAGGTAATTGGAGCCTCCCCAGTAAGGATGGTAGCCAAAAACGATCTTATTAAGGACAGCAACCCTTGTCTCAGCCTCCCTATCCATTAATTCAAACCCACTCAGCACATCATATTCGTCAATGGATTTATTCCCAAGCTCATGGTATTGTTTTGATTGTTCTATGTGGATAGAAGCCTGCGGGAAAGCAGGTGCCTGCATGGACAATAGTATAAGCAGAATAATTAATTGTTTATACACTGTATAATGGATTTAGTGAAAAACCCAGGTTCCGGATTTCAAATTCTGATCTCTGATTTCTGATCTCTGATCTCTGATCTCTGATTTCTGATTTCTGATTTTAGCAGTCTTTTATTCTATAATGGTCATTTCTTCCACCAGGTGTCCTGCTCCGGCATATTTATCGATGATAAAGAGGCAATAACGGATATCGATAGAAATATTCCTGCATTGCGCCGGATCATAGACAATATCGCTCATGGTGCCTTCCCAGCAGCGGTCGAAGTTAATTCCCAGCAGCTCTCCCTTATCATTCAGCAGCGGGCTCCCGGAATTCCCCCCTGAAGTATGGTTGGTAGCAGTGAAGCAGACATGCATGCTGCCATCCTTATCGGCATAGCGGCCGTAGTCTTTGCTTTCGTACAGATCCTTCAGTTTGTCTTCCACCACATAGTCGTAGATATCGGGGTTTTCTTTTTCCATGATCCCTTCCAGTGTAGTGTAATGCTTATAAGTAACCGCATCCCTGGGCTGATAGCCTTTAACTTTCCCATAGGTCACCCGGAGGGTGAAATTCGCATCGGGATAGAATCGTTTTTCCGGAAGAAATTCCATCAGGCCTTTCATATAAATTCTCTGCAGGCTGTCGTCTTCCGCATAATATTTATTTAGTATTGGCCACATGTCTTTATTATATTTATCGGCAAAAGCAGTGGCAAGGGTGTATGCAGGATCCTGCAGGATCTTTTTATATTTCTTGCGCTTGAAATTGTCAAGAAACTCATTGACCGATGCTTCGGAAGCCATGATAGAATTTTCAAAAACGTAATCGGCATAATCTGATACATTTCCATCAAACTTTTTATCAATGATCTCCAGCTCAGCCGGCCGGTATGCCGGGTCAGCATGTGTGATGTATGCACTGATCATGGCAATAAATATTTTCCTGTCCAGGGCTTGATGGTAATTTTTAAAATTGCTTATTGCTGCTTTTTTCAGCTTATCAATCCCTTCGGTAATTTCTTCATCAGGGATTTCCTTATTTTCGCAAAGCCGGACCAGGCTGGAAAAGCTTCTTGCATAGCGTAAGATTTCCACACCGAAAGCAGATTCCGACATAAGGACCATTTCCTCTTCCAGGGGAGAAATTTCCGCATACAATTGATTGAAGGCATCGATGATTCCGCCGAATTGCTTTTTTCTATCAGAATCGGCCTCGGCCCATTGAGTGAAAGCTTTTTCTTCGGCCTGTTTTTCTGCAATAACCTTTGTACGTTCAATTCCTTTGTTCTCTCCTATCCATTTTTTCCAGCCATTTGCAATCCCTGCGGACTTGGAAGCATATTGCAGTCTTACAAGATCATCCCTGTCGATATAGCTCTTGATGATATCCAAACGCTGGTGGCGAAAGTTTATACGAATCGGGTTGACCACCTCAGAAATGTGCTCTATCCGGCAAGCCGGGATATATTGTTGGGTTGAACCAGGGTATCCGAATACGAAGGTAAAATCATCCTCTTCCACACCCTGTATGTTGATCGGAAAATGGTATTTGGGTGTGAACGGGATATTGTTTTCTGAATATTTTGCAGGCTGGTTATTCGAATCGGCATAGATCCTGAAAACAGAAAAGTCGCCTGTATGCCTGGGCCACATCCAGTTATCCGTATCACCACCGAATTTGCCAATATTGGATGGCGGGGCACCCACCAGCCTGACATCTTTGTATGTTTCAGTAATGAATATATAAAACTCATTTCCATAATAAAAAGGCTTTACCCGTGCTTGATAATGGGTCCCTTCTATAGCTTCAGCCTCTATGGTATCTTTATTTTCCTTTAATTTATCACTGCGTTCTGCTTCAGTCATATCAGCCGTGATCCCTTCGAGCATTTTCTCCGTAACGTCTTCCATTCTCACCAGGAAGGTCACCGTAAGGCCCGGGTTCGGAAGTTCTTCCTCCCTGCTCATGGCCCAGAAGCCATCGGTAAGATAATCCTGCTCCAGTGAGCTATGCCGTTGGATTGCTCCATAACCGCAATGGTGATTGGTCAGGATCAGGCCCTGGTCCGAGACGATCTCAGCCGTGCACCCACGACCGAAGATCACAATACCATCTTTCATGGAGCTGTGATTAATGCTGTATATATCCTCAGCCGTTAGCTTGAAGCCCAAATCCTGCATTTCCTTTTCATTTAACTGCTCCAGCAAAAGCGGGATCCACATGCCTTCGTCGGCACGGGTAAGGGCAATACTTATAATAAGTGTTAGAGATAGAATTAAGCGTTTCATATATTTGAGATTTTGTTACTGGTTACTGGTTACTGGTTACTGGTTACTGGCATATTTTCGATATTCGATATTTATTTTACTGCAATACACGATATTTTAACATCCACATTCATTGGAAGCCCCTTTACGGCGATGGCCTCACGTGCAGGTGGGTCGACCTGAAAATAACTCCCATAAACATCGTTCACATCCTTGTAAAGTTCCATATCCGACATGAAGATAGAACATTTGACCACATGGCTGAAATCCATTTCTTCCTCTTTCAAAATAGCACGGATATTTTCCATTACCCTTTTTGTTTGCACCGCAGCTCCTCCTTCCACCAGCTTTCCTGTATACGGATCAATGGCGATCTGCCCTGATATGTATAATGTATCTCCTGCAAGGATGGCCTGGCTGTATGGTGCTATAGGCTTCGGTGCATCTGAAATATTGACGGTCTTTTTCATATATTTATTGATATAAAGCAAAAATCTGCTTCGGATTATTGATACTCAATGAGCAAATTTAAAGTTTTTTCTGTCATTAATAAGTCTGGTGTGTTCATATTCAGTTCCAAGATATTTTTAGTATATTTATTGACTCAATTTAATTGTAAATATTATTAGTAATAATCAGAAATTATGACTCTTATTTTAAACCGCGACGAAGTGGCCTTCGTCCTCGACATGAAAGATTGCATTAATGTTGTTGAAGCTGCCTTTGCCGAGCTGGCCAACGGCACGGCAGACATGCCTATGCGTTCCAATATCAAACCTCCCGGAGGGCTTGCCCTCTATATGCCGGCTTATCTTAAGGAGATGAAAGCCCTGGCATGCAAAGTGGTAACTGTTTTTAAGGATAATCCTGTAAAGCACCATTTGCCTACTACTATTGGGAAAGTATTGCTCCAGGACCCTGAAACCGGTGATGTGATCTGCATCATGGACGGAGGTTTCCTGACTGCCATGCGCACCGGGGCTGCCAGCGGGGTGGCCACAAAATATCTGGCACGCGACGAAAAAGGCATGACAGCCGGGATATTTGGAAGCGGTGTTCAGGCCCAGATGCAATTGTGGGCGGTATGTGAAGTTCGGGATATCAGCAAGGCATGGGCTTATGACATCAATGAGGAAGCAGCCAAAAAATTTGCAAAACAGATGCATGAAAAACTTGGCATTGAGATCATCATTGCCGCATCGCCGGGAGAACTGCTGCAGGCAGATATTATCTGTACGGCTACTTCTTCCCCCACGCCAATTTTTGACGGCTCCCTGGTGAAGGAAGGCACACATATTAACGGGATCGGCAGTCATACACCCAATGCCAGGGAACTGGATACAGAGATCGTTAAACGGTCAAAATTCATTGGTGATTCCAGAGAAGCCTGCTTCAATGAAGCTGGTGACATCATCATCCCGCTAAATGCCGGAGAGATTCATGAAACTCATTTCTATGCCGAACTCGGAGAGATCGTTACCGGAAGGAAAAAAGGACGTGCTAATGACAAAGAGATCACGGTATTCAAATCCAACGGGCTGGCCATACAGGACACTGCCACAGCAAAGCTTATATATGATAAGGCTGTGGAAAAGGGGATTGGAACGGAGGTGAAGATATAGGAGAAGAGGGTACGGGGCGTGAGGGATGGGGGGCGAGGCTTTTTGAGGATGAAATCCTAATGATTAGATCCAAGTGAAGGTTGGTAGTGAAGAGCGGTGAGTATGGAGTTTATAGTTATTCAAAACTTAAAACTCAAAATTCAAAACTTATTAATAGTCTCTGAAATCTTTTTTCCGTTGTAGTTTGAGATCCTGCAGCATACTTGCTTTCACGTTGAGGGCAAAGTTCCATGATTGTCTGCCACCGATAGGGATCCAGTTAAAGCGCATCTCGAAGCAATGCAGGTCGCGATAAATGTTGATGGAGGTGTAGGAAAGCTCAGCGGCTTCAAAATCCCATCCGGTCCTGAAACCGATTTTCCATTTTGGCGTAACGTTGAAATCCCCACTCAGTCCAAGAGTTTGAACCAAATTTTCCTGCTTCTCTTTATTCACCTGATTGGTATATTTAAGCGTTGTTGAATACACCAGGTTATATGTGATATTCAGGTTCCATTTGATGTCCCAGTCGATGTAATCATCATAATTATTGTAAATACTTTCCAGTTCCTCGGACATTTCTATGTCGCCCGCCATCTCTTCCATCCTCTCTTCCACCTCATCCTTCCTTGTACTCGTTTGTTCGCCTTTCTTTTTGAAAAAATCAGGGTTCAGCCTCAGGTTAGCACTAAAATTCCAGTTGGTCTGGTCAAGCCTGAACAGGCGCCTGTTCACGTCCCACTCAAATTTGTTAATATTACGAGTTCCCGTTGAATCCAGGATATACGGATCCCAGCTGCTCGAATACCTTATATCAAAGCCTTTGAATAAAGTAGTCCGGCCACTGAGTTTCAATTTTGACCAATTCAGGGAATCTTTGGCTACGTCGTAGGTTGTCTGGATCGCAAAATTATCGATCAGCTTGATCTTTTTGGTGCCGGTAATGGTGTCCCTTTTCGATCGAACCTTCATCTCCAGGTTATTGTTTAGCGAGAAGGACACCCTCCCCGACTTATCTTTAGGAGGAGAACCATAAATGCCACCCTCAAAGATGGAATATTCAACATCCCTATCCAGATTAGGATCATAATAAGATTTATAATAGCCCCATTTCGGGTCTCCCCAATCCGGTGTGTAGGTAAAAGCCACTTTAGGTGTGATAACATGCCTGATAGCCCTTATGGGAAAGTTTTTCCCAAACTGGTACATCCCATAAATTTTTGTGTTGATGGATGTTGAAAAGCTGGCATCCAAGGCATTTTTGAATCCCCGTAAAGTATCTTCTTTTACATAACCCACAATCGTATCATTATTCATAAAAAGTGTATCATCCACCCAGTTTTTTTCAATGGTACTGAAGTACATCCTGTCGTTCACCCTGATAGAGTTTGTCCAGGTAAAATACTTCAGCAACTTTATGGAACTGCTTATCGGGATGCTGTGTTTGAAGCCATTTTGCATCTTATTCCATGTTTCCGGCTTGAACAGCAGACTATCTTCTATTATTACGGTATTTTTGAAATTAACGGTATAGTTTACACTGATATCTTCCCACCATTTCATTTTTCCGGACCGGCTTTTTTTCCGAAACGGGTTAAACCTGTTTACATTGAAAGATAGTTCCGGCAATGTGAGCGTCATCAGTTTTGTTTGTGTATTCTGGCTGTGACTTGCATTAACAGTCAGGAAATACTTACCGGCAAAACTGGTCTGGTAGGCAATACTTGACTGAAATGTATTGGATAGATAATCCTGGGCAGTGGTAGGGTTGTAGTAATTCGATTTACGGCTCCGAATGTTAACGTTTGCTGTAAACGAACTGTTTGGCCTTGCTTTGGGATCTTGCAGATGCCGCCACCTGATCTGGTAATCCCTGTCGCGCCGATAATTAGACTGGCCTTCTTCCCCAATGATGTTGATGGCATAGGTAAAATCGAAATTCCCATTGTATTTATATTTTTTCCTATACCGGGTTGATGGTTTGATGGCCCAGCTTCCCTTGGTGTAGATATCCCCCACAAGTTTAAAATCAAGGTAGTCACTCACTGCCCAGTAATATCCCCCGTTTTCAAAGTAGAAGCCTCTCTCAGCTGATTCACCCCAAGTGGGAAGAAGGATTCCCGAATGCTGCCCTTTCCGTATAGGGAAAAACCCAAATGGCAGAAACAATGGAGTGGGAACTTCCTCAATAACAAGGTATGCCGGGCCTGTAACGATTCGTTTATCGGGGATTACCTTAGATTTGAAGTACCTGAATTCATAATCGCGGTTTTCGCAGCTTGGGCATGTCGAATAAGAACCTCCCTTGATATGGGCCTCATTGTTAGGCATCTTTTTGATTACCTGCCCCCGTATCGTTGCTTCTCCATCCTGTGTGATCACATCCTTGATCAGTCCTTTCTTGCTATCATAATTATATCTCATGGTCCGGGAACGGAATTCCGATTCTCCC
The DNA here is from genome assembly GCA_013202965.1 of Bacteroidota bacterium. Lineage (GTDB taxonomy): Bacteria > Bacteroidota > Bacteroidia > Bacteroidales > B18-G4 > B18-G4. The sequence continues at coordinate 5,833 of JABMQZ010000137.1, read as the reverse complement.
TGAATAAAGATCGGCTGGCCTCGTTCTTTTCCTGTGGAATCGGGAAGCCCCTGGGCATATATCTCTGTTTTATTAAAATCTATCTCCACATAATTTGCCTTCAGGCTGATGTCGTCATAATCGATCTTCGCTTCCTGATACAAGTAAACTTTTTGCTCATGCATGTCAAAACGCAGAGAATCCACTGAGTTAAAATCTACCCGGTAAGTAAGGGCACTGGGGGAGATTGCAGGTGGCTGGTCTTCATTCCAGGCAGGAATGCTGTCAATATTGATCACCCGTCCTTCGGCAGATGCAGCGATGGTATCAAAAATAATTATGCTGTCGGCAGTAAGTAAACTATCCGGTTTTGTAAATATGGTATCGGGAAGATTTATCACTTGTTCACCGGACAGGCTGTCAGAAACATACAGGATATCTTCCTGTTGTGCTGTTGTGATACTGGCATACAGTAGCAAGCCCGGGATCAGGAGGCAATATATAAGCCGGTAATTTGTTAATAAGTTGGTGAACAAATCAAGTTTGTTGACTATGAATTAAGTATTATTTTTGTAATTGCAGCAATGTCAATTTATTGCCGGACAACTTGAAAACTGCCGGTTTTATGGTTCAAAGCTAATTAAATTATTCCTTAGGTGAAACGTATTGTTTTAATTTTTGGTATACTCTGCATTGCGCTGTTTCAGCCACATGAAATCATTGCCCAGCATAAGGTCAGAAAGGTAGTGATTGATGCAGGGCACGGAGGTAAAGATCCGGGTGCGATTGGCAAGCATGTGAAAGAAAAAGACATCGCATTGTCCATAGCCTTGAAAACAGGTGAATATATTGAAAAGAACCTCCCCGATGTTGAGGTGATCTACACCCGTAAAACCGATGTATTCATTGAATTGCATAAACGTGCACAAATTGCCAATGACCATGAGGCTGATATGTTTATTTCCATTCATTGCAATGCAAATAACTCTTCGAAACCATACGGTACTGAAACTTACGTGATGGGACTGCATAAAAGTCAGGCCAACCTTGAAGTGGCAAAACTGGAGAATGCCGCGATCCTGAAAGAAGAAAACTATTCCGATATGTATGATGGTTTCGACCCAAACAGGGATGAGGACTATATCACCCTAACGCTGTTCCAGAATGCATATCTTGAAAGCAGCCTGATCCTTGCATCAAATGTGCAGGATCAGTTTCGTGAAAGGGTCAAGTTAAAAGACCGCGGGGTCTGGCAGGCAGGCTTCTGGGTATTGTATAAAACTGCTATGCCGGGTATCCTGATCGAAACCGGGTTCCTGTCCAATCCAAATGATGAACGTTACCTGATGTCGGACGATGGTCAGTTCTATCTGGCCTCTGCAATTTACCGGGCATTCAAGGAATATAAACTCATGCTTGAAGACCCTGCGAATAGTGCAAAAATGGCCAGCTCAGACCAAACCACCGGGGATCTGTCCAAATACGATATCAGGTTCAGGGTTCAATTTACTTCCTCCTCCAGAAAAAAATCCCTGGCTAAATTCAAGGATGTGGAGGATGTTATGGAATACGTGCACAATGGTTTGTATAAGTACACCTCGGGTAACGAAACATCCTTTGGGGCAGCCATCAGGATTCAGAACCAGCTAAGACTGAACAAAAAATACCGAGATGCTTTTATCGTTGCCTTTAAAGACGGAGAAAGGATTGGTGTGGAGGAAGCCAGAAAGTTAAGCGGGCAATAAATTTTGTTCCGCATCCCCTGCTTTCCTATGAATTAATGTAACCCGAAAGAATATTTCCGAGTAAAATGAGTTAACTTTGTGTGAAACCATTGTATTTTGAAGTATAAACGGGAAATAAGCATCGGATTGATCTTCATCATAGCCCTGGCCTTATTTATCTGGGGTTTCAGCTTCCTGAAAGGATTCAACCTTTTTAAGGAGCAACGGATTGTCTATGCCGTTTATGAGCAGGTAAGCGGACTTGACAGAGCAAACCCGGTTTCTATCAATGGCCTTAAAGTAGGGCAGGTTTCCGATATTTATTTCGAACCGGGTTTTTCCGGGAATATCATCGTAGAGATCACCATGGAAACACAGATCCCCATCCCCAGGAATTCAGTGGCGCTCATTTACAGTTCCGACCTGATGGGATCCAAAGCCATTGATCTTAAGTTGGGAGATGACTCCCTGTTTATCAGAAACGGAGATACCCTGTACACCAGGGTTGAGGCCAGCCTCAAGGAAGCTGTTAACCAGCAAATCGCGCCACTGAAATTAAAAGCCGAAGAGCTCATCATGTCTATCGACTCAGTGGTGACCGTGATCAAGGCCATCTTTAACGAGAAAGCTAAAGAAAACCTGTCGAACAGCATAGCCAGTATTGAGCAAACATTTGCCAACCTGGAGAGCGCTTCTTACAATCTTGACACACTGGTGGCAGCTCAGAAGACAAAGCTGTCGCAGATCATGTCTAATTTGGAATCCATCACCACCACCATTAGCAAGAACGAAGAAAACATCGACAATATCCTGGCCAATTTTTCCACACTTTCCGATTCGCTGGCCAAGGCAGAAATTCCACGCACTTTTGCTAAAATTGACCGCGTCATGGGAGACGTAGCCCTGATTGTTGAAAAGATCAATAAAGGGGAAGGTTCTCTCGGGATGCTTATCAACGATGAAGAACTGTATAAAGACCTCCAGGAATCGGCTGAACAACTTCACCTCCTGATGGAAGATATCCGCATTAACCCGAAACGTTACGTCAGATTCTCACTATTCTAATCATATCTCCCCACACGCCCCACACCTTCACTAAGTCCCTAAGTCTCTATATCACTTAGTCTACCTCCCTGAACCTGGTACCCGGAACCCGGCACCTTCATCATTCGTCACTGAAATCCTTGAGTAATTTACGGTATTCAGAAAAAACATTTGCCCTTGAGATAAATCCGATATACTTCCCGTCCTTGAGCACCGGCAGGTTATAATTCTGAGTTTGCTGAAATTTTTTGGCAACTTCCTCCATCGACTCTTCAGGATCAACATATGTTGACGGCATAAACATCAGGCTGCTGACAGATGTGGTATCATATAACTCAGGTTTGAACATGATGTTGCGGATATCATCCAGAAAGATGATGCCATAAAAGTGGCCTTGCTCGTCAATGACCGGATAAATATTTCTTTTTGAATCGGCGATCACTTTCACGAGATCTCTCAGCATATCGTCAGGTTTAACCGTTTTGAAGTTTTTTTCAATCAGCTTATCCACTTTCATCATGCTCAGGATGGCTTTATCCTTATGGTGGGTAATCAGTTCGCCGCGTCTTGCAAGCTGGTGAGTATAAACGGAATTCTTGACAAATATTCTTATTGTTGCATATGATATGGTAGCCGTAATCATCAGGGGAACGAACAGTTGGTAACCCGCAGTGATCTCTGCAATAAGGAAGACCGCAGTAAGCGGGGCATGGAGCACACCGGCAATGAGCCCTCCCATCCCGACCAGGGCAAAATTACTTGCATTCAGGTGGCCGATACCCAGGTATTTCAGGAAGGTGGTGAAGAAAAGTCCGGTATAGGCTCCCATAAATAGTGTAGGGGCAAATATTCCGCCAATTCCACCGGCACCAAATGTTACTGAAGTGGCTATGGCCTTAAAGAACAGGATCATCAGGAAGAGGACAAATACCATGATGATCTCCTCATTAAAAGAGTAAAAGAGGCTGTTATTAAAAAGTGGGCTGTAATCTCCCTTCAGACATGCGTTCACAGCACCATATCCTTCACCATAAAGAGATGGAAAAAGAAAGATCAGAATACCGAGGATCACACCACCGGCAAGCCATTTCAAGTACCATTTTTTCACCTTTGCAAAAGTGGATTCTGTGAAGATGTACATTTTTGTAAAGTATACTGAAATGAGGCCGGCTAACAGTCCAAGGAGAATGTAATAAGGGATGTCTTCCAGTACGAATCCCACTTTGATATCAAAAGGGTACATCACCGCCTGGCCAAGGAAAAAATACGAGGTCAGCACGCCCATTACTGATGCAATGAGCAGGGGTATCAATGAAGCCATGGTCAGGTCGATCATGATCACTTCTATGGCAAAAACCACCGCCGCAATAGGTGCTTTGAAAATAGCAGACATGGCTGCAGCACTTGCCAGGCCTAAGAGAAGCGTGATCTGTTTGTAATTCAACCTGAACATCTGCCCGATGTTGGAACCTATGGCAGCTCCTGTTGCAACTGTCGGGCCTTCAAGCCCAACCGATCCTCCAAAACCAACTGTAAAAACACTGGTGATAATGGATGAGAATATATTATGTCGCTTGATCACTCCATGTGTGCGGGAAATGGCAAACAGCACACTTGGTATGCCATGCCCTACATGCCGTCGTACAATAAAACGTGTATAGATCACAGCAATCAGGATCCCAATGGAAGGCAATATAAAAAACAGGTAATTCTGGTAATCTGTCACAATGTTACTTGTGAGCAGATCCCTGATCAGGTGTACCCCGTTTTTAATCAGCACCGCACCCAATCCTGCAAGAACCCCAATGATCACGCTCAGGATCATAATAAAGTTCTTCTGGCTCATATGCCTTATCCGCCAGATCAGGAAACGCCGCAATACAGATGTTCTTCTCATACACTACTGGTAAACAGCTGCGAATTTAAGGGAAAATGAGCTTATATTCCTAAAGCCGGCAATATGTTTTTTACAGGACCTGTGAGGTCCCCCTACCTGTGAGGTCATTTTTTGTATCTTCGCTGCTAAAGCAAAATCACATGAAAATCGTTTCTTATAACGTAAACGGCATACGGGCAGCTATTCGAAAAGGCTTGCCCGACTGGCTCAGGGCAGTGGATGCTGATATTGTATGCATACAGGAAACCAAAGCCCGGCCTGAACAGGTTCCTCTGTTCGACATCGAGGAACTCGGGTACAGAAGCTATTGGTATTCGGCTCAAAAAAAAGGTTATAGTGGGGTAGCGATACTAACAAAAAAAGAACCTGATCATGTTGAATACGGTATGGGAATTCAAAAATATGATGATGAAGGACGGTTCATCAGGGCTGATTATGGCGATATCAGCGTGGTGAGCGTGTATCATCCCTCCGGTTCCAGTGGCGAAGCACGGCAGGCCTTTAAAATGACATGGTTAGATGATTTTCAGCAATACATTAATGAATTGAAAAAAGATCGCCCGAAGCTGATCCTGTCAGGCGATTATAATATTTGTCACAAGCCCATCGACATTCATGATCCAATCAGAAATGCAAGCAGTTCCGGTTTTCTCCCGGAAGAAAGGGAATGGATAAGTGGCTTTATCGACAGCGGGTTTATTGATACATTCCGCTATTTCAATGATGAACCTCATCATTACACATGGTGGAGCTATCGTGCCAATGCCCGTGCAAAAAACCTGGGCTGGCGCATTGATTATCATATGGCAAGTGAATCTTTGAAAGATAATCTCAGGCGTGCCCTGATCCTTCCCGATGCTCATCATTCGGATCATTGTCCTCTTGTTTTGGAAATAGAAAAGTAAAGCAAATATAATTAGTTCATTTCTAGCATCCCCACATTTAATTGTCATTTCTCGAAGGGAGAAATCCGAATAATTATCAATTACCATAATCAGTCCGAAATGTAAAAAAATTCTGCTATCAACTACTTGTTGTTGCAATAGAATAAAAAATATCGTATATTAGGCTTCAAATTTGAAAATTCTGTTTCTAATAAGAATTCTAATTCGTTTATTCAAATGTTGAAGAGTAACCGCTTACTTACTTACTTACTTACTTACTTACTTACTTACTTACTTACATACAT
>JABMQZ010000136.1 GCA_013202965.1 Bacteroidota bacterium | reverse complement strand
TCTGTGCCTGGTTTCAACCCCCTTGTGCTTTCAAATACCTGGACATAAGCATTTTTTCCGCTAATTTTAATAACCTCTGCCATTAGTTTCACACAACTCATTTTGATATAACAAATCTCGTTTTGAGAAACTGGCCCGTCAACCTCAACAATTACGAGATTTGCTATAATACCTGCAACTTTACCTATTGTACTCATATATTTAAATGTATCTTTTTACACTATATTCCTCAGTGAAATTATAGCTCATTTTTATATCGTTTATCAATTTGGTAAAAAGCGCTTTTCCCGTTTCATTATCAAGTTCAATCCAACGTTCAACTATTTTTAATTTAATTACAAAGCTTAATATTTTTTCAATGGTAAAATAATTAAAAAACGTATGCTCATCAAGGAATTTCCACTTTATATTGTCGAGGGCTTTTTCTTTCTCTGATATATCCATTTCGGATTCTGCGATCTGCAATATTTTATCTGCATAAGGAACTTCATCTACAAATAAATCCGCTTTTGGGCTACTCTTGATAAGAGTCTCATATACTTCGTTTTTGTACTCAACAGGGATAAGTTGCTTTTCGGTATCATAACCATATTTACGACAATTTACAGCGGTTAAAATATTTTTCATATTCCTGTCGAACATGAACCATTGCTCTAAGAAATCATTTTTCGTTTGCAAAACATACTTGTAGTACAGGCTTTGCAATTCGTTTTCACTGTTCAAATTTGAATTTCCGGAAGTTCCAGCCTTAAAATTGAAGATTAGATGTTTCATATAATCAACAATGTTAGTGGGCTCTTTAATTTGTTCCTCCAAATATTCTGCTGTGTAATTTCCAAGAGTAATAAACCGCTTATCTTGTTTTAAAAGCAGATTTAACAAATTTTTATTATCGTAATGCAGATAAAGTAATTCAGCCAATTTGTAATCAGATGTATGCAGTTGCTCAGCAAGTTCATTTTTAAACTCATGGCTTGTATCCCCCGGTTTGTTTACTTCAATTATTATATCGGGAAGTCCCGCAACCAAACAATAATAGTTTCTTTTAAACATTGTTAAATCCATATAGATAAATTTGGTAAAACTTCAGTTATTCGTCAATTATCAATCAAAAATCATTTTCTTTGTTCTGTCTTTGAAATAATTTTTAAAATAATTTTCAAAATCTTTATCAGTGAAACTTATGTAATAACTACCGTCTTTTGGCCCGATCTTGAAACCGCTTTTAATACTCGGATCAAAGTTAATCTCAAGGCCTGAATCTAAGAATTCTTTTGCCTTATTATTAAAAAAATCCGTAAGCTCTTTTTCTTCTTTTTGTGGAAGCAGCAAGCTGATATTTAATTCTTCCGGCTTCTGCGGGTTCCAGTTCTTAATAACCGTAAGGATGATATTTTTTACAAATATTTCGTCTTTGAAAGCATCTTTTATGGGGACTTCGACCTGTGCAGTTGTAATAAGCCCGGTAATTTGTTGTTTTAAGTTACTGATAAATTGCCGTGCAGCCAAATGTATTTCTGAATCTGTATTTTTTTTAAGCTCATCTGCTTGTTTTTGTGCTTGTTCAGCAATTTCTTTTTCTCCGTTTTTTGCAGCATTAATAATGTTGTCGGCTTCCTTTTTTGCATTTGCAATAATCAGTTCCGCTTCCTTTTTTGCTTTTTCAACTCCTTCGTTGTATATTTTTTCCGTTAGTTCAAGAATCTTATTTGCCATGATATTTTTTAAAATTTATAGAATTTGCGTATTTCGGCTTCTATTTTCCTGTCCCAAATCTTGGACAGGACATACCTTGCCATATTTTTGTATTGTTCGGCATTCTCATTGTCGTCTAATTTTTCATAAACTTTTGCTATGCCATTTAGCGAAGGTATGTGCATGTCGTTTATACTTAAGCAAACCTTAAACTCATAAATTGATTCCTTTAAAAAACCGTCTTTCATAAGTTGTCTGGCAGTTCTACAATGGCTCTCAATATCGCGAATCTTAGTTTCTAATTGCAGGTCGATAATATCTTTGGATTTTAGGGTAATAAACGAGCATGGTACTTCCCTTATAACTTTTTCGGTTACACTACCCATGATCAGTCTGCTTAAACCGGATTTTCCTGTAGTACCCATAATAAGGAGATCAGATTTGTGCCTTGAAATTGCTTCGAGTATTTCTATAGCCGGATCACCACTTTGGATTTCTTTGTCACAGTTTAGGTCAATTAAATTGAAATCCTCTAAAAACGAGTTGAAATTCCTTAAATGCTCGGAACGTATATTTTCATTTTCTTCATCCCAATCATGTTTTATCCTTAATAAACCAGAGTAGTACAATTCGTAAACACTAATAATAATTAACCTGGCTTTAAACTTGCGTGTTATGGTAATTGCATTTTTCAATGCACGTTTCGATTCGGGGGAAAAATCAATAGGACAAAGGATATTTTTTATATTTAAGGGATTATCTTTTTTTACAACCCATATTGGTTTGTCGCTTTTCCTGATAATTTTTTCGGCAGTTGTACCCAATTGAAAAACATCATTTTTTAATTTTTCACCAGATCCAATCATGATCACATTGGCATTGATGTTATCTGCCGTTTGAATAATCTTATCGTAGTGGCTACCATATTCCAGAATAGGTTCGTCTGTTTTTATACCTTCGCTTTTAATCCTGTCATTTATCACTCCCAACTCCCTTGTCGCTGCTTCGTTAAGGAGCAACTTTGCTTTTTCGTTTATGATGTCATCAGGCAGTACATGAACAAGGATGATCTTCGATTGAATTGTTTTAGCCAAACCTATTGCATTTTTTACAACGTTTTCACACGATTTACTAAAATCTGTCGCTAACAAAACTTTTTTAAGTAGTATCATGTTTCTAATTTTTAATTCACTGGTGTTCGATAGAACCTAAAATTAAACAATTTTACCTTTAAAAGCATTGATTTATTAGGATTTGATTTAGATTAATAAAATTCTAGCCCCCATTGACCATTTTGGTTACAAGGTAGGTTTGGTGGTTCGTATTTTTAAAGGATTCTTAAGTGTCTGAAAATGGCTTCAGGATTTTCCAGGTAATTTCTTAAGTGAATATATTCTATAAGGTGTTGTCTTACTAATGAAACTATACCAGAGAATGACCACTTTCTTTTGGGTTTTGCCCTAATCACCTTTATCAACAGGTCTGCGATCAAAGCACACCATGTTTGAATACGAATGGCATTTTCATTTCACAATCATTACCGTGCTATCCGCATCGGGAACAGGGACAAGGCTCTCGGGTATGCTGTTGCAAAATGTATCAACGGCCTTCATGAGTTCCGGCCAGTCGGCATTATAGTCATGGATCAGGATCACACCGCCGGGTGACAGGCGGGGATAGAAAAATTCCAGTCCGGCTTTGGTGGGCTTGTGCAGGTCAGCATCGAGGCTTACAAGGGCAAACTTTTCATTATCCATACCTTTTGCACTCTCAGGGAAGTGTCCCTGATGGTATATAATTTCCGGGTGTTCGCCCAGGTAGCGCTTTACTTTCTCAAGCCCTGTATCGGCAAAGTGTTGTGTAGTATATGCTGCTGCTTTTCCCGATTCGTCTTTAAGGTCAGTTGCAGGAAATCCTTCAAAGGTATCGAACAGATGAAGTATTTTTTCAGGAGCACATAAGTGCATGAGCCTGGCAGTCTCGCCTTTGTAGACCCCCAGTTCAGCAAAAGACCCTTCAATGCCATCTTTTCGCAGTCTTTCAGTCTGTAACCAGAGATTATAAAAGCGGATTTTATCGGTATATTTCCTTTCGGCCTTTATAAGTTCCCGGGAGAGCTTACCCCTTCGCACAGCCTGCGTCCATGCCAGTGGTTTCCTGACCTTTGAAGCGTAGTTCATAAATACAAACCTGAACAGGAATACAAAGACTGCCGCAAGGAGAATAAGCTCCAGGATATTTAATAGATCGTGGTAATTCATGGTTTGATAGACTACGTAAAGGTAATAAAATCGAAGTAGATTGATAGCTTGGGTGCTGGAATTCGACTTCCATCTGTAGCAATAAACTCCTTTTACTTTTGCCCTATGCCTTATGCCCTATGCCTTATACCCTATACTCAAAGCCGTAAACTGGCTCCGGAATTGTCATTTTAATAGCGGATAGTTAATATTTCAGCAGGGATTTATAATATTAATTTACCGATTCACCAATCTATCTATATACAGAAAAACTTATATTTCAGCTGTTAACAAATTGATGCAAATTTTATATTAATTACTTGCTAAACCTGTGTCAATTCTGTATATTTGCCTTGAATGACAATAATTTAGTGATTCGAAGCATTGGAGTGAGGAATTTTATTGTGAGTATTCAAGTGTAGAAAATTACAGATATACATACATAATAGATTTATTATGAAGACTCTCTACAGGGGGCTTGCTCTCATTATATTGGTATTTGCATTTAACTTATCCGCTTTTTCGCAAACCATTACAGGGAAAATCATCGACGAGGAAGGCATTGAATTGCCTGGTGTTTCTATCTATGTCGAAGGGACCACTATCGGCACCACTTCAGATATCTTTGGAGCATATACCTTGATTATAAAACAAGGTGAGCTTGCAGGTGATTCCCTGACCATAATATATTCTTTCATTAGTTTTACTTCTCGAAAATTTCAGATCCCTGTGAACCCGGGAGCGACTATGACACATGATGTCGTCCTTCTTGAAGAAGTTGAAATGTTGCAGGAGGTAGTCGTGGTTGGGTATGGTGTGCAAAAGAAAAGCGATATTACCGGAGCCATTTCTACGATAAAACCCCAGGAAATAACAAGGCTGCCTGTTACAAGTATTGACCAGGTCCTGCAAGGAAAAGCAGCTGGTGTGCAGGTGAGTCAGACCTCTGGTGCACCGGGCGAAAGCATCAAGGTAAGGATCAGAGGTCTTGGTACCATTAATAATAATGATCCTTTATATATTATTGATGGTGTTCCAACGAAGGACGTTACCGGAATATTAAATAGCGAGGATATCGAATCAATGACTATCCTTAAGGATGCTGCCTCTGCTGCAATATATGGGGCAAGGGCAGGTAATGGTGTCATCATCATTAAAACCAAAAAAGGCCAGGCAGGTAAAACACGCTTCAGTTTTAATACTTATGCAGGGATACAAACACATGGCCGCCTGACGCCAATGTGTAATACAGATCAATATATAAATATATATAATGAAGCCGCCCTGGCAGATGACCGTGAACCCATTCCTGATGACATAAGGCCTCAGCTATCCAACACAAATTGGCTTGAGGAAATCTTCCGTCCGGCTGTTATGCAAAATTATCAGTTAACGATCAGTGGAGGTGATAAAAAGTCCAGCTTTCTGATTGGAGGGGGGTATCAGAGCCAACAAGGAATTATTCTCAACTCTGATTATGAAAGGTTAAATTTCAGGACATCCATTAATACAGAGTTGGCAGAATGGGCTAATGTTGGCTCCAACTTGACCTTTTCTTATTCCAATCGGGATATTATTGGTGCTTCGGGTGATGGCTATGGCGGTAATGGCGGTAGCGTTATCAGGTATGCTTTCTTCAGAACACCCCCGGTACCTGTATATGAATCTAATGGGGAGTACAGTGACCTCCCAATGTTTGAAGGTTATGATCGGGCCAAGTTGAATACATGGTTTGGTGATGGATACAATCCTGTCGGACTGGCAGATAAATACGACTGGTATGCAAAAACATACCGTTTATTTGGAAATTTCTTTGCTGACTTTAAAATAACCGAAGGATTGAAATTTCGTTCCGATTTTGGTATTAACATGTCATTCCTAGATGAAAAACGTTTTAACGAAAACTGGGGTACCGATGATAGGATCAACAGCCCTAACAGTATGACTAAAGGGGTCGGCACGGCGTTTACCTGGAATTGGACAAATACACTTAATTATGTAAAAACATTCAATGAAAAGCATAACACCTCCTTCCTTCTGGGTGTGGAGGCAATTAAAAACAACTTTCATGAACAGATAGGATCAGACCGGGATTTTGCAGACCAATCTCCTAACCTGCGCTATCTTGGCAATGGATTGTCACTTTATAAAGGAGCGGATGAAAGGCAAACAGGCTGGTCATTGCTTTCAGGCTTTGCACGTGTAAATTATAATTTCAATAATAAATATATTATTGAAGGGGTTGTCAGAACAGATGGCTCTTCCAGGTTTACTCCTGAAAACAGATGGGGCGTTTTCTACTCAGGATCCATAGGATGGAGTATGCATAATGAAAATTTCCTCAGTAATGTTGATTGGCTGTCCCAGCTTAAACCCAGACTAAGTGTCGGACAATCAGGTAATCAGGAAATAGGCTTATATAATTATGCTTCTATAATCGAATCAGGATATAATTATCCCCTGGGAGGATTCCCAAACAATGGCTATGCTGTTTCATCTTTTGGTAATATAAACACAACATGGGAAACTACAACCACATATGATATAGGTCTCGATATGGCATTCCTCGATAACAGGCTTACCTTGATCACGGATTATTACTGGCGTTATACCGATGATATGCTTATTCCCGTTCCCCTGCCTCCCAGCGGCGGAAGTGCAGATCCTCCTTTTGTCAATGCAGGCAAGGTATTGAACCGTGGCTTTGAAGTGGAAATTTTCTGGAGGGAGATAAAAGAGAATTTTAAATATGAGGTTGGAGGAAACTTTTCTACCCTCTACAATGAGGTGTTATCCTTAAGTGGTGGCCGGCCGATCCCTGCGGGAAGGATAGACAATGGAGTTTTTGCTACTTTAACGGAAGAAGGGCATC
>JABMQZ010000135.1 GCA_013202965.1 Bacteroidota bacterium | reverse complement strand
CTATTCGCTATTCGCTATTCGCTATTCGCTATTCGCTATTCGCTATTCACTATTCGATATTCAATGTAGTGTCTCACTTTCTCAAACATCGGATCATAGCCAATGATAATCCGGAGTGTATCCATGTTGCTAATAGGCCCTTTGCGATCGCGGTAGTTGCAAATGTCTTTCACTGTTTCATAGTCCAGGTAGGGATGCTTCAGGAGCGTTTTGAATTCGGCTGTGTTTACATTTATTGTCAGGATAAATGATGTATCTGCTTTTACATTCTTCTGAATTCCCGCGTAGCGGACGCTATCCATACCATAAACCTCAAGCAATTGCTCAATGGAAAAAAAACCACCGAGCATGCCCCGGTATTTCAGGATACGGCTGGCGAAAACCGGACCGATTCCATAGAGCTTGACCAGTTGAGCTGTGTCAGCTGTGTTTATCTCGATCATCACTCGTGGGCGCTCCGGACGAACTTTTTTATTATAAGGAGTATATTTTGGGTATTGTTTTCTGATGTGGGGCTTGCCATGGGTGGTGTCGGCCTTCAGGCTATCGGGCCGGGCCAGCGACAGTTCAAATTGCCTGACATCTTTCCGGAAAACCGACGCGTCAAATACTTCCTTTTTTATCAGTGCCGGCAAAACCGCATTTACAGCCTCAGTAATAAGGATCAGTACCACCAACACCATAAGCCCGCGCCTTTCTGCATAATTAAATGTAAGATAGGCTTTTATGTGATCCGTGACATCGGATAAGATGTTCTTCATTGCACCAGGTGTATATCTATTAATACCCAAAAAGCGGAAATGTCACATAATAAGTTTTGGGTGTTGGGCCCTTCGACAAGCTCAGGACAGGTTGTTGTGTATTGAGTTGGGTTATGGGTTGAGGGTTGCAAGTACTTCTTCTATCTTCTATCATCCATCTCCTTCTTCAATCTTCAATCTTCAATCTCCCCATCTCCTTCAGGAGAGGGGGCCGGGGGGTGAGGTGCTTAAATTAGCAGATGCCAATATTTAGCGGTATCTTTTAATCTCCCCTGCTTTCAGCCGCTTCAGGTAAGATTTCAGGTCACTTCGCACTTCGGGAGCCAGGATCATCAGCCCAATGATATTTGGAAAGGCCATGTAAAGGATCATCATATCAGAAAAATTCAGGACTGATGTGATATCGGAGGATGCTCCTATTATGATGAATCCCAGAAATATAAATTGAAATATTAAATTGGTGACCTTTCTGCTGCCAAAGATCTTTTTTCCAAAACCGCCTACTAAGTAATCAAATCCCTTGAGTCCGTAATATGACCAGGATATCAGCGTGGAAAAAGCAAAAAGAGTCACTGCAATGAGCAGTAAATAGGGAAACCAGGGAAATACTGAACTGAAAGCAGCAGATGTCAATTGTACCCCTAAGAGTCCATTCGGATCATTCCAGTATCCGGTAAAAATGATCACAAGGGCAGTCATGGTGCAGATGATCACAGTATCAACAAAAGGTTCCAGCAGGGCAACAATTCCCTCACTGACCGGCTCTTTTGTTTTTGCTGCAGAGTGTGCGATGGAAGCACTTCCGATGCCTGCTTCATTTGAGAAAGCTCCCCGTTGGAAACCATAGATCAGTACGCCGATAAATCCGCCTTTCATGGCTTCCGGAGAGAAAGCCCCGTCAAAGATCAATTGAAATGCTGTCCCTGTATAGGAGATGTTCATCCCGATGATGATCATTGCCGTAAAGATATATAGGAAAGCCATGAAAGGGACGATCTTTGAAGTGACGCTGGCAATGCTTTTAATTCCCCCTATGATCACAATACCTACCAGAAAGGCCATTGTCACACCGTACCACACACCATTATTTTCCATAGCGGGGAAGAAAATTTCGAATTGCTTGAAGGCCTGGTTTGCCTGGAACATATTCCCGCCGCCGATCGCGCCGCCAATGAGCATGAATGCAAAAAGGAATGCCAGTACCATGCCCAGAAGGCCAAGTCCCTTCTTCTTCAGACCGTATTTAAGGTAATACATGGCACCTCCTGACACAATGCCTTCCTTGTTGATTTTTCTGTATTTCACACCAAGCGTACACTCAACGAATTTCGACGACATTCCGATAAAACCTGCCAGGATCATCCAGAACGTCGCCCCGGGCCCGCCAATGGTGATCGCGATAGCCACACCGGCAATATTGCCGAGACCCACCGTCGCCGATAGCGCCGTGGTCAATGCCTGAAAATGGCTTACCTCTCCAGGGTCATCCGGATGGTCATATTTTCCCTGGATGAGTCCGATGGCATGCCTGACCCCCCTGAAGTTAATAAATCGCAAAAAAACTGTGAAGAATATTCCCCCGAAGATCAGCCAGAGCACGATCAGCTTCAGCGGGGCGGTAACAGGCTCACCGTCATTGTTCAGAACGATCTCGCCCTGGGCATCATAGACATTCTCATCGTATACTCCTGCCCAGGAAAACGGATCCCAGAAAAGAACCTCTGCCATGGCATCAACCATGGGGGTGAAAGTATCGTTGATACGCTGACTGAGTGTAAGTTCTTCCACCACTGCCATACTTGAATCCTGTACTTCTATGGCCTGGCCATTAGCGAAATTTGCCAGAACAAGAAAACAGCATAAGGATAGCAACAAGCTGATCAATCCTTTCCGATGATGTACCTTATTTCCTCTAATCCTCATTTTACTTCTTACTTCTCACTTTTCATCAGGCACTAGGAACTCTTAAGCTTTTTCATCTCATCAAAATACTTCTTTGTCTCCTTCACGATCACTCCGGAAAGAAGGAGCAGTGCGATAAGGTTTGGAATGGTCATAAAGGTGATGACCATATCCACGAAATGCCAGACCAGCTCAATGCTGAATACCGAACCCATAAAAACAAAAGCGGCATACAGGTAGCGATAAGGCTTGATATATTTTTCGCCCAGGAGGTAGTTGGCAGCCCGGGTTCCGTAATATGACCAGCTGATCACAGTGGAAAAAGCAAAAAGTACCAGTCCCAGGGTAACAATATGTTCTGCCCAGTGGTGCATGTCGATATTCCCCAAGCCGGTTTTCATCCCCTCTATAGTCATTCCTACTCCCATGATGTCCGTACTCCATGTTCCTGTTATGATGATCACCAGGGCTGTAAGGGTACAAATGATCAGGGTGTCTACCAAAGGCCCCAGTGAAGCAACAAGTCCTTCCCTCGCAGGATATTCGGTTTTGGCTGCAGCATGAGCAATTGCTGCAGAACCCTGCCCTGCCTCGTTGGAGAAAAGGCCCCTTCTGATTCCCCAGGTCATCGCCAGGAACAATCCACCCAGCAGACCGGCTTCTTTTGCGTATTCACCATGGAAAGCATCATAGAAAATCAGGCCAAAAGCTGCAGGAATGTCCTTGTACATAACAACCAGTACAGTTGTGGCAGCGATAAAATACAATATGGCCATGAAAGGAACCAGTAAGGAGGTGACTTCAGCAATGCGCTTGATGCCCCCGACAATGACCAGTAAAACCAGGAAAGTGATCACCATACCCGATAGCCATGTCTCAATGTTGTAGCTTGTAAATAAGGCACCGGTTATGGAATTGGCCTGGGCCATGTTCCCTGTACCAAGAGAGCATAGGATCGTGGCAATGGCAAAAATAACTGCAAGAACTTTGGCGCCCTTGCCTAATTTTTTTTTCAGACCGTATTCCATGTAGTACATCGGTCCGCCTGAAACACTTCCGTCTGAATTGAATTTTCTGAATTTAAGAGAAAGTGTACACTCAGAATACTTCAGGATCATGCCCAGAAAACCGGTGATCCACATCCAGAATATGGCGCCGGGGCCTCCAAAATAAATGGCAAGAGATACCCCTACGATATTTCCCGTGCCGACCGTTGCAGAAAGTGCAGTGGTTAAGGCTTTGAAATGACTGACATCACCCTTGTCTCCTTTTTTGTCGTATTTACCCGCTACGACTCTGATGGCATGCCAGAACTTGGTGATATTTAAAAATTTCAGCCTGATGATAAAATAAATACCGGTGGGAACCAGCATAGCCAGAACGGCATAAACACCAATATAGTTGTTGTATGCCTGTATGACATCATCAATTGCCTGCAGGATAGGGTGCATCTTTTTTGTTTAGGAGCAGCTAAAATAAAAAATCCTTGCAAGCCTAAAATGTAATTCTTTGTATATTTACTGTAAATAATCGTTCTAAATAGTTTGATTTGGGTGTCTTTTTATTGAACATATCCTTTGATTTTGAGTACCTTCCATTGCTAGTTGTAGTGGCAATTGCATGGTTGGTGCCGATGCTGTTATCTGTGTTGCATCTTCAGCGTATCCCTGCTGTGATCCTGGAGATCATTGCCGGATTTTTCATAGGCAGGTATTTGCTTATACAGAGCAGTGCCGAAAGCATGGAGATACTGGAATTCCTTGCTCTAACGGGATTTATATTTCTGATGTTCCTGAGTGGTCTTGAGATCAACACCGATCAGATCATTGCTTCATTTCCGAGAAGAAAGATAAGCCTGCCGGGATTTCTCAAGAACCCACTCCTTGTCGGACTTGTGTTTTTTATACTTACCCTTAGTCTGTCATATGCTGGTGCCACTGCATTGTCGACGATAGTTTTTGTTCCGAATGTATGGTATTTCTCCCTGATCATGGTTACCACTTCGGTTGGAATCATCTTTCCTGTTTTGAAGAACCGGGGAGAGACCCTGGGTCATTATGGCCAAATGCTGATCATGGCCGCAGCGGTTGCAGATATTTTGAGCATACTGCTCTTTACATTTACAGCCTTTATCATAGGCAAAGGATTCAGGCCTGAGTTGTTACTCGTCTTTGCCCTTTTCATCCTGGTATATGTTTTTTATGTACTGGGAAGAAAGTTGGAAGCAACAATCTTCCGCAAGATCACATTTCAGCTCTCGCATGCTGCATCGCAAATCAGTATCAGGGGAACCCTTTTGCTCATCCTTGTCTTTGTTGTCCTGGCGCAGCTGCTTGGAGAAGAAGTGATCCTTCTGGGTGCTTTTCTGAGCGGACTTTTGCTGTCTTTCTTTTTACATAAAGAGAGATCTCTTTTAATGATTAAGCTTGACGGGATGGGTTTCGGCTTCTTTATACCGGTGTTTTTCATCATGGTGGGAGTGAAATTTAACCCCGCTCACCTTGGCGAATTCGATAACACCCTGATCCCTTTTCTGCTCATGCTGCTGGTCCTGCTATATTTGGTCAAGGTACTTCCCTCTTTCCTGTGGGCCAGAATTTTTGGCAGGAGGCGGGCCATTGCCGGAGGCTTTCTTATGGCTTCACGCCTTAGCCTGATCATCGCTGCATCCACAATAGGACTTGGATTGGGGGCCATCACCGAGGGGATCAATGCCAGCTTTGTGATCATGGCAGTGATCACATGTCTCATCTCACCTTTGGTCTACAACAACATGAACCCTATTGACAGGAAAAAAGGAAGGAAAGTGCTGATCATAGGAGGCAGCAGTACAGGCGTCCTTCTGGCAAGACGATTACAGGTTCACGGACGAACCGCAATTATTGTTGAACATGAAGAAAGCCGCTATAAAGAAATAAAACAAAAGGGTATTTCAGTTGTGTTGGGGGAGGGCTCCGATGTCCATATTTACAGGAAGCTGGGCCTTCAGTCTTCTGATTATATTGTCGTACATTCCGGAAATGATGAGGAGAATATCAGAATATGTGAAATGATCCGAAAAGAATTTCATCATGAGAACCTGATCTCCAAGTCAACAGAATCCAAAATTGAACAAGCGTTGAAACACCTGAATGTTGAAATAATGGATGTCAGGCGTACACTGGCAGCCACCATTGAAAACCTGATCCTGCGGCCGGGGACCTATCAAACGCTGATTGATACTTTTGAAAACTTTAATATGGAAGAGATCTCAATTACAAATAAGCAGGTGGGAGGCATGCAGGTTCAGGAATTTCATTTCCATAAGGACTGTATGCTGATTCTTGTCCAGCGGGGCATTAATAAGTTTATCCCACATGGGGAATCATACCTTAAATGTGGGGATATACTCATCGTATTTGGAACGGAAGCAGCCCTGGAGGATACCAGGAGCCGTTGTTCAGGATAATTCTTCCTTTATCATTTTTTTCATACTGGCAATTTGTTCCGGCGTTCCAAGTACAAAAAGCTTGGATCCTCTGGATACTTTGAGATCCGGAGACGGGTTAAGGATAAACTCACCGTGCGTAGTTTTAAATCCGATAATATTGGCACCTGTCTTTTTACGGATCCCTATCTCATAGATGGTCTTGTCAAGCACATGAAGGGGGAGCTCACTGCAAACGATCTCTTCCAGGTTTGTGGGGGCATCTCCATGTACCGACAGCCTGTCAAGGAATTCCATGACGTCAGGTTTGGCTATCAGGCTTGCCATGTGCGCTCCGCCCACTCGTTCCGGCATGACTACATTGTTAACCCCGGCTATTTTCAGTTTCTTCTCTGAACTTTCGGTAGATGCCCTGCTGATGATGATCATGTCGGGATTCAGAGATCTGGCTGTGAGGGCAACAAAGAGGTTATCTGCATCATTCGGGAGGGTTGTGATCAGTGCCTTTGCAACTTTAATATTTGCTTTTTCAAGTATCTCATCTTCGGTGGCATTCCCTTCCACAAAACGAAAATCCTTACCCAGGTGATGCATGATCAAATCATGATTGTTTTCGATAATAACAAATGCTTGTCCATGGGCAATGAGCTCATGTGCAGTCTGTTGCCCGTTTCGGCCAAAACCGCAGATAATAACATGCTTGTCCATTTTTTTGACTTTAGATTTATTTCTGGCACCTCCAACGAAAAATCCTGCCATTTGGCCTTCAACAAAGTAGGTGGTAATGATCGAAATAGCATAGGCATAAGTTCCGAAACTTGACAGGATCAGAAACATCGTAAATACTTTTCCGCCAGGACTCAGCCTATGGATCTCTCCAAACCCTACAGTTGATGTGGTGATCACAGTCATGTAAAGTGCGTTGAGAAAGTCATCCCCCTCTATTATCATATAGCCTGTCACACCAATAATGATGATTATCATCAATATGGCAAGGGCTGTAAGGATCTTTTTTTTACTGGAAGTTTCCAAGCTTTAGTTTTATTGTACTTAGCAAAGCAAAGATATAAATTCTTTCTTTATGCCTCCTGGAATGGCTGTTTTAGCAATTGATGTCCTATGCTGCATTCCAGGCATAGCTTATGCGCGCATCTGGTATTTTTCAGCTGCAGTAAACCCTGTGATTCCAGGGCATTTCTGGCACCAATACCTGATTCAGCCCATCGGCGGATTACCGCATTATCTTCGGGAGGCAAGGCTTCGAGGAAAGCAATTGCACGGGTGGCCAGCTCAGGTTTATGCATCTGTTCACCATAAAGATGGATGAGTGGAAGAATCGCATTGATCAACAAAAGCTGAATGCTTTGTTTGCCGAATTTTTTCTTTTTTTTCCTGCTTTTCCGATCAAAAAGGTAATGATCATCCCAGTAGGAAGATGACTCAAGTTCGAAGAAATGAATAAGTGTCCTTATATCTTCAATTTCGAGGATCTCCCCGAATACACGCTGGTGTTTTTTATAAAGTTTTGCCAGCTGAGCAATCCTTAAGGTGGGAAATCCTGCAGGCCGGAGACGGAGAAAATTCCATAAATACCCCGGGATAGGTATAAGCTGATGCTTGTCAGCTAAATACCGGTGTTCTTTTTTCAGGCTTCTTGGATAAGGCCCGAACAAGCGCATGCCCAATAATCCTGATTGTCCGAAAAGCAAGGCTTCTAACTGAAAAAGTTCATGATGGTACTTCATGATGATCTTTACAGGCAGCGATTTGGCTAGCATTTCAAAAGGCATTGTATTGATCTTTGCTCCAAATTGCTGTGCCAGTATCCGATAACAGCATTCTTCCCAATCCATCTTACAGATTTGTAGTTCATGGTAAATCTTTTTTGACTTAACTTCCAGCCGTTCTATTGCCAGAGCGCTTATCCTGCTTAACACATGGAGTGGTTCTGCCATTTTGATTAAATTCATACAGGGCACCCACAAAAGATTTTCTGTTATTTCTTTATAACGAAAAAGCAGATCAGGGTCGAAGGCACCTTCAAGACATAATGTTTGTAATGCCTGTCCGTGCCAGTCCGTCACCGGCTTATCGTTTTCGGCAACCACATGCAGGATGACATTGCTGTATGCTTCATTCAGTTCATGTTTATGATGATACCAATCTGATGCCTTTACATGGATCTCCACATTGCCTGCCCAGAGCGTATTTTTGATCCTGATGCGGGCATACAGGAAATCCGGGCCTGCATCAGGGTTGTGATTTCCGGGGTGAATAATATTGATTGTTTCCCCACTTACAGTTTTTAATTCCGGGGCAAGCATGCGGAATTTCCACAGGAAATGAATAAATTCTTCAGGTATTTGTTTTGTGCTCATTACGAATGCCAGTGTCAAGTCAAGCTATAATGATTAATACCCTTTTTGTGAAATTGTCACACCTTTTGCTTTTTTAATTGATTGCATTTGTTTGAAAAAATATGTTAATTCTTTTATTTCGCAGTAAGCTGTGGGGAAATAACTCATGGGATCCCGCGACTGTGCGCGGAATCATTTCGACTAAATGATTTTGTTTCTCAAAATTAAAGTCTCACTGACATAAAATATCAGAATACACTTGCAATTGAATCAGAAATTCTTATTTTTGTATAAAATTATTAGCTTTTAAAGCTTAATGGAGCAGGCCAAAGATTTAGTTACCAGAATTAATGAGCAGGTTTTGGAGCTGCTTGGCCAGCACCGGATACTTAAAAGTAAAGGCACGGATTTACAAACCCATAATGCTGAGTTACTTAAGCTAATTGAAAACCAAAAAAAAGAATTAGACCAATTTAAAGAGCAGATTGTTAAACTTAAAATCACAAGATCAATAACAGATAAAAAAGGTTCAACAGAAGTTAAGACGAAGATAGAA
This sequence comes from Bacteroidota bacterium, assembly GCA_013202965.1. Lineage (GTDB taxonomy): Bacteria > Bacteroidota > Bacteroidia > Bacteroidales > B18-G4 > B18-G4. The sequence goes on along the minus strand of JABMQZ010000135.1, from coordinate 2,137 downwards.
GAACTGTTGCGGGAAATTGATAAATGTGTGGGACTTTTGAATCAGTAGACAGGCCGTCAAAGGCCATAAGACCTTATGGAGGAATTATCGATATCGGTCAAAATTGCCGACCGGCCATTCAAAATGGTGGTCAAAGCGGAGGAGGAAGAGGTCATAAGAAAAGCTGCCAGGATAATTAATGAAAAGATTGAAGAATATGCAAATTCATACGCTTTTAACGACAATCAAGACTTGCTCTCGATGGTGTCATTGTTTTTTGCCACCTCATCGTTAAAGGCTGAAGCCGGACTCAAATCGAATGATCAAGATCTGATTGCCGGCTTGCAGGCCCTGGAGAAGCTGCTTGCTGAACAAAAATAGGGATAGTCCCCTGGAAAACGTTCTTTGAAAATATATAAAAAACACCCGCATTAATTCATTTTGGTTTGTAAACTCAACATTACGTAAATTAGGGTCGGCTCATAAGTTCCTAGAACAGGCCTCATCCCGCTTCGGTGGGCTTCCTGATGGTCGGGAACAGTGGAAGTTCGAATAGCTTGGCCTCCCTATCTGTGTCTTTTGGGGTTTCGAAAACCCACGAATTAATAGCGGGTTTTTTTATTTCCGTACCTTTTTACTGCTCTTGTTTTTATTAATCTTTAATTAAAACTCTGAGAAGATGATTGATATAGTGTACCTTGTTATCTCGGGAGCTGCCGGATTGGTGCTCGGAGTAATTATCACGGCCACACTGCTGAGGAAGGCCGTTGAGAAAAAAAGCGAAAAGCTTCTGAATGAAGCAAAAGAAAAAGCAGAAGTCTATAAAAAGGACAAGATCCTGCAGGCAAAAGAAAAATTCCTGCAGCTGAAAATCGAACATGAAAAGCTTATCAACGAGAAAAATGTCCGGATTCAGCAAGACGAAAACAGGCTGAAACAAAAGGAATCAAGTATTTCACAAAAGATTGAGGATCTGCAGAGAAAACAAAATGAACTTGACTCCATCAAGACGAACCTCAATAATCAACTGGAGATCATTGCCAGAAAACAGGAGGAGCTTGACAAATCACACAAACAGCAGGTTGAGCAACTGGAAACCATTTCCGGCTTATCAGCTGCGGAAGCTAAAAGCCAGCTTAGCGAAGCATTACTGGAAGAAGCTAAATCGGAAGCCCAGGTCTACATCAAGGATGTTGTGGATGAAGCCAAGCTTACTGCCAACCAGGAAGCGAAAAAGATCGTTATCGAATCCATCCAGCGAACCGCTGTGGAGCATGCTATTGAAAACATGGTTTCCGTATTCCACCTCGACAATGATGAAGTTAAAGGCAGGATCATTGGCCGGGAAGGAAGAAATATCCGTGCCCTGGAATCATTGACCGGTATTGAGATCATTATCGATGATTCACCTGAAGCCATTATCCTTTCGGGATTTGATCCGGTGAGGAGGGAAGTTGCAAGACTGTCCCTGCATAAGCTGGTAACCGACGGAAGAATTCACCCGGCACGTATTGAGGAGGTCGTGGCTAAAACCAAAAAGCAGATCGAACAGGAGATCGTTGAGACCGGCAAGCGGACCGCTATCGACCTTGGGATCCATAACATGCATCACGAACTGATCAGGATGGTCGGAAGAATGAAATACCGTTCATCATACGGACAAAACCTGCTTCAACACTCTATTGAGGTTGCAAACCTGTGTGCTACCATGGCTTCCGAAATCGGACTGAATCCGAAGCAAGCAAAAAGGGCAGGATTGCTGCATGACATAGGAAAGGTGCCTGATACGGAGCCGGAACTGCCTCACGCCGTACTTGGAATGAAAATGGCTGAAAAATTCAAAGAAAACCCGGAAATATGTAATGCCATTGGAGCCCATCACGATGAAGTTGAAATGGAATCTCTGATCGCTCCCATCGTCCAGGTTTGTGATGCGATATCCGGTGCCAGGCCAGGAGCACGCCGTGAAGTTGCTGAGGCGTATATTCAACGGCTTAACAAATTAGAAGATCTGGCCCTGGATTACCCCGGTGTTGTGAAGACATATGCCATTCAGGCCGGTCGTGAACTGCGCGTGATCGTAGGTGCTGAACAGGTTTCTGATACAGAGGCCAACCAGATATCTTATGACCTCTCAAGGAAGATCCAGGACGAAATG
>JABMQZ010000134.1 GCA_013202965.1 Bacteroidota bacterium | reverse complement strand
TGATCAGGTAAAAATAGGGTTTGCTATATTCCCAGCGCAACTGATTCTCTTTTTGAAAGTAAAACTTTCCTTCACTTTGAACATCTTCTTCAAGAAAACTTAATCGCTTGATCTGTACAAAATCACTGGAGATGCTGTTTGTTTGCTGTGATGTCTCGATTACCTTCTTCCTGAGCTGGCCGGGATCTTTCACAGGAACATAGTTTTCCTGCGCCCTGATATTAAGGAATAGGAAGCTGGCAATCATCAGGACAAGAGTGCAAAGGCTGTGTTTCTTCATATCATTTATCCACATTGTTCACGAGTTTGATGTTAAGGACCATGTCCTTGCTAAAACTGAATTTTGCATCCTTGTATTTCGCAGGGCCTAACTTGCCCCTGGCATCATTGGAAAAACCATACGGTTCTTTAGGGATCCCTGCATCTTTCTTGTCCAACTCCCCGTTTCCGTTGATATCCTGGAATATGGCAATTGCATATTCACCTGGCGGAACATCCTTAAAAACGATGTGCTCAATTTTAGAGTCGATGGAGACAATTTTGAGGAGAAAAGCCTTATCAGGGTTCATGTAAGTTTCCTCCTTATCATAAACCGCAATATACAGGTTTCCCCCTGTCGGACTAATATTTGTTATAGTGATTTTCAGCTCTCCGGGAGAGAGAAGACAGAAACCAGTAACCAGTAACCAGAAGCCAGTAACCAGAAGCCAGTAACCAGAAGCCAGTAACCAGAATATTGATTTGAATACTCTCATTTATTGACGATATGCTTTTACGTTTAATAATACATCGGGTGAAACAAAGTCATAGCCATCCTCCATTGTCCTGTTAATTACCTCCTCCAGGATGGGGATGATACGTTCGTGATTATCATGAAACAGTATCACCCCACCAGGCTTAAGACGCCTGAACACCCGCTTTATTGTTTTGTCATTGTTACTACTTACCGTATCAAGTGACCTTATGCTCCAGCCTACCACCGTATAATCCAATAATCGTGCAGCTCTTGCAATATTGGGATTGCTTAGCCCGAAAGGCGGCCTGAAGAGGGCCACCCTCTTCCCTGTCACCTTATCAATGAGCGTTTCATTTTTCTGAAGCTCATCCTTTACTTTCCCCGCGCTAAAAAAACCAAAGAAGTTTACATGAGAATATGAGTGGTTGCCAATAATATGTCCTTCATTGATCATTCGTTTCACAATTTCTTCATTCCCAGCAATATTTTTCCCCATCAGGAAAAACCCGGCTTTGATATTATGTTGTTTCAGGAGGTCAAGGACCCGGGGGGTGATAATCCTATCAGGCCCATCGTCGAATGTAATTGAAACTTTTTTAGCGTCAGTATTTCCCGAACACAGGGCTTGCATATACAAGCCGGAACAAATATAAAATGACCCGGCAAGCAGTACAGCAATATTAACAAGGATCAACAGGAGTATAAGCCATGTATTCAAAATAGAAAATCCCCAACCCAAAGCCAGGATCAGCACAGAGAGTATAAGAATGAGCAGAAAGATCTTCCTGTAAGCTAACATACCGAAAGAAGGATTAATGCATGGTTGGTATTTCTCAGATAATTATAGATCAGGATGTTCCTGATTGGTTTATTGACTTCATTATTGTTCAGGAGGATGGTTTCCGGGCAGGATTGTGTTTTGAGTATTCCGGCTGCCAGCCAGGAAGCAAAAGAAGAGGAGGTGTAATACTCCCCGCAAAGATGCTTGTAATATGCCAGGGGTTTCCCATTGAACAAAGTATCCTGCAATCTGAAATATCCGCTGTCCCACCTGGAATCGCCATTGATGCCGGTAATAATCAGGTCAATATCATCTAAGCTCAGGCTTCTTTTCGCAAGAAAAGCAATTATGAAATCATCAATCTCTTTATCAGATTCCGGTTTATAAAAAGTATCTATCCCGGCAAAGCGTGCATAATTATCAGGATGCGTCTCTCCCGTTACGATAAAAAATGATGCTCCTTCTCCTGCTATAGATCCGGGTCCGGCGTGCTTTAACAGACCCAGATTGTCAGAGATGTCTTCTTTCCAGAAGCCTGCATTTTTGGTGATGCAAAAGTATGAATCTGTCATCTCATCGATGCCGGCAAGGAGGATTTTTTCAGATGGATCATCACTCAGGCGTATCATGCTGTCAAGCAGGGCTCCCTCAAAGGAGAGGTTGTCATTGACATAAGTGAAGTTGTATTTATTACATTTCAGCATCACGGCAATATGTGCCCCAACAGTATTGTGGGTTGACTGGATAAAAGAGGTAGGTGTAAGGAATTTTTCATCATTGTCAAGGATGGCTTTCAGGAATTTTTCTGTATCACCCTGCATGCCCAGTCCCGTTCCCATAATGATGGCATCAGGCATATCAACACCTGCATCACGCAAGCATTTTCCTGCAGCGGAAACCCCCATTTTGAGAATGCGGCCCATACGGCGCCTCTGTATGGGTTTTATATATTCTTTATAATCAGGTTCAATGCAATTCAAACGATTGCCTTCATAGCTGACGATGTCTTCCGCTAAGATGACATTCCCCCAGCTATGCTGTGGTGAGATATTTCCTATGCCCCTGATATACGCTTCCATCTTAATATTTAGATAAAACCAGGCTTGAATCATTTCCTCCGAAGCCAAATGAGTTTGTTAACACATGATCTATCTCTGCCTGTTGCAGTTCCCTGACCGGTTCAAAGCTGAGCTCTTCTATTTTCCTGGAGAAGTTCAGGTTTGGAAAAATAAGCTGTTGTTGTATGCTCAGGATTGAAAAAATGACATCGATAACACCTGCAGCAGCAAGGGTATGGCCGGTATATGGTTTGGTGGATGAAACCGGAGGTATGTCAGGTGCAAAGATCTTTTCAATGGCCAGGCCTTCCGTGAGGTCGTTATTGTCAGTACCCGTTCCATGGGCATTGATATAATCGATCTGTGAGGGTTTCAGTCCGCTTATATCCAAAGCTTCCTTCATGGCAAGGTAGGGCCCATAACCATCCGGTGAACTGGCAGTCTGGTGATAGGCATCATTGGCATTGGCGTAACCGTTGATCTCACAATAGATCTTTTTATTATCTTTTTTTGCTGCTGCTTCTGATTCAAGCACAATGTATGCAGCACCTTCTCCAAGGTTTAGTCCGGTCCTGCTGGCATCAAAGGGACGACAATGTCCTTTATCAAGGATCATCAGGGTATTGAAGCCATTCAGGGTAAATTTCGAAAGTGCATCTGTGCCGCCGGCTATGACCCTGTCGGCAAGTCCGTGTTTGATCATTTTTGCACCGATCAGGATCGCATTTATGGATGAAGAGCAAGCCGTACTGAGGGTACTATTTAAATGCCGGATTCCAAGATGGTCGCTTATCTGTCTTGTGCTGTCGCTGCAATCATGCGTGTACACAAAATGTGAATATTTGCTGCTTTCCAGGAAATCCCTGTAATACTGTTCTGTTTTATCCATACCGCCGACTGTGGTGGTGGAAACCACTGTTGTACGGGTATTATCAGTATCCCCATATTTACCTATTCCTGATTCGTAGGCCTGGCTGGCAGCGATAAGGCCAAGTAAGCTGGTACGTGTATAGCGTTCTCCATCAGTGATACCTGAGATTGCAGCTAATTCATCATTGGTAAATCTGATTTCAGCTGCCAAAAGCTCATCTTTGTGAATGGTGTCGAGCAGCTTAATTGAGCCTACACCATGCCGGCGGGTTTTTAAGGATTCAAGGTTTTCCCCGGTATCTTTCCCGATGGCGGTAATCATCCCCATGCCGGTAACCACAATCCTTGTCATGCAATTATTTTTGATGTTCGGTAATATACTCGGCCATGGTCCTTAAGGTAAAAAAGATTTTTCTGCCGTCTTTCGGGTCTTCAATTTTTATTCCGTAATTTTTCTCCAGCAATACGATAAGTTCCAGTGCATCAATAGAATCAAGCCCAAGTCCCTCTCCAAACAGGGGGGCATCGGGATCAATATCACCGGGCTCCATCTCCTCAAGGTTCAGCACCTCTATGATCTCTTCTTTAAGCTTTTGTATTAATTCTTCCATCTTCGTTGTTCCTTTTATAAATATTCGCAAGATTTGAAGGTTCAAAGATAATATCTTCCGCGGAATTATTATTGTCTTTTTCCACCATGAATAGGAGGGATTCGTAATTGTTTTCGTATTGTTCAACCCATCCGCAAATACAGCAGCTGAGCGATTTACTTTTAAATGCAAGTTCAACCAGGATAAAGATCAGTTCAGGATCGAAATATTTATTGATCAGCACTGTGTTCTCCCCTTTGATCTTGTGCCTGATGGCAGCTTCTCCCGCCATAATATTTGGAAGGGTATATACAAAGTTTGAAGGGCTTGGAAAATATTGTCCGCGGTCCTTGATGCTTTCAAAATGCTTTTCGTCTATTTCCAGGGAAGAGCTTGCATTGGTGAGAATGATACCGGTTTTTTCGGCAGGATGCAGCTTGAGAATGTCTTCTCCTTTAAGTAAAATTTCAACTGAAAGAAACCCCAGCTTGCTGAGGTTATCCATTTTGAAAAATTTGGGATAATCGGTTTGAAAATGTTTGTAAGCTGTCCGGATAAATTTCTTAAAGCCATCTTGCCCTTCATAAGAAAAAACAGCTTCCCCATCCACCCTGATGCGGCCATCCCTGATTGCACAATATTTTCTTATTACAAGCGACATCTGTTATTATTTTTGAAACACCAGTGCAGCATTACTGCCCCCGAAACCTGAAGCGGTTTTCAGGCAGGTATTGATTTCCTTTTCTTCTGTTTTACTGATTACATTGATGTTTTGCGAGACTCCGTGTTCTTCGTATCCAGCGGTGCGGAAAAGCATATTTCTTTTCATAGATTGCAGGGAGATGGCTGCCTCGATCACACCGGCAGCGCCGAGGGTATGGCCAAAATAACCTTTATAGCTGTTCACGGGAACTTTTTCAAGGCCTGCCCTACTCAAAGCCCTGGATTCCATTTCATCGTTGTAGTCGGTGGCAGTACCATGTGCTGAGATCGTATCTAACTCTGCCGCATGAACATCTGAGCTGCGGAGGGCCTGCTCAATGGCAAGGTATAATCCTTCTCCTGTCCTGGAAGGCCCGGAAATGTGGTTGGCATCGTTACTTCCTGCCCCGCCAAGTATTTTTACAGGATTTTTCTCTGCAAGCACAGCCGGGTCTGATGAGAGGATCAGTGTCCCGCAACCTTCTCCAAGGTTCAGTCCATCACGGTTTATATCGAAGGGTTTGCATGGGTTCATGCTCAGCGACTGGAAGGACTGAAATCCTGAAACAATAAACTCCGACATCAGGTCACCGCCTGTCACGATTACATGTTTGTATTTCCCGGATTTGATGAGCCTTTCCCCGTATACAATTCCCAGAACACCCGAAATGCATGCATTGGATACAATAAGCGGAGTGTTGGGATTATTGAAATAAGCGGCGATCATCCGGCCAAGCTCATGCAGATAGATTCTTTCCCTGCCAAATTTATTCTGTAGTTCAAGCTGTAAAAGGTCTATATTTCCTTTGGTGGAAGCGATGATGATGAGGGTATCGGAGGAGCTGATCTTAATGTGGCTTTGACGAAGTGCATCTTTGATCGAGATGATGAACATCTTTTCAAGCATGGTGTAGCGTACAGACTTTTCTTCTCCTGAAAGATTTTGGGCGAAAAGTTCATCCAGACGATGGTGGTCTATCACCGACAAAGGCAAAGGAATTGGAGAATATTTACCGCTTTTATCCAATACGATACCTGTATTTACTGCAAGGATATTTGCAATATTTTCAGCAATATTGAACCCCAATGAAGAGATGATATTTTCCGCTCCTGCATAGACGTCTGCCATCATGCAAAAATAGAAAATTTTTGATGCCGGATGCATGGGATGCCATCCCTATGTAATCAATTCTTCTTCAACCTTAAAAAATAAAATGCTACAGCCATCGAAATCATACAAAATGCTGTGAGCAGGCCTGCCCATGGCAGGATATCGATTAGTCCGCTTCCGCGGAGGAAGATAGCATAAAAGCCCTCCAATCCCCAATTCAGTGGGGAAACAAGGCTGAATTTTTGCATCATTTCCGGCATGGCAAATACCGGCACCCAAATCCCACCCAGGGCTGCCAGGATGATCACTGACACAGAACCAAAAGAGGCTGCCTGCTCATGTGTATTGGCAATAGCACCCAGAGCAAGACCATAACCTGTAGCTGCAAGTCCTGTGGCCACTACCATCACAAATAATGCAAAGAAATGCTTTCCAAGGTCAAGCAGCGGCAGACCGAAAAGCGGAAGTATAAAAATCCCTACCATTAACATCAGTGTGAATTGTATCATACTGATGAGCAGGTAAACAAGGATCTTTGCAAGTATGGTAATCCAGTAAGAGCCGGGCATCAGCCGGATACGCAGCATGCTGCCACTCTGTCTTTCTTTGATAATGTTCCCTGTAAGCGGAATGAGAATAAAAAACATGGCAAAGACGGCCCAGGCAGGAACGTTGTGCTGGACTGAATTTGGAATGATCTCGGTATGTTTGTTCCCGGCACTTCTTTCTTCAAGCCTGAGGATCCCGCTGGGGTCGTAAAGGAGTTTACTTTCTAGTTCCAATAGCTCCGATACTTTTTGGGAAAAGAGATCGAAAACCATCTTTGATTCGATCCCATAAGTAAGTTTTCCGAGAGATATTCTCATTGTTTCCCGGAAAGACTGTTTTATCACCGGATCGAAATAAAGAATGATTGTAGAGGGATTAATTTTCGATTCTGCCACAGGGAATTCCTCATCCTCAAAGGCTTTGTCGATCAGGTACTCTGCCTTAATTTTTAATTTTTCTGTGGCATCAGGGGGAACGATGATCCCGATCTGGAATTTACCTTCTGTTACCAGTCTGATCAAGGTTTCCCGGTCGAGGATTTTTCCTTTATATGTTTTTTCCAGGACGATCATTTCGGATCTGACCAGGCCCTGTGCTATAGCCAGGCCGACAGAATCACAATCTTCATCGATAAACAGAACAGACAGGCTTGTTTCGTCCATTTTACGAAATGTGCTGTCCTGGATAAGGGCCATCACAAAAATCAGGATCATCGGCATGATGAATATGATGGCCAGCCCGGCTTTGTCCCTGATCAGGATAATAATTTCCTTTATGATGGATGTTCCTAACTTACGCATTTTTTAGTCTCTGAGTTTCCTGCCGGTAAGGTGCAGAAAAACACTTTCAAGGTTTGTATATTCTTTTTTGCTTCCGATAATTTCTTTGGTTTCTCCCTGGATGATCACCTTCCCATAGTCAATGATGGCTATGGATGAACAAAGGCCTTCTGCTTCTTCAAGATAATGTGATGTGTATATGATGGTGGTCCCTTTTTCATTCATCTCGTGAAGAAATTGCAGGATCATATTTCTCGATTGTACATCCACCCCTGCCGTAGGTTCATCAAGAATTAATATTTCAGGTTGGTGAAGAATGCCGGCTACAAGGTTGATCCTTTTTTTCATCCCACCCGAATAGTTTCGGATCTGCTTATGGCCGGTATGTGCAAGCCCGACCATCTCCAGATATTCCTCAATCCTGTTTTTCAGCTCTTTCCCTTTCAAACCGTACATTTCTCCTATAAACCGCAGGTTTTCACGGGCCGTAAGTGTGTCGTAAAGTGCAATGTCCTGTGGGACCAGCCCGATCATCCGGCGTATCTTTTTATATTTTTTTTCCAGCTTCATCCCCTTGATGCTGATGCTGCCCTTATTATAATTGAGCAGTCCGCACAGGATATTAATGCTAGTCGTTTTACCGGCTCCATTAGGTCCTAGCAATCCAAAACGGGCACGGCTGGGAATCTCCAGGGAGATGTCATCCAAAGCAGCTTGGGTGCTGCCTTTATAGGTTTTAGAAATATGATCTATCTGTATGGCAATCTTTTCTTGCATCAGTTCAGCTTTATTCTCTTTAACTGCCTGTAAATTTTTTCTTCCCGGTCTGCAATATCCAGCAAGATTTCAGCAGCTGCAATATATGATTCATTCTTGCCCTCCCTTCCTTTAAATATCCTCCCGGCGATGATGGCAAACTCTCGCCAGCGATCCCCCGCTTCCGTCATTTCTTTTGAGCAATCGTTAAGCCAGTCCTGTTTCAGCTCTTTGGCTGCTTCCTGCAGGAATGCTGCATACATAAAGCGGAATCCGGCTCCGCCGGTACCAATTTCTTCAAGCATCCTCACCACCTGTCCCAGATAATGCGAAGCTTTTCTGTCTCCCAGTTTTTTCGGCCATTTTTTCATGCGGCGGGCCATATAACGGATGCCCTTTACACCAAAAAGAGGGATGGGTATGGTCAGCATTTCCCTGCTTGTTTTTTTAATGCCGGAGACAATCGCTTTTGGAAGGTCGTAATCCTCCGGGATATCTGCCATATAATACATTCTCCCCTTTGGAGGAAAGGTACCCTTGGCATATCGAACGCGCTTCAGGTCCTTGTAAGTCAGCCTGACCGGGCTTTCCATGATGGGGTCACTGATGAGGTATTCATCTCCTTCGCGTCCGTAAACAATAAGGTTGTGGGCATTGAAGTGGAAACGGTAAGGATCAGGAAAATAAGTCAGGTGAAAAACCCCGACCAGGCAAGCGCAGGGGATCCCCTGTTCAATAATTGAATCAAGGGTGTTCATGGCCCTGTCAGGATCTTTTCTGAATTTATACCTTTGTATTTTAATTCCCAGCCGGCGGCAAAGCCTGTTGAAGATCATTCCGGGATAAGGCCTGAAGGAAATTACCGGCAGGCCGTTGAGTTTAATGAAAGGCATATAGGAAAAGAAAATTCCAGACCCTATACCAAACACCATGGCTTCACTGAGGTTTAAGTTATGATGCCTGAGTAAGTTTGAGGTAACCCCGTTCTCACAATGTGCCGCATGATGATGTTCAAAATCTATGCTGATATCTTTATTATTCTCACTCATTTCGCTTCTTCCAGTCTTGTGATGTCGGTTAATTCTTCAATAGAAATCGTAAAAGCCTCGGCATATTTTTCCAGTATTTCACGCCCAAGTGCCTGAAATTTCCGGGGATTCATGTGTCTTTTAAGCTTTCTTCTGGGGATACCGGTATATTGAGCAAGCAATTTCATGTCCATGATATTTTTTTCCATAAAATATGCCAGCATACTCAGTTCTCCGTCAAGAACTTTTTGCCTTGTTAGCTCCACCTTTTCATGTATCTCTTCCCAGGCCTGGTGCATGGCAGCATTCTTGGGTTCCCAGCCCGTGCTGAGGACAGTAACATAATTACCGTCTTCATCTACTGCGTAACAAAGATCCCGTAGTTTGCCTTCAAGCAAACCTTCATCATCCTGGGGTACTTCTTTCTTTTTCAAGTATTGATTGGGTATTAAGAACCGGTTTATTCTTGTAAAAATATTTTCATTTCACATTCGGCAAGTACATCATCGCCGGCTTTAACTCTTCCACTGATCATGCTTGCATTAAAAATTTTAGTCAAAACAGTTATTTCCGTTTTGATTTCAGAATTTACCTCCGGCAAACGAAAGACCCTGAGGTTTTTCAATGCTCCGATCACCCCGACAGCCGGTTTTTTCATCTTGCCAGCTGTTTGTTGCCTTGCCATCCACCCGGTATGTAATGCGGCCGATTGTGCCATGTTCTCGATCAATCCTGCTTCCAAAAACCTGCCTTTGCTACAAAATATATTCCCCTCCCTGATGCTGAATCCCGTAATTGCTTTTTGCTCATCCGAATAGATGAGTTTGTCAACCATCACCATTGGAGGGCGTTGTGGAATAAGTGTAAGAATTGTTTCTTTTGTTGCTAACATCCGAGTTTTAATGCTTGCAGCAAAGATAAGAAGATCTATGATTTTCGGTTCAGTTGTACAGCGTGATAAGGGAAGTGAACTTAAACTACTGTGAGCAAGGCATACACATAGGAAAAACGTGCACTTTCAGGGATCATACAAAGAATAGCATCCCCCTTTTTGAGCTTATCTGAGTTAAATAGCTCTTCAAGCATGAAAAAGATAGATGCTGCACCAACATTACCCAGTTTGCTCAGGTTGGTAAACCATTTTTCCTGAGGAATATGGAGATTGCTTCGATCAAGTTCATCAGCGATATCACTTCTGAAATATTCTGAGGATATATGCGGAAGGAACCAGTCGATATTCGCTACCTCAAGTCCCCTTTTTTTAATGATCTCCAGTAAAAATTTATTTCCAAGCGGGATAATATTCCCACCCAGGAGATTTACATCCTGGCTAAGAGATAAAAGAGATTTATCGATAATTTCAGCAGGTTCATATTCTCTCCAGCCTTTGATACTGCCGTCATCCATTTTTTCCCCACCTGCATACATACAGGTTTCCAGCTGGTTGGCATATGATCCGCTTTCGATCCATTCTATTCTCAAAGAGTGTCCTTCGGGATTGGGTTTTGGTGAAAGCAGGGCAGCACCGGCACCATCAGATAGCATCCAGCGTAGAAAATTTTTCTCAAATGCGACGATGGGGGTTTTACCAATTTCATCCCTTTTATCCGGTCCTTTTCTAAAAAATTTTGCCAATATCCAGGAAGAAATTTTTTCAGAACCAGTGCAAACTGCTTGTTCCCTTTCCCCTGCAAGCACAGAAAGATAAGCATATCGCATGGCATGCATTCCGGAACAGCATGATCCGGCAGTTGAAATGATCTCTACCGGCTTGTCCATCAACTCCCCATGAACCATGGATGCGTGGCTGGGTAAAAGCTGATCAGGCGAAGTGGTGCCACAAGCCAGCAGATCAATATCAGAAGCATTGAAATTATCATCAAACATAGTTTTGACCGCTTCCACTGTCAGTTCTGCATTGCTGTGCGTGGAGTTCCCGTTTTCATCCAGTGCATAATAGCGTGTTTTGATCTGGTTATTGCGCAGGATGATAGGCTTGGCTCTGGAAGGGGTTCCATCAAGCATCCCCAGAAAATCTTCCATCCGATTATTCGGGACCGGTTCATTTGGAAGAAATTTCGACAATTTTGTGATGTATACTGCGTCTGGCCTTTTCTGTATCATGTCTCCAAGATGATCATATCTGAGCCGCAAAGATAAATTGTTTTCTTAGATTAGGATCATTTGCTGATGTGAATTTATTATTCATGATCCTTGTATGCCATCACGCCTGCCGGGATTTCAATCTCCATATGATTTACTTCCGGAGGAATGGGGCATGAGTATTTGTGATTATAGGCGCAATAAGGATTATAGGCTTTATTGAAGTCGATGATCATGACTTCTCCATCCGGGATCTTCAGGTCGAGAAACCTGCCACCACCATATGAAGCATTCCCATTGGTGAGATCCTTGAACGGAAGGAAGAGATACTCTTTGAACTCCTCTATTTGCTTTGCAGCCTCACTCTGATATATTTCAAGAATAATAGCCTGTCCGTGAAGCTCAAAGTGTGCTTCACCGTATTTTACATATATGGGCCTCCGGGCAGTATTGGTAGGCATTTCGAAGGAATCCGGATCCGGATTCAGAACAAAGCGGGCTTCCACACAGTATTCCGGGTCCGCCGGGAAAAACTCCAGTTCCTGAAAACGGGCCAGTCCTTCTTCCGTAAGTGGACTGCTTGCCGTATCGGCAAATTCCCTGTTCAGTTCCTCTTTGTATACCCTGATCTCTTCAAAATATTCAGTATTGGAATTAGTAGTACAGGAGCTGATCATGATCGTCAGAGCCCCGGCCAGGCAAAGCACCCCCCAGGCGATGACAATACCTTCCGTTTCACGTCCGGTTTTTTTCCTGCGAAGTAAACCGAAGGATCTTAGCAATAAGTTGATAAAAGGGATTCCCAGTATAAAGACCAACCAGGCGGAAATAAGGTATGCAAAGATCATATTATGTTTGCTTTGTTTGCTAAATTAATAAAAAATAAAGGGTTTCAGAAAACAGGTGCCGGGTACCAGATACCGGGTACCGTTGGTTACTAAAAGTACTTTAGTCACTCAAAGCATACTCATTATGCGAATAATACTGAATCATCTTCCGTGTTTTACGGTAATTAAGCTTATGAATAATCCAGACCACCAGGCCACCTATTGGAGAGACAAGGTAGATCACTGCAAAAAGATAAATTCGGAACATTTTCAAACGTCTTTCTCTTCCGGGATCGCCGGCACTACCCTTTTTGAGCACGAATTTCGACCATGCCCTGAACATCATGAATCCACGTTTTTCCGTGGTCATCAAAACCGGATTGATGCGAATGGATCCCTGTGACAGCAATGCATCCTGAAGACCTTCCAGGGCATTGTCCTTAAAGGCATCCCGAATCAGAAAACCAAATCTTTCAGCTTCGCTGATATCTTTTTCCAAAATCCCGGCCGGGGGGAATAATCTTCCGTACAGGCCACCACCATGCTTTTCACCTTTCAGCATCCAGTGGGCGATGGTAATGACGCTTACAAGGTTGTGGCGCCTGTCGGTCAATACGATGTTCCCGATGAGATTAGCACCCATGTCGAAGATTCTCTTTTTCACTCTTTCCTGGGCCATGATCCACATATTCCGGCTGCCGAGAATGGTGATCACGGGTTTCCCTTTCAGGACTTTGACAGCCTCCTCTGTCTGGAGGAAGGCCGTAAAAGGAATGGAGGGTGAAAGATACCATGGCTGATATGCCAGGATCACAAGATCGAAATCATCTTCCGGGTCAAAGGAAAATGCCTCCAGCTTGCAAGGGGTCTCCTGTACTGACTCCGGCAACACCTGGTAAAACGACATGCCCGGCCATGGAAAAGGGAAAGCCGGATTGGGCTTCAGTTCCTCGTAGGTAAAATCAAATTCTTGCTGCAAAGACTTACACACGGAATCAATAATCCTCCTTAGCTGGCCAGTCTGGGTATAATAAACTATGAGGGCCTTCTTTCTCCTCATTTTTTACATATTAAAATGCTATGACTAACGCCTACATCCTCTATCATTTCAACGACACGCAACCCAGCTTTTTCCACCAGGCGATGCATGTCTTCGGAATGATACATCCTGCTGTTGCCGTTTGCAATACATGTAAAGTAAAGGGAAGTTGCATGCAGGCTGTATGTGGATGCATCGAAACGCTGTTTATCCCACAGGGTTTCCATAATAAAGAGCTCTGCTTCATCATCCATGGCATTCCTCGCATTGCTCACCAGGCTTACAATTTCATTTTCAGCAAAGCAGTCGAGGAACTGGCTCATCCAGATCACATCATATCCTTTCGGATAAGGTATGGAAAAATCAAGCAGGTTAATGGGAACGCCCGTGATGCGATTTTCAAATCCATGTTCACGGATATTTTTTTCTGCATCCTTTAATTGTCCCGGCAGGTCAAGGATGCTTATCCGTACGCTTTCATTATATTCAGCACATTTAATAGCGAATTTGCCGGTATTCCCTCCAACATCCAGTATCCTCTTCGGCTTGTTCCTGAATACGACAGGCATCACCTGTGGGAATGATGTATCTGAATAGTAATGGTCGAAAGCAAACCAGCTTTCCCGGAATTTATCAGATAATTCTGCAAGCGCTTCATATACTGTCGGCCATGGCCCGAATTCTTTGTTAAGGCCGGCCGGACGTCCCTGTGTGATTGCTTCCTGCAAATGAAAAAATCCTTTATAATTTACATCATGCGTGAAATCCAGATTTACGCGCGTCAGCTTGTCCACGTTGAGAAAGTATCCTGTCTTTGTCAGGTTATACTTATCCTCTTTCACCATGACCATCTCCATACTCAATCCGGCTTCGAGGAGCACCAGGGTACCGTATTCAGAAATGCCTGCATGTCTGGCAATCTCTTCAAGTGTACCTCCTTCCTTATTTCTTCTCAGGTAGCTCAATATCCGGAAATCGCGCAATGCTTTCGCAGCCTGAAACATAATTGGTGCAAATGCGATCTTTTGAGCGTCGCTTTTCGCCTGCAAGGCAGATTTATTATCATCACCGTAATTTCGTGCCATTAATATGTGTTTAATTGTTAATCCGTATCCTTTTCCCAGAACCGATGGTAATTGAACCACTGCAGGGGGTATTCCCTGAGTATCCGTTCCATCTCGCTAATATAATCTTTAATCACAGGAAGCAGGTCTTCCTCTTTAACGGACCTGGCTGCACCGATATCATAAACTTTTGCAGGCGTTGCAAAAAAATGATAATGAGAGTTGTTTTCCTTCACGGCAAAAACAAAGCTAACAGGGGCTTTAAATCTGGCAGCCAGGTAAAAAGGGCCTTCGGGGAAAATAGCATCCTTTCCCAGGAATTTATGCTTAATGATTTTCGATCCTTCAATGTAACGATCTGCATGAATTGCGATCAATTCCTTATTATCAAGGGCTTTTTTGATGGCGAGAATATGGGAAAGATCATCTTTGATAGGGATCACGTGCAGATCTTTTTCAAGCAGCATGTCATCAAGATAATTTTTGATCTTCTGGTGTTCCTCATCCAACATCACAATATTAAAACGCTTTTTGACCCTGTAAAGGAAATTGCCTGCAATCTCCCAGCTTCCGATATGAGCGCTGATCAGCAGGCCACCATCCTGCATATCAATAAGGTTTTCCTCTCCGTCCATATGATAAGAATAGCGTTTGCCAAGCCCTGCCATTACGGCAATCTTATCGATAAGCACCTGCCCGAGTTTATAATAATTCCTGTAAATACTGATGTTTGCTTTTAATTTTCCATAGCCGAGAATCTGACAGAAATAATAGCGAATATGCCTGTTGGTTTTGCGCGAGAAAAGAAAAAAATGGAAAGAAACAAATCTGAGCAGAAAATATGCAGATCTGATCCCAAAAGTTTTCAATATAAAAACGAAGATCCGGTAGCCTGTGAGTCCGCCCCGGGTTTTACCGTCCCAGGATGACATTATCTATTGATTTGATAAATGACGTTTATAAATAAATTCGTGGAATTGGCCAAGGGTGCGTACGTCGACCATATCTTCGCCCTTGAGTTTAAAGCCAAATTCTTTTTCAATGATTACCACAATATCAACAAAATCCAGGCTGTCAATACCTATATCACCCCATGTCGCATCGGGCTGAACAAGATCCTCTTCTATTTCGAATTCCTCAACAAGAAAAGCGTTGATTATTTCTACAACTTCATTCTTATCCATAATACAACAAATTAAAGTTTGAACATTCAGTGCGTAAAAATAGTAAATATTCTTAAATCCTCTTTACAATAAGGGTGGAATTTGTGCCACCGAAACCAAATGCATTGGACATAAAGACATTGAAGTTTTTTTCGACTGTTTTAGGGGTGATATTTAATTTTGCAGAGTACTCATCAGGATTCTCGAAATTGATGTTTGGGGCGATGAAGCCGTTATGCATCATAAGCAGAGAATAGATTATTTCGCTGGCACCACCCATCCACATTTCATGGCCGGTCATCGACTTGGTTGAACTAACATATGGCCTGACATCCCCGAAAACCTTATTAATTGCCTGGGCTTCCTTTTCATCGCCAACAGGTGTGGAAGTGGCATGGGCATTGATATAAGCAATGTCTTCTACTTTCATGCCTGAATCTGCGAGGGCCATTTCAATAGCCTTAACCGGGCCATCGACATTTGGAACGGAGATATGATCCCCATTGGAAGAGAAACCATAGCCTGCCACTTCTCCAAGAATAGTAGCACCCCGCTTAATTGCTGAATCATAACTTTCCAGGATCACTGTAGCAGCACCTCCACTGGGCACCAGGCCATCACGGTCACGATCAAAAGGCTTTGAAGCTTTTGTGGGTTCGCTTTCAAGGGTTGAGAAGGCGCTAAGTCCGTCGAAGCTACCCATGGATTCAGGGTTGATTTCCTGCCCACCACCGGTGATCACACATTCCTGAAGTCCATGCCGGATAAGAAAATAAGCCATTCCTATAGCATGTGACCCGCTGGCACAGGCACCGCTCACAGTGAAATTAATGCCCCTGAGCTTGAATATCACAGAAAGATTCATGGAAATGGTTGAGTTCATCGACTGAAAAATGGAACCGGAACCCAACATGGAAGTGTCCTTTTTCTCCCTTACCAGGTCGATTGCTTCTATCACGGGGACTGATGAACTGTCGTTTCCGAATAAGATCCCTGCTTCTATTTTTTCCAGGTATTCCTGATCAATATTGGCACTATTCAATGCTTCCAGGGTGGAAAGATATGCATATTTACCCTGCTCGGCAAGCCCAATGCGTGACCGCCGGTCGAGAAGGCCCTTCAGGTTTGGGGTATCAATGATCCCGGTAAGCCCTGACCTGTAACCGAATTCTTTGCGGATCGCTTCAAAACCAATACCTGATTTGCCCTGAAATAGTGAATCCTTCACCTCATCCAGATTTTTCCCGATGGTTGAGTAAACCCCCATCCCTGTTATTACTACACGTTGCATATTCTATATAGAAGTATTTATTATTTTATTAGCTGATCCCTCCATTCACAGAAATAACTTCACCCGTGATATAGGAGGCCTTATCAGAAGCCAGAAATGCTACAAGTCCGGCAACTTCCTCAGGTTCTCCAAACCTGGCCAGCGGGATCAATGCTTTATATTGTTTTTCATCAAGATCTTTGGTCATATCGGTTTTAATGAAACCGGGTGCTACGGCATTCACGGTAACTTTTTTACGGCCGATCTCTTTGGCCAGGGCTTTGGTGGCACCGATCACGCCGGCCTTGGCTGCCGAATAATTGGTTTGTCCCGCTAATCCATCCTTTCCTGAAAGTGAAACCACGTTGATGATCCGGCCGTATTTGTTTACGATCATGTCCTGCAAAAGCATCCGGGTTACATAATAAAAACTGTTCAGGTTTATATCGATCACGGATGACCATTCCTCTTTCTCCATCCATATCATCAGGTTATCCTTTCGTATGCCGGCATTGTTGACAAGGATTTTTATATAATCGTCTTCTTTATGTTTTTCTATCCATTCACCCAAAGTCTTTTCAACATCCTTTGGATCGGCAACATCAAAGGGCAGCAACTCACCTGAACCGCCATTTTCC
>JABMQZ010000133.1 GCA_013202965.1 Bacteroidota bacterium | reverse complement strand
TTAACCCGTTCTTTGATTTTATTGTATTTTTGGAAAAAGGGGAAACTGTGCACTCTTAGTTGCTGTTTTCTGTGCACTCTTATTTGCCATTTTTTGTGCATTGTTACTTTCTGCTTACAAGAGGCCAGGGGCATACAGGTTTCCATGAATAATGCATCAAATATTTCAGGTATTATTGCTGTTGGCGGATGGTCAGCAGGTCTTGGTACAGGTGTATATGGTCAAAATGATAATCCTTCAATCATGAATTTTGGCCACGTAGGAACCCAATATCATGGTGTTTACGGACAGCATGGAATGACGGAAAACAGAGGTTCCCTGGGAGCCAGTACTTATGGTGTGTATGGAAGAAGCGGAGGCCTCGTTACATATTACTGGGGAGCAATGGGACTCGATGGTACAGGCACCGATTGGGGCGTTTATGGTGCTGAAGGAAGTGGAGCATCCCCCAATTTTGGTGGTATAGGTTCAGAAGATTATGGTGTATATGGTGAATATGGAGAGGAAGATTTCTTTGGAGTACTGGGTGCATCTACATCTGGAGTATATGGTCAGCTCGGAAGTTCTTCACAGGATCTGGACCCTGGTGATTATGCGATTAAAGGCCTTGGGGTTCAGGATGATGGTGAATCCGGTACCGGATATAATTATGGTGGAACCATAGGTGCGGTAAACGGGTACAATTCTCAGGGAACCGCCTATTCATTTGGAGTGGCAGGGTATACGGAAATAGATCCGGATAACAGGGCCGGTGGTGTGCTTGGTGCATTTGGTAACGCCATTGCATGGGGTTCTCTTGCTTATAAAGACAGTGGAGGGACCCGATGGGGAGGATATTTTACCAGTTCACAGATTGGCACAGGTAAAGCTGCTACTGATCCTGCCTCAAGCATTGGGATCGGTGTGTTTGGTGACTTGTTTGGAGCTAAAATCAATGGAAATGTATACGGCCTGTATGCCGAAGGAGAAAATTATGGTATTTATGCCCATGGAGATATGTATCGTACCGGTGCTGATGTGCACCTACAGCAAGATAATACGGGACAGAATAATGTGATGTACACCCTGGTTTCTACAGAAATGACTGTACAAACATATGGTGTAGGCCAGATACAAAATGGCAAAGCCACGATCAATTTTGATAATGCTTTTGCAAATGTGCTTTCATCCACAGAGCCTATCGTTGTTACCGTAACACCTATTGGTCAAACAAAAGGTATTTACCTGGAACAGGTTGATGAAAATAGCTTCAGCGTTGCAGAAAACGATAATGGAAAAAGTAATGTACAGTTCAACTGGATTGCCATTGGTAAACGTAAAGGCTTTGAAAATATGAGTCTGCCTACTGATGTGATCGCTGTAGATTATAACGAAAAGATCCAGCGTGGACTCATCAATGATGCTGACCTTAATGCCCAGGGAGAAGGATTATATTACCAGAATGGTACATTATACAATGGTCAGTTGCCACAAGCCAGGAATGAAGGAAATAATATAGTTCCGGAATCTGTGAAGAATTTAGAACCTTTTGTTGTTGACGATGCAATGGAGGCAAGCAATAAATTACCTATGCAGGCAAAGGTGGAAGAAGTCAAAGATGAAATAGATCCGGAAAACAAGTAATCTTTATTAAGGCATGATATAAACCCCTGCCGGTTCCGGTAGGGGTTTTTTTATTGTTGATTGTCGACATGCGCCTAATCCCTGGAACTCCATATCTCCCATGCTTGCTCCGCCTGGGCCTGTAACATGGTATAGCCGTTTTTGATCTTCGCCTGTTTGGCTTTCCCTTTCTGAAGGAAAGGGCTAAGTGGTGGATTGTAGATCAGGTCAAATAGCAAATGCCGGGGAGTTAAATGTTGATATGGGATATCCGGGTACAGGCCCCGGTAGCGGCCCATCCCCAGGGGGGTGGCATTGATGATGAGGGTGTGTGCATGTATTATCTCGCGGGTGATCTCAGGGTAAGTGGTCTTTCCCTTCCCCGGAGTCCTTGATACAACACGGTAATGGATGCCGAGCCTCGAAAGTGCAAATACAACGGCCCTTGCAGCTCCGCCGCTGCCGAGTATCAGGGCATCAAACTTATTTTTCCCCAGAAAAGGCAGAATTGCTGCTGCAAAGCCGGAAACATCTGTATTATATCCTTTAATGACATGACCGGATTTGCTTTTTATGATCTTTAGTGTGTTTACTGCCCCGATCCTTCTGGCAGTATCATCAAGTTCATGGCAATAAGGTATAATGCCGGCTTTAAACGGACTGGTTACACTGAGGCCTTTTAATTCCGGATAGGCAGCGATAATTTGTGGAAATGCGTTGATGTCTTCAAGCAGGAACCGCTCGTAACGGGCATCAATATTTTCTATAACAAACTTATCCGCAAAATATTTTTCAGAAAGCGATTGGGAAACAGGATTTCCAATGAGTCCGTAATGATCCATCAGGCTTTTTCTTTGGCGAGTTTTTCTATCACCCAGATACTGATAATTCCGAACAGTACACAGGCAATGGTAAACCAGAAATCCGAACCAAATTGATCAGGAAGGTAACGGGTGTAATGGGTAATCACTTTTTCGCCGTCTTTCCATATAATAATGCCGGAAGAATCCGCCAGGTATGCTGCCTTTTGCCAGGGCCAGAGGATACTTACCGAGCCGAGGATGAAACCTGTAAGTATGGAAATGGTCTCATTCCTGAATTTCTTAAATACCCATGAAAGAATATGTGAAAATGCGATCAGGCCTCCAACAGCACCGATGGCAACAGGGATAAGTATGGAAATATCTCTTTCGTTGATGGCATCGATAGCCACCAGCCTGTAGTTCCCCATGATGAAGAGGATGAATGAACCGGAAAGTCCGGGAAGGATCATACTGCATATGGCAGCCACCCCACAAAGGATGAGATAAAAGAAATTATCGCTTTCCTGTCCCATGCTTAAAAAAGAGATCACCACTGCTATGGCGGTGCCGATGATAAAGGTGACCACAACAGCAGGCGTGACCTTCGTTATACGTTTTCCGACAAAATATACCGATGCCAGCACCAGTCCGAAGAAGAAAGCCCAGATGTATACCGGGTATTCTGTAAACAGGTAGTCAAATAGCCTTGCCAGGCTGACGATGGCAACAATGATCCCGGCCAGGATCGCCAACAGGAAATACAGGTCAGTGTATTTTGCAAATTCCCTGAGTTTTCCTTTAAACAGTAGTTTTATTGCGCTTAGATTAAAAGATTTAATGGCATTGATCAGTCTTTCAAAGATCTCTGTGATCAGGGCGATGGTGCCGCCGGAAACTCCCGGGATCACATTGGCCGCTCCCATAGCCATCCCCTTCAGGAATAGAGAAAAATAAAACTTTAGTTGCTGCATATTGATTGTTAAACTGTTACATGCTTACATGCTTACATGGTTACATGGTTACAAAATCTATGTTTTCCAACTTTAAATACTCTAAGTGCTTTAAATACTCTAAGTACTTATTTTTCCTTGAATGACTCGATCAGGTTGAGGATATTTGTGTCGTTCTTCAGCTGTGGCATGTAATCGAACAATTCGGTATGCCTGGAGTAGTCGATGCCCAGTGCATTTTCCAGGACTGCGTGTGCTTCCTGAGTTTTGCCATTTTTCAGAAGATACAATGATCTTCTGTACAGTATAGATGCATTGCGTGGATCAGTTTCCAGTCCTTTGGCGAGTATGCTCAGTGCTTCATCGAACTTATCTTTACGTGCAACAAGTTCTGCATAATCTACCCATATATCAGGGTGAAACGGGTCCAGTTCGCTGACTTTTTTATAGGAAATAAGGGCTTTTTCTTCTTGTCCTGCCTTGATTTGCGTATCGCCAAGAATATACCAGTATTCAGGGTTGATATCTTCCAGGGCGGTGGCTTTCTCCATAAACTTTAAAGCTTCCTTGGTAAGTCCCAGTTCATCTTTTGCAATACCTATACCCATCCAGGCTTCCGCAAGTTTATCATCTATATCGAGCGCATGCTGATATTCGGCGATGGCCTGCTCATAGGCATTTATCTTTTCAAAGCACTCACCGATGTAATAGTAAGTCATGGCCTCGGTCTCTTCATAATTGAAGGTTTCCCTGTAAACCCTGATCGCCGCCTTGTAATGTTCGAGGTTGGCCAGTGAATTTGCCTTGTTAAAATAGGCAGAGGAGAACAAGGGTTCAATGGCAATGGCAAAATCATAGGATTCAACAGCTTTTTCGTAAAGGTCGAGCTGATTGTAGGCAATGCCAAGGTTAAACCAGGCCGTTTTGGAGTATGGGTAGCTGTTAAGGAAAAGATCAAAGAAATCAATCCCCTCTTCCAGCTTGTTATCGATCTCGAAGCAAAATGACAGTTCGTAGATGGCAGCATCATTATGTGGGTTGATCCGCAATACCTTCTTCAAATACTTGATGGCCATGCTGTAGTTGCCCATATTTTCATATTCAAAAGCAATATTGGTATAGATCTCATCCGGATTTTCCCCGGCAAGCAATGCTTTCTCGTATTCCCTGATAGCTTCTTCATATTTCTTGTTTAAGCTGTACAGGGAAGCTTTGGTATATAATATTTCAGAGTTGGCAGGTTCTATCTCTTCCAGATCATCGAGCAACTTCATAGCCCGTTTAGTCTTCCCCTGCAAAATGAGCAACCTGGCACGTTTCAGATGAATAAGTGTGTTTGACGGATATTGTTCAAGGGCATAATTAACAGCTTTGCTCACCCAGAGAGTATCCTGGCGATCAAGGTAATGATCAATGATGGCTTCAAATTGGTCAACATCAAAGAAAACGGTGGTGTTATCCTTCACCATCGCTTCAAATCGTTCGATCAGTTCGCTGTCACCGTATGGCATTTGTTCTTCTGACATCATTGGCTGTAAAATCCGGCATTTTTGTTCTCCGCAAAAGTAATGTTTTTTCTTATCCGACAAAGCTTTGGCGAAGGCGGATCCTTTATAAGAATTTGATTCTCTTCTGTCTTCTGTCTTCTGTCTTCTTTTCTTATCTTTGCACAAACAGCTTTAAATCGCAAAATGATATGACACTGATAAAATCAATATCCGGCATTCGTGGTACCATAGGCGGAACCGTTGGTGAAGGGCTCACAGCTGTCGATATTGTGAAATTCGTAGCTGCATTTACTACATTTATTCAGGAGCAGGGAAACGGCCGGAAAATGAAATTTGTTGTTGGCAGGGATGCCAGGGTCTCCGGTGATATGGTAAACAGGCTTGTTTGTGGCACCCTGCTTGGAATGGGTGTTGATGTTATTGATACCGCTTTGTCTACGACACCAACTGTTGAGATGAAGGTGATTTTTGAAAAAGCACAGGGAGGGATCATCGTGACTGCAAGTCATAATCCTGCGCAATGGAATGCGCTGAAGCTCCTCAATGGAAAGGGGGAATTTATTTCAGCCTCTGATGGCGCTCGTGTACTTGATCTGGCAGAGAGGGAAGCATTTGATTTTTCATCTGTCGATGAACTTGGATCATACAAGCAGGATACTCAATCAATACAGCAACATATTGATGCCATCCTTGCCCTGCCACTCATCGATATTGAAGCTATCAAAAAGAAAGATTTCCATGTTGTACTCGATTGTGTTAATTCTACAGGAGGGATAGCACTTCCTCAACTGCTTCGCGCCCTGGGTGTTTCAAAGATCACGGAATTATACTGCGATCCCAGCGGAATATTCCCTCATGATCCGGAACCTTTGCCGGAAAACCTGGGGGAGATATCTTCAAAAGTCAGGGATGCAGGGGCTGACCTTGGTTTTGTGGTGGATCCCGATGTTGACAGGCTGGCCATTGTGACCGAAGAAGGCAAGATGTTTGGGGAGGAATACACCCTGGTGGCAGTGGCCGATTACATATTGCAAAACCGGAAAGGAAATACTGTTTCCAATCTTTCTTCCACTGCAGCATTGCGTGATGTTACGGAAAAAGCGGGTGGCCGTTATTTTGCCTCAGCGGTGGGAGAGGTGAACGTTGTGAGCATGATGAAAGAAGTGGATGCTGTGATCGGTGGTGAAGGCAACGGGGGCGTGATCTATCCTGATCTGCACCATGGCAGGGATGCCCTTGTCGGCATTGCCCTTTTCCTGAGCTTCCTGGCAAAAGAAAATCTAAGTTGTTCAGCCCTCCGGGCAAAATACCCTGATTATTTCATTTCAAAAAACAAGATACAGCTTACACCCGGAATAAATGTAGACACCCTCCTTGAAAAAGTGATGGCGGCGTACAGTAAAGAAGAAGTGAACACTGTTGACGGTGTCAAGATCCTGTCTGATGGAGGATGGGTGCACCTTCGCAGATCCAATACGGAGCCCATTATTCGTATTTATGCTGAAAGCACCTCCTCAGAAGCTTCAGAAGAACTTGCACAGGAAGTTATCAACAAAATACAAACCCTGATCTGATACAATACTTAATTTTTTTATCTTGCCCTGCTTAAATCTTAATCATGGCGGCAGGCAGAAAAAAGAAGAGAAAAAAAGTGAAGTACCGGGAGATCACCTTCCGTCTGTCTGTACAGCAAAAAAAATCGCTGATCAACTACTGCCGCGCCAGAAGAACTACGCCAACCAAGCTGATCAAAAAGATGATCAGGCCCTACATCAGTAATTTTACTAATGAAGTTCCTGAAGAGTATTACATCACTGAAAACCAGCTTGACCTTTTTACTGATAATGGAGAGGATTAATTTGGTTACTGGTTACCCGCCTTCGCTACGCTACGGTCGGGCAAGCTGGTTACTTCATCTTCGCCAAGGCTTCGATGAACAAAGTGGTTGCTGGTT
>JABMQZ010000132.1 GCA_013202965.1 Bacteroidota bacterium | reverse complement strand
TGTAGGCCCCTCGTCTTCGCTCGGGATGACAACTTATTAGGCTTAAAACTAAGAAGGGCGCGGCGCCAAACTTAAGTTTTTTATTTGCTACTTTGTTAGAGCGCCGCGCCCTTCTTCCCAAAAACAGACCAAGAATTGTCATCGCGAGCGCCGCGCCGTCGGCTAGCCTTTGGCGGCCGATGGGAGTCGAGCGACACATATACAAATGAATAAAACTTAGCAGATAAGCAATTCATCTTTTTAACCGGACAACAATGATTATGAATTATGGATTTTGGAACCTGGAACTTGAAAATTTTATAGGAACTATTGGATAAATCTCTACATTTGCAGCTTCAGGATTAATTGTAAACCATATCGTTCATACCCATATGCTGAGTAGGAGGCACTTAAGGATCAAAGTATTGCAGGCAGTTTATGCCTTCTCCCAATCCGGCAACGGCGATCTTGCCAAAGGTGAGAAACAGCTGCTGATGAGTATTGAGAAAATCAGGGAACTATATATCCACCAGCTGTCATTTCTGATTGAGATCAGGGATTTTGCACTCAAGCGCAGCGAAGAAAATAAAAAGAAGTTTTTCCCTGCGGATGACGACCTGAACCCGAATATGCGTTTTATCGAAAACAAGGCACTAGAACAGCTTGAGGGCAACAGGGAATTCAGAAGATTTCATGATAAATTAAGAATAAACTGGAGCAATGAACCGGAAATGGTCCGCAATGCATATTTCGCACTCAAGGACAGTGGATTTTATAAGAAGTACATGGATCATGAGGAGTGTTCTTATGTTATGGATCAGGAGATGCTCGTGAAGATCGTGAAGAAAAACTTATCAGGCTATGAATTGCTTGAAAATTACTACGAAGACATATCTGTTTACTGGGCATTTGATACATATCATATGGCGAACCTCCTCCTCATGAAACTGCTGAAGTCGATGAAAGAAGCAGATGATGAATACACCGCATTGCCCGAACTTCTTAAAAGTAACGCGGACGAGGAAGAAGATAAAGTGTTTGTGATCAATCTCTTTCGTAAAACCATCCTGAACAGCGGAAAATATGAAGAGATGATTGATGAAAAGGCCAAAAACTGGGAGCTTGATCGGATTGCCATGATGGATACGATATTAATTAAAATGGCTCTGGCTGAACTCCTGACCTTCCCCTCCATCCCAGTTAAGGTAACATTGAATGAATATATAGATATCTCAAAATATTACAGTTCCGCTAAAAGCAAGGTTTTTATTAATGGTATCCTGGATAAGCTTATTGCAGATCTGAAGGAAAAGAAACTGATTAAGAAAACCGGCCGGGGACTTCTGGAATTTTAAAACTAAATAGGATGAACACGTACAAACGACTTTTTGCAATTGGGCTGATTGCAGGGATGCTGATGCCGCTCTTATCATCAGCTTATCCGGGGCAGATCATCAAAAAATTTAATACGCCGGGAAATTTCCCGACAGGAATGACATTCGATGGAAAGTATATCTGGCTTGCTGACAGAAAAGACCAGAAAATATACTGTATGGATCCCGCAAGCGGAATGATCATCAGAAGCATTCCCTCTCCCGGCTACTGGCCTACGGGGCTTGCCTGGGATGGTGAAGCACTCTGGGCTGCGGATGTGAAAGGTGGCTTGCCGCTGTCGGAAAACTACCAGGGTATGATCTATAAGCTGTCTCCGGTCGACGGTACTGTCTTAAAAGTTATTCCAGCTCCCACAGACAGGCCCCGCGACCTTGCATGGGATGGAAACTACCTTTGGTGTGTAGATGAAAAGGCTGATGAGATCATACAGTTCAGCCCTGATGACGGCACTACCATCAAAACCCTGCGGTCACCCGCCAATGATCCGAGAGGACTTGCATTTGACGGGAGATACCTCTGGGTGTCTGACCGTATACTGGACGAGATCTATATGGTGGATCCTGAGAACGGACAGGTGCTGATCATTGCCGATGCCCCGGGCGCATTTACCCGTGGCCTTGCATGGGATGGGAAATATATATGGGCCGTCGATTCGCAGGAAGATGAGTTTTATTGCCTCTCAGCAAAAGATGAGGACCTTTTTGTGCTGAAAAATGAAAGGAACGCAAGGATAAGCTATACCCATATGCTGACAAATTTCGGTCCGGGGAAAATGCTTACGGCCGATATTCACGTGGCCGTCCCCCGTAACAGGGATAACCAGGTCATTGAACATATAGAGTTCCAGCCGGGCTACTCCATAGTAAGTGATAAAAGCGGGCAGCAAACGGCACACTATGCATTTGAAAATGTGAAAGCAGGAGCAAAGGTGGAGGCAGAGCTGGTAACCACAGCCCGGATCTATGAAATCAGGTATTTCATTTATCCCGACAAAGTAGGTGGATTGGAGGAGATACCTGACGATATCAAAGATGTTTATTTTCAGGATAATGAAAAATATCAACTTAGCCATCCTGTCATTCAGGAAGCAGTTGAGCGAGCGCTTGGAGATGAAAAGAATCCATACTGGATGGCAAGGAAAATATACAATTTCCTTATGGGTGAAATGTATTATGAAATGGTAGGCGGATGGAATACTGCTCCCACAGTTTTGGAACGTGGGAACGGATCCTGCTCTGAATATACCTTCGTCTTCATTTCAATGTGCAGGGCAGCAGGATTACCGGCCAGGTATGTCGGGTCAGTAGTTGTCAGGGGAGATGATGATTGCATGGATGATGTATTTCACCGCTGGGTGGAAGTATATCTGCCGAACTACGGATGGATCCCTGTTGACCCAAGCGGGGGTGACCAGACACTGCCACGCAACCAGGCCAACTATTTCGGGCACCTTTCCAATCGCTTTCTGATCACCACGGAAAGTGCAGGCGGTTCCGCTACCATGGGCTGGACCTACAATTCAAATGATTTTTATACCACCGAACCTAAGACATTTGTGGTTTCGGATCATTTTGCGGATTGGAAACCACTGAAATAGGATTTAAACAAAAGCCCTTGTAAATTGTATCTTGAATAACTACTATAACCTGGGAAGAACGAATAAAATATAAATAACATGGCATTTGATATAGATATGATAAAGGGTGTTTATACCCGTATGGCATCACGCATTGATGCAGCAAGAAGTGTGCTTGGAAAACCACTGACATTGACAGAAAAAATACTGTATTCCCATCTGGATAAAGGAAACGCATCCCGCGCATATGCCAGGGGTGATTCATATGTTGATTTCAGGCCCGACAGGGTGGCCATGCAGGATGCAACTGCACAAATGGCCCTTCTTCAGTTCATGCAGGCCGGTAAAAACAGGGTTGCTGTGCCTTCCACAGTACACTGCGATCACCTGATTCAGGCGAAAGTGGGTGCACTTGCAGACCTGAAAACGGCCAATGATACCAATAAGGAAGTCTATGGTTTTCTTGCCTCAGTTTCCGACAAATATGGGATAGGCTTCTGGAAACCCGGTGCTGGCATCATCCACCAGGTGGTGCTGGAAAACTATGCTTTTCCCGGGGGGATGATGATAGGGACCGATTCCCATACCGTGAATGCAGGTGGACTTGGGATGGTGGCCATTGGTGTCGGCGGGGCTGATGCAGTGGATGTAATGGCCGGAATGCCATGGGAATTGAAATTTCCTAAATTAATAGGGGTGAAGCTTACAGGAAGATTGAGTGGATGGGTCTCTGCCAAGGATGTGATCCTCAAGGTGGCTGGTATTCTTACCGTGAAAGGTGGTACCGGGGCGATAGTGGAATATTTCGGCGAGGGAGCTGAAAGCATTTCCTGTACGGGCAAAGGAACCATTTGTAATATGGGTGCTGAGATAGGAGCAACAACATCCATCTTCGGGTATGATGCCAAAATGCGTGAATACCTCGAGGGCACTGAGAGGAAAGAAGTGGCTGCTGAAGCAGACAAGATGATGAGCCACCTGACAGGGGATCCCGAAGTATATGAAAATCCGGAAAAATATTTTGACCAGCTCATAGAGATCAACCTCTCGAAACTGGAACCCTATATCAACGGTCCGTTTACCCCGGACCTGGCCACGCCATTATCGGGCTTTGCTGATGCCGTGAAAGAAAATGACTGGCCTGTTAAAATGGAGGTTGGACTGATCGGAAGTTGTACCAACTCTTCTTATGAGGATATCACCAGGTCCGCTTCGGTGGCACAGCAAGCCATTGATAAAAAACTGAAGGTGAAATCTGAATTTACGGTTACACCTGGTTCAGAGCTGGTGCGCTATACTGTTGACCGTGACGGATACCTGGACGTATTCAGGAAGATTGGCGGAGTTGTTCTGGCCAATGCCTGCGGGCCTTGTATTGGCCAATGGGCACGACATGGAGCTGATAAGCAGGAGAAAAACGCGATCATGACCTCTTTCAACAGGAATTTTGCAAAAAGAAACGATGGCAACCCAAATACTTATGGCTTCGTGGCTTCACCGGAGATGGTAACCGCTTTTGCCATCGCCGGGGATCTTACTTTTAATCCCATGACGGACTACCTGCTGAATGCGGATGGTGAAAAGGTGAAACTTGATGAGCCGCAGGGAATAGAATTTCCTCTGAAGGGTTTTGCGGTTGAAGATAGCGGATATACTGCACCGGCGGAGGATGGAAGTGCCGTGGAGGTTATTGTCGATCCTTCATCCGAACGCCTGCAGATACTTACACCATTCCCTGCCTGGGATGGAAAAGATATCACAGGTCTCATGCTACTCATAAAAGCAAAAGGGAAATGCACTACCGACCATATTTCCATGGCAGGTCCCTGGCTTCGTTTTCGGGGACACCTCGATAATATTTCCAACAATATGCTGATTGGTGCATCGAATGCCTTTAACCATCTCACCAATTCGGTGAAAAACCAGGTGACAACTGAGTACGATACAGTGCCTGATACCGCGCGTTTATACAAGTCTGAAGGCTACGGAAGCATTGTGGTCGGCGATGAAAACTATGGCGAAGGCTCCTCCAGGGAACATGCCGCCATGGAGCCGAGAAATCTTGGGGTGAAGGCCGTTCTGGTAAAATCTTTTGCGAGGATACACGAAACCAACCTGAAAAAACAGGGGATGCTGGCGCTGACCTTTACCAATAAGATCGATTATGACAAGGTACTGGAAGATGATACTATCGACATCAGCGGACTGGAAGATTTCAAGCCTGGAAATACCCTGCGCCTTACTTTGCACCATGCCGATGGCACAAGCGAATCATTTCCGGTAAACCACAGCTATAATAGAAACCAGATAGAATGGTTTAAGGCAGGAAGCGCGCTGAATCTGATAAAGAGCAGGGCGTGAGGTAATAAGAGTTCCGAGTGCCGAGTGCCGAGTGCCAAGTGCAGAATGTAAGTGGAGAATGGTCATTGAGCATTGATTGCAAAAGGCAAATGTCAAAAAGCATAAGGCTTGCGAATTGCTGAATTCTTCACTATAAACTCTTCACTTTAAATCGGAACTCGGCACTCGGAACTAGGCACTCGGCACTTAGAACTTATCCCACCTCTCTGCTCCCATAACCGCATATAAATGAGAATCCCCGGCTCACCGTTCATTAATTTCAAGAAAATAAATATATTTGTTATTGTTAAGACATTTTTTATCTTTACTTCTTTAAATAGGGCTTATGAAGATAATAAATGCTTAATGTACAAACAAATGGGTGTCATGCTCAATCAAAACAGGGAGATTTAACAGGAAATAGGAGGGATTGATAAAAAGAATGAATACATACTGCCAGAAGATGGTAAAACGGAGCAATAAAGCATTGGATTTGAAGAAATGAGGTATTGGATTCTTCCTCTTTTCTCAAATCTGAAATAATATTAAGAATCCACAACTAAATATTATTAATATGACAGAAGAAGTTAAAAGTACTGATCAAAACAACTCCGGGCAAACTTTTATTATTAACTCACAAGAGAAAAAATCAAATGGAGTAGGAACAGCAGGTTTTGTACTTGCTTTGATTGCCTTATTCCTTGGTTGGGTTCCAATACTTGGTTGGATTGTATGGGTGTTAGGACTTATTTTATCTTTTGTAGGAGTTTTTAAAACCCCAAGAGGTATGGCAATTGCAGGATTAGTAATTTCGTTAATTGGAATTATTTTGTTGTTAGTTGTTTTTGCAAGCATTGGTGCAGCTTTTGCTCTATAATAATATTAAATTATTTGCCTGATAAAAGAGAAAAAATGCACATCACCTAAGAACGTATATGGTTAATGGCGGTATGGTACTAATATCAAGCATTCAACATTAAATGAAAATTTGTTGTAAATTGATAGTTCAGTGCTTCGAAAGCCGCCATAAACCATATACTTGCCCTCAGATTGTCTAATAACCCAAATTGTTTTTTACTAATAGCTTAAATACCTGCATTAGCTCTATTTTCAGCTTGTGAATCATAGACATTTTATCTGCCTCCTTTCGTTTTTCTGCAAACTAAGTTATAATCGATTCTTAGCACTTATCATTAAGCTTAGCGGAATAAAGGACGGTAATCACGCGTTGCGAAGCGACGAGGGACCCCCTGGCTCTATGCACCCAGCCTACAAATAACTTTGCCCTCTTTTTGCACCAGGCCGGCAGCATGAAGCTGTTTGCTTTTTACAAATAGCTGGCAGAATTATTTTGCCAGCGTACAGAAACTTGATGGGGATCCTTCTGTCGCTTCGCTCCATCAGGATGACCG
>JABMQZ010000131.1 GCA_013202965.1 Bacteroidota bacterium | reverse complement strand
TTATTTCTTCAAGAAACTTAATTTCAGAATCGGTTAATGTTACTTTATAGAATTTCATATACGTTTCTTGCAAATATACAAAATAATACCCGAAATATCAAACTTGACTTGACACTAGTGACAGGGTCGAGGTTTGTAAATTTGATGACGAAACAGGTGTGGTTTCATTCTTATATTATTTTAAAATTCGTGATGCAACTAATTTATGGTCTCCTATTGGAGCAGAATTCTCCCCTGACTCCAAGTACTTATATATTAGTGGAGTTAAGAATAGTAGTGATACTGGATTTGTATTTCAGTTTGACATGCAGCATATTGAGGATTCTACCAGTTTTTTACAATCAAGAATATTGGTGGGCTTGGACAAAAGATTATGGGGAATGCAACTGGCCAGGGATGGAAAGATATATATTACGGGCAGGCATAAAGGCCTCCATTATACGCCCTATCTTTCAGTAATAAATGATCCCTGGAAACATGGAACGGATTGTAATTTTGAAACTGAAGCAATTTATTTAACTCCCGGTAGAGGCCAAGGAATGCTCACCAAAATTTTTCCCTATTTTTTATTCCGGTTTGATTACGAAGGCATTTGTGAAGGCGATACTTTTTACTTTGATCCCTGGTTTGTTCCTGATCCGACTTATATAGAATGGAACTTTGGGGATCCGGCATCCGGGGCAAATAATACTTCTGCCATTCCCAATGCAACGCATATCTTTACCGATGGTGGAACCTATGAGGTTTCTGTTTATGTAGAATATCCCAACGGTCGTATTGAAGAAACATCACGCAAAGTGGAAGTGGAATATAAGCCCGAACCGGACTTGGGTCCGGATACTTCTTTATGCAAATCAGGTGGCGATATTATCCTGAATGCCGAATGCGGACCTCATTTATATTCGTGGAGTACAGGAGCTTTTGGTACCAGCCAAATCACGGTTTCTGATACCGGTTGGTACTGGGTAAATGTTGAAAATGATTATGGCTGTTTTGAAATTGATTCAATATATATCTCATACTTCCCTTCTGCTGAAATTGATACTACTAATCTCTTAATCAGCCCGACAACCTGTGGCGGAAGCATGGGGGTAGTAAAAGGACTGGAAATCTCAGGCCACCCTCCCTTTTCATACCTATGGACCGATGACCTCGGAGATACAATAGCAAATACTATTGATATTTTTCACCTTCCGGTTGGTAATTACACTTTGCTGGTCACCGATGGCAACAGTTGCATTACTGAATTTGGTCCATACACTATACACGATGCAGGCGATGTGCTCATCGAAGATGTAGAATATGCTTCTGAGCAATGCAATCAGCAAAACGGGAGTATCACCGTTACGGCAGTAGCGGGATTGAGCGATATGCTGTTCTATTCCATCGATAACGGAGCAACATATTACACGAATCAGGGTGTTTTTACAGGCTTATCTGCAGGATCCTATGCCGTGCGGGTAAGAGATTCTTCAGACTGCCAGGATGTGTATTTGCAGAATCCCGTCATCCTGGAAAATATTCCCGGCCCTCAGATCGATGATGTAATAATTACACCTTCCACTAGCGGACAAAATAACGGGGCCATAGAGATATTGGCCTCATCAGGCAATGACACCCTGTATTATTCCAACGACAACGGCAACACTTTCCAGGTCAACAACGGCTGGTTCCCGTTCCTTTCCCCGGGCTTCTACACCTGTGTGGTGGTGGATGAGATTGGCTGTGATACTACTTTTATAGTGGAAGTGCCGGAGGAGGTCACTATTCGCCTTCAGGCAGTAGCAGGTGATGATGAGGTATGCCCGGGCAATACGGCCTTTGTCCCGCTCCTCGTAAGTAATTTCAATGATGTAGCCTGTTTTAAGACTACCTTACTGTACAATAAGGATTTTCTCACTTGTTCGGGCTTTGCCAATGCGCATGCGCTATTGGAAGATTCATTAGAAGCCCTTTTGTTCCCCGTAGAAGGAAAAATAGAGCTCAGTTGGTCTTCCGCTGCTATCAGCCTGCCTGATAATACACTTATGGCAGATCTGGTATTTGAGTCTATTGACCCGGGCATGAGCCTGGTTGAGTGGGATGGATCAGCCGGGGCAAGCTTATTTCAGAACTCAACGGGATTGACTATCCCGGTAGACTATTATACCGGGAATGTAAAGATCTATAATGAAGTATCAATTTTATTAAGTAACTCCGAAGAAATTTGCCAGGGAGAATCACTGGAAATAGAACCCTTGATATTGTCAAGCAATGGTGATGTTTCATATTTATGGACCTACCCCAACGGGGATACAAGCGATTCTGAAACCTTAAACTTTAACAATATACAGGAGGGCCAATCAGGAACATATTCCCTCATCGTAAGCGACACCCTGGATTGTCAATCGGAGGTCTCTGTTGATGTAATTGTGTATCCCCTTCCCATTCCTGACTTTGCAGGAGAAGATACCATTGTAACAGAAGAAGCTGTGGAAATCGATGCAGGCGCTGACTATGCAACTTATCTCTGGAATACAGGAGAAAGCACTCAGTGGATTACCGCAAACTATGACGGCTGGTACGGAGTCATCATTGAATCACAGCAGGGCTGCATGGGGGAAGATTCTGTTTATGTATTATTTTTTATACCACCGGAACCGATATATGAAAACTTTTATGTTCCCAATGCCTTTTCACCTGAGGGGGATGGCTTGAATGATGAATTCAAAGTCATCAGCAACTCAGAAAACATATCTGCATTCCACATCTACATATACAACCGCTGGGGTGCACTTGTATTTGAGAGCAAGGAAATGTCCCTGGGATGGGATGGGGAATACAAAAGAAAGCCAGCTCCACAGGGAATCTATGTATATAAGATTGAGTATTCTGTTGGCACTTCTGGTCAGGAGGAAAGCAGAGTTAAGTCGGGGACGGTGATGTTGGTGAGATAGAAGATGTCTTTTACCCACCCCCTGTCCCCCTCCCTACTGCGCCTTCGCGTAGCTTCGGCAGAGCGAGGCGAGTTGGTGAGGGGGAACGTTATTTATAAGGTTTCAATGAAAAGTCTCCCCTCCTTGCTCATAATGAATGGGGCATGATTTACAATTTACAATTCTGTATTTACATTTAGTAGTGTCCGGGGAAATTTAGATTGAATTGGTGAAAAGCGCAATGGCGTTCATTTTTGCGACATCTGAGTAAAAGAGGGCTTGGGGAGGCATTCCAGGTTGTAGGTCCCTCGTCTTCGCTCGGGATGACAACTTATTAGGCTTAAAACTAAGAAGGGCGCGGCGCCAAACTTAAGTTTTTTATTTGCTACTTTGTTAGAGCGCCGCGCCCTTCTTCCCAAAAAACAGCCCAAGAATTGTGATCGCGAGCGGAG
>JABMQZ010000130.1 GCA_013202965.1 Bacteroidota bacterium | reverse complement strand
CACGCATGGCAGTAAAAGCTTCATGTCCCGGAGTATCCAGGAATGTGATATTCTTTCCGTTTTCGAGAACTACTTCATAAGCTCCGATATGCTGGGTTATCCCACCTGCCTCACCGGCAACCACATTCGATTTCCTGATAAAATCAAGGAGTTTTGTTTTGCCATGGTCAACATGCCCCATCACGGTAACAATTGGTGCCCTTGGCAACAGCTTGCTTTCATCTTCCTCGACAACTTCTATTCCGTCAATGGCTTCCTGTACTTCAACGCTTACAAATTCTACTTCAAACCCGAATTCTTCAGCAACAAGGTTTAATGTTTCTGCATCAAGCCTCTGATTTATTGAAACAAACAATCCCAATGTCATACAAGCAGAAATAACCTCTGTTGCGGAAACATCCATCATGGTTGCAAGTTCATTTACAGTAACAAATTCCGTGAGCTTCAGCGTTTGCTTTTCAGCGTCAATTTTCTTTTGATCTTCTTCAATTTGCTGGCTGACCGCTGCACGTTTTATCCTCCGGTGTTTTGCACTTTTGGATTTTCCAGTGGGAGCAAGCCTTGCAAGGGTTTCCTTGATCTGTTTCTGAATTTCTTCTGCGGTAGGTTCCGGTTTTAGAGCGTCTTTCTTTTTCCGGCCTCTGCCTCTGCCCCTGTCGTCATGTTTTTTTCCACCCGTATCTGATACGTGCCTTGGCTGAATTATTCTTTTTCTTTTTCTTTTCTGCGATACTTTTTCGTCTTTTGAAGAGGCTACAGGTTTCTTTTCAAATTCCTCAAGATCGATTTTATCAAGGATCTTGGGGCCTTCAAGTTTGTTAACTTTGGTTTTGATAAAGTTTTCCTTCTCTTTCTTTACTTTCTTGTCTTCTACCGGAACCTCAGTGTCAGTAACGGCATCTTCCTTCACATCTTCTGCGACTATTTCTTCTTTTTTAGCGGGTTTTTCCTTTTTGTCTTCCGCTTTTTCTTTTTTAGCAGTTTTCTTGTCTTCTGCTGCTTTTTTCTTCTTCTCTTCTGCCTCTTTTGCTTTTTCTTCTTTTGTTTTTTTGGCAGGACGTGTTTTCTGGTTTATGGAGTCGATGTCAATCTTATCCAGGATTTTGATTGGAGAATCAACTTTCTTATCTTTTTCTTCAACTTTCTCTTCTGCGCTTATCTTCTTTTCCGGCTTTTTGGTGGCTTTTGCTTTAGCTTCAGGAACTTCTTCCGCCTTTTCTTCAATAACAGGTTCTTTTGGCTTTGTTTCAGGGATAGAAGTACCTTTGATAATGATCTCCTCCTCTGCTTCTTGTTCCTCTGTTTTTGTCAATGTGCCTTCATCTCCAATCTTGTGGGTTTGATGCTTGCTTGTATCGATTTCTTTTTTCTTCGACTCTGCTTTAACAGCCTTTTCGTCTTGAAATTCCTGCACAAGCATTTCATACATTTCACCACTGATCTTAGCTGTAGGCTTCGCTTCAATCTCAATACCTTGTTCGAGAAGATATTCAACGATATTGCGAAGGCCGACATTAAACTCCTTGGCAGCTTTACTCAATCTTATTGCTTTGCTAACTTCCGTCATACTATAGACTCAAATAATTTAATCCTGATATTGTTCAGATAAATATTGCGATAAAAATAACACTTTTATTCAAACTCAGCATTGAGGATCCTGATGACCTCCTTAATGGTTTCTTCTTCAAGGTCGGTTCTTTTGACCAGTTCAAGCAGTTCCAGTTCTAAAACGCTCTTGGCTGTGTCGCAACCAATACCTTTCAGCTCTTCAATGATCCACTGATCAATCTCATCGGAGAACTCTGTCAGATCAACATCCTCTGTGTCAATATCCGCATCGCGATATACATCAATCTCATAACCCGTTAACTTTCCGGCCAGCCTGATATTAAACCCACCTTTCCCAATGGCAAGTGAAACCTGGTCAGGTTTCATATAAACCTCAGCTTTTTTTGATTCCTCATGGATGGTGATAGAACTGATTTTTGCCGGACTCAGTGCCCTTGTTATGAAAAGGGTGGCGTTGGTGGTAAAGTTGATAACATCGATATTCTCATTTTTCAGCTCTCTCACGATGCCATGGATCCTGGAACCTTTCATTCCTACACATGCTCCGACCGGGTCAATCCGGTCATCATAGGATTCAACTGCAATTTTTGCTCTCTCGCCAGGAACCCTTACGATATTTTTTATAGTGATCAGTCCATCGTAAACTTCCGGTACTTCTGACTCAAAAAGTCTTTCCAAAAAGACAGGAGAAGTCCTTGAGAGGATGATCTCAGGTATACCATTTTTCATTTCTACCACGGCAACCACCGCCCTGATGGTATCTCCCTTACGGTAGAAATCGGAGGGGATCTGCTCTGCTTTAGGCAGGGTCAGCTCAATGTATTCATCGTCGAGAACCAAAATTTCTTTTTTCCATATCTGGTATATCTCGCCTGTGATGATATCTCCGATCTTATCTTTATACTTCTGATATACAGCATCCTTCTCATATTCCTGGATCTTGGCAATCAAATTCTGCCTGATTGTGAGAATCTCCCGCCTTCCGAAATCTTTAAGTTTGAGTTCTTCTGATACCTCTTCGCCTACCTCAAAATCCGGTTCAATTTTGATGGCTTCCGACAGGGTGATCTCAAGATTTTCATCTTCAATCTCGCTGTCTTCAACAATCTTCCTGTTTCTCCATATCTCAAGGTCTCCCTTGTCGATGTTCACAATAATATCGAAGTTTTCGTCAGTGCCGTATTTTTTTTCAAGCATATGACGAAAGACATCTTCAAGGATTACCATGAGCATCTCCCGGTCAATGTTTTTGAATTCCTTAAATTCCGCAAAGGTTTCAACCAAATTCATATTATCCATTGTTCTTAAATTTTCGTTCGGCTTATTTCTTGAAAAGAACAGCCGGTTTTGTTTCTTTTATTTCCTTGTATTGAAGACGCTGTTCAGGGCCTTCCTCAAGCGTTTTATGTTTTCCTTTTGTGATAAGTTTCTTAATTATAATATGGTCTTCATCAGTATATGTAAGGATGCCGCTTAGTTTACCTCCGTCAAGCAAAGCCACATTTACCTGCCTGTTAAGATACTTCTTGTATTGTCTCAGCATCCTGAAAGGATGGTCCAAGCCCGCTGAAGAAACCATCAGCTCAAAATCTTCTTCTTCGCGGTCAAGGCTTCCTTCAATCTTCCGGCTCAGTGCAATACAAACATCAACACTGATCTCATGATCGCTGTCGATGAAAACCATAATGCGGTTGCCTGACTTCACCAAAACCTCTACAACATAATTGTCAGACCCTTCCAGTTCATGCTCCGCAAGCTTTCTTATGTATTTTTCTTTAATCATTGTTTGCAATAAAAGAGGGGACTTACGCCCCCTCATAATATCTTCCACCTAAGTTGTCCGACCAGGGCTCGAACCTGGACTCTTCTGAACCAAAATCAGACGTGTTGCCAGTTACACCATCGGACATCGTCCACCGAAGCTTTAGCGAAGGCGGGCCTCTCTCCATTTTCCGCCCAGGGCAAACCTACGACTGAAAAATGGACTGCAAAATTACAAAAAATTATTATTAAAAAAATATTTACTCTAATTTTGTGGTAAAATAGTGGATTGCATATGCATTTTGCATCTGCCTAATTGTTAAAATTTTATAATTTCAGTCCGGCCTCAGGCGCAATCAAATCAAAATTCATATTTTCGCTGACGCAATTAACAGCATAAATATTTCTTCCCATGGAAAACTATAACAAATTAAACAAGCTGCTTGGCTGGCTTGTTTTTCTTATTGCTACCATTGTATATTTTCTCACGCTTGAACCTACCGCCAGCTGGTGGGACTGTGGGGAATACATCGCAACCGCCTATAAATTGCAGGTTGGCCATCCCCCTGGAGCTCCATTGTTCCAGATTCTTGGAAGGTTCTTCACTCTCTTTGCCTTTGGTGATCTCTCCAAAGTGGCTATGATGGTCAATGCCATGTCTGCATTAAGCAGCAGTTTTACCATATTGTTTC
The DNA here is from genome assembly GCA_013202965.1 of Bacteroidota bacterium. GTDB lineage: Bacteria > Bacteroidota > Bacteroidia > Bacteroidales > B18-G4 > B18-G4. The sequence goes on along the minus strand of JABMQZ010000130.1, from coordinate 21,102 downwards.
TTTTCTGGACCATCACCATGCTGGCCAGAAAACTGGTGATCCGCAAGGGGGAAATGACAGGAGGAAATATGATTGCGGTCCTTGGAAGTGGCGTGGTTGGAGCACTTGCCTTTACCTTCTCAGATTCATTCTGGTTCTCAGCAGTAGAAGGGGAGGTTTATGCCATGTCTTCATTTTTTACGGCCATCACTTTCTGGGCGATCTTACGATGGGAAAGGGTAGCTGATGAAAAGCATGCCCTGAGATGGATCATCCTGATTGCTTTCCTGATCGGCCTTTCAATAGGCGTACACATGCTGAACCTCCTGGCAATACCTGCCATTGCGTTTGTTTATTACTTCAAAAAGTACAAAGCAACTGCAACAGGAGCCATACTTACAATGGCCATAGCCATGATCCTGCTCAGCATCATCATGTTTATCATTATTCCGGGCATAGTGAGCCTTTCAACAGCATTTGAATTATTCTTTGTGAATACGATGGGGATGCCATTCAATTCAGGAACACTGATATACTTTGCGATCCTCATCGCCCTGATCATCCTCGGGCTGATATATACACGCAAGCATGGGAAGGTAGTCCTGAATACTGTCATCCTGAGTTTTGTTTTTATCCTCATTGGCTATTCATCTTTTATGCTGTTGATCATTCGTTCCAATGAAAATACGCCCATCGATGAAAATAGTCCGGAGGATGCCATTGCACTCTTATCATACCTTAACAGGGAACAGTATGGTGACTGGCCGATATTGCACGGGCAATATTATACAGCCCCAATTGTAGACTATGATGATGGAAATCCGCTATATATAAAGGATCGGGAAGCCGGAAGGTATAAGGTCACAGACAAAAGAGTGGGCACAATTCCGGTTTATGATAAGCGGTTTACAAGCATATTCCCCAGGATGTGGAGCAACCGTAAATCTGAGCATAAACGCATGTATAACCAATATGCCAGGAACGCCAGATCCATACAGGTGGATGGTGAGATCCTCAAAAAACCATCATTCGGGGACAACCTCGGTTTCTTTTTTGATTATCAGCTTGGCCATATGTATTTCAGGTACTTTACGTGGAATTTTGCCGGGAGGCAAAATGATGTGGAAGCACAACCCGGCCCCAAAAATGGTAACTGGATCAGTGGGATTGGGTTTATCGATAATGCCAGGCTTGGCGACCAGTTTAATCTTCCGGAGAGCATGAAAAATCCGGCCCGCAATAAGTTTTATCTCCTTCCTCTTCTCCTTGGGCTTATAGGTTTGTTTTTCCATCTGAATTCAAGCAAGCGGGATACACTGGTAGTGGCCTTGCTATTCCTGATGACAGGGATTGTCATTGTGCTCTACCTGAATCAATATCCATATCAGCCAAGGGAGCGTGATTATGCATATACAGGATCATTTTATGCCTTTTCAATCTGGATTGGCCTTGGTGTGCTTGGACTCCATCAATGGCTGAAAAAGTATCTTGGAGAGAGTAAATTCGTGGCCGGAGGAATTGCCCTTGTCGGCCTGCTGTTTGTTCCCGGCATAATGGCTCAGCAGGGCTGGGATGATCATGATCGCTCAGGAAAATATGCAACACGTGATTTTGCAATGAACTACCTGGTGTCATGCGACCCCAATGCAATACTGATCACCAATGGCGATAATGATACTTTCCCCCTCTGGTACGTCCAGGAAGTGGAAGATTTCCGGACGGATATACGGGTGGTGAATTATATGCTCTCCTCAGGATACTGGTATGTGCATCAGTTGGGAAGAAAGGTGTATGATTCTGAGCCCTTGCCGCTGACACTCACACCCGAACAGTATGAGAAGGGCGTGAACCAGTATATTATGTATGTCGACCGCGGCATTAAGGGGCGGGTTGAAGTGAAAGACCTGATCGACTTCATCGCCAGTGATGACGATCGGACCAAACTGCCGCTCACCACCGGTGACAAGATCAATTATATGCCTGCCAAAAAACTCAGGCTTACGGTTGACTCGGCCAAATGTGTTGATAATGGAATTGTTCCCAGGGAAATGGCACATCTTATCGTTCCTTATATCGAATGGGAGGTCAGGCAGAATGCCTTGTATAAGAACGACCTGATGTTGCTCGATTTTCTGGCTACCAATAAGTGGGAAAGGCCACTGTATTTTGCAAACCCCAGCTCATTGGAGAAAGTGATCGATATCGATGAATATTGCCATCTTGAAGGCAATGTGTATAAGTTTATGCCGGTAAAGGCGAAAGAGTATATTCCCAGACTGGGTGGCGTCCATGCCGAAAAATCCTATGATATTATCATGAATGATTTTCGCTTTGGAAATCTGAACGACCCTGCGGTGACGGTCGACCGTGAAAGTTACAGAAATGCCAGGGTTCAGAAACAAAATTTTCTCAGGATCGCACAGGCCTTGCTTCATGAAGGGGAACCGGAAAAGGCAGCCGCTATCCTTGATACCTGTATCTATTATTTCCCTGCAGATAAAATACATTATGATATTATCATGATGCCCTTTATTGAAATCTATTACGATGCAGGCAGCATGGAAACAGCCAATGAAGAAGTGAGGAAAATGTTGGATGTTTGTGATCAGGAACTCACCTATTTCTTATCACTCGATCCTGCATTTGCTGATACTTATTATTCTTCTGAAATGCAACAGGCTGTTACCGTACTCCAAAGAATGGCAGAAGTGAGCAGGGAAAATGGCCAGTTGGAACTGTCCAAAGAAATAGAAGCCACCCTTCTGGGGCATATGGAAGTGCTGAGATAAGCAGCCTCCTTATGTGCTGAAATGCGGATTTTATGCCTTGACCTTCTTTTGAGGACGGTCCTTTTTTCTATAGATTATGATCAGGATAATCACCCCTGTCAGTACAAAGGGGATGCTGAGCAATTGGCCCATATTTAAGGCCATTTCTGTCTCAAAACCTACCTGCGGTTCTTTCAGAAATTCAATAAAAAAGCGGAAAGTGAATACCAGTACCATGAACATGGCGAAAAGAAATCCCGGCCTGGGCTTTCCGTTTCTTTTCAAATAAACGAGCCAGAGAAATAAGAATATCATGAAGTATGCAAGGGCTTCATAGATCTGTGTCGGATGCTTTGGGATCAGGCTCGGATCACTGGCAATGAATTTAAATCCCCATGGAAGTGAAGTCTCCACGCCGTAAATTTCTGAATTCATAAGGTTCCCTGTGCGGATAAATGCCCCTGCCAGGGCTACCACAATAGCAATCCTGTCGAAAATCCAGCTGTAGGGCTTTTTATTTCTCCTCGAAAACAATAATAAGGCTATAATAATGGCAATACCGGCACCGTGACTGGCCAGTCCTCCTTTCCAGACCATCAGTATCTCCACGGGATTGCGGAAATATTCCATGGGCTCATAAAAGAGCACATGCCCGAGCCTGGCTCCAATGATCGTGGCCAGGATCATGTAAGTGGCCAGCTGATCGAGAACCTTTATTGGAACACCTTCTTTTTTGAAGATCTTTTGCATGATGATGTAACCCACCACAAATCCCATGGCAAAAAGAAGTCCGTACCAACGGGGTGCGATCGTGCCGATCCCGGGTATGCCAAGCTCAAAGAGTTCGGGAGTGGGATTCCAGATAATATAGTTTAAGATCATGAAAATGGTTTTTATGTTTAAGCTGACGTAAATAATTTTGTGCAAATATACGCAGATTGTTGGCTATTCTGGATACTTTGTCCACCGCCCGCGTGTCGCCGTAGCTTTAGCGGAGGCACAAGCTTTAGCGTAGGTGGAACATTTAAAACTTAAAACTCAACACTCAAAACTTATCATTAAGCAATTCCTCAACCCGTTCATCCAACCCCTCACTGTTCACTTCTGTCCTCAGCCCTGTATATTTTTCTGCAGTTTCCAAAATGCTGTTTATGTCAAATGCTTTCTGAGAAACTGAATAGCAATGTTTCTTTTTCATGTGATAATCTGCCAGATATTCCTGCTCTGTTTGACCCGGTGTCGGGACAAAGACTGCTTTCTTTCCCAGCACTGCAAGATCCATAATGCTGGAATACCCGGGACGGCTGATGATCAGATCAGAACTCAAAAGTGCTTTCTGCATATCAAGAGTATCCATATGAGCGAAAATTTCAATATTTCCGTCTGTCCGTTGCTGTGAATGTATTTCAGGTTTTCCAAGAACTACAATGGCTTTCATATTGGTCTCTCTGAGTTGACTGAGCAATATTTTTTCAAATATGCTTCGCTGTGGCTCGGGTCCGCTTATGATGGCCATGATCTCGTATCTTTTTTCCATTCCCTTCCCACGGGAGGGATCGAAGCGTGACTGTGCACCGATAAAATAAGTGGGTATCCCAGTTTCCTTCTTGTGCCCCAGGTCTCCGGAAAGCTTATCAGGTCCGGCAAGATCGGGGATCCAGCATTCGGAATAATGCTGTATGATTTTTCTATGAAAACGATATAATGCAGGCTCGAGAAATGAAAAGGCCTTTGGTGCTTTGATCATCACCTGGTGCGTCATGTATACACAAGGAACCCGCTCCGACCATAAACCAAAGCTGTTGTCTGAGATCACCGCATCAATGTCATAAGTGCTGATCACTGAATCCAGCATACGATGTTCTTCACTGATGGCCCGGAGCAAATATGGGCTGTTCCATAACATATGGATGGCCATGCTGCCATTTTTGGGGTAGGAAATGCTATATCCGGGGAAGGGGATGTGTTCCAGCTCAGGAAATTCAAATTTCAGAAAGGCAGCAGTCCTGCCCCCGCTGCCCATGATAACATGAGCTCCTTTGTCTCTGAGTGTCCTGATTATAGGCACACAACGGGATGCATGGCCAATGCCCCAGTCGAGCGGACAAACAAGTATGTTTTTGTTTTTTTTCAAAATATCAAAAAATATTTTCGCAATGGAGGTGACATTTTGCGAAAATGAATATTAATAGTATAGACGAGCTGTTAATCATCCAGGGACAGAGGGAACCTTTTACAAAGATAGAAATAAACTGTATCCATATGATGCCTGAAAAAGAGGAAATACTACTTTACCGGATCGCTATTACACTGATTCCCGGCATAGGCCACATAAATGCTAAAAAGCTGATCGCATGGTGCGGAAGCCCCGAAGCAGTATTTAAAGAATCTAAAAGCGAATTGCTAAAGATCCCGGGTCTGATAAAACTCATGGGCCGGGATGTAAATTTCAAGGAGATCCTGCAAAGGGCAGAGCAGGAAGTGATCTTTGTCAGGAACAGCAGGATCACACCTTTATATTTTTACGACGATGACTATCCCCTGAGATTGAAACATTGTGCTGACAGCCCCTTGCTATTATATTATAAGGGAGTTGAAGATTTTAAGCAAAAGAGGATGCTGGCCATTGTGGGAACCAGGCAGGCAAGTTCCTATGGCCGGCGTGTTTGTGAAGAGATCATAAAGGGCTTTGCCGGGGATGATGTGCTGATCATAAGCGGAATGGCTTACGGCATTGACAGCTGCGCACATCGAAAAGCTTTGTCTTATGGATTGAATACTGTCGGGGTTCTGGGTCATGGCCTGGACAGGATATATCCAATGGAAAACAGAAGCATGGCCGTGCGCATGCTGAAACAGGGTGGCCTGATCACGGAGTTCATGAGCAATTCAAAGCCCGACAGGGAAAACTTTCCCAGAAGAAACCGGATCATCGCAGGCCTCTCCGATGCCGTGCTGGTCGTAGAATCAGCTAAAAAGGGAGGTGCAGTGATCACTGCGGATATTGCAAATTCATATAACAGGGACGTATTTGCCGTGCCGGGGAAAGTACATGACACATTCTCGGATGGATGCCATCTGCTCATCCGGAGAAACATTGCTGCCCTTGCCAGGTCGACCGACGATATCAGGTACTCCATGGGTTGGGATGAACCCGCTGTTAAGAAGAAAAATCAGGCCGAATTGCTGAAAAGACATTCCCCTGATGAACAGAAAATACTGAGCATCATCGCTGAAAAAACCCGGGCATCTGTGGATGACATCGTGATCATCTGCGGATTAGGTGCTTCAAAAGCTGCTTCAGTCCTATTGAAACTTGAGTTTGAGGGGGTCATCACTGCTTTGCCGGGGAAACTCTATGAAATTCGGAAATGATAACAGGAGTTCCAAGTTCCAAGTGCCAAGTGCCTAGTGATGATTTAGAGTGAAGAATTTAAAGTGAAGAATTCCGCAAGTCGCAAGCCTCTGATTTCTGATTTCTGGTATCTGATTTCACAAGCCATTTGCCTTATGCCATCTGCCTTTGCCATAAATAGGTTAACGGCCAATGCTTAACGCTTAACGGAATGTAGAGTGCTGTACCTTGTAAATTGTACCTTGTAAATTGTACCTTGTAAATTGTAAATTGTAAATTGTAAATTGTAAATTTTTCAACCCCGTACCGCATACCGCACACCTCATGCCCCCTTTACCGCACCAACACCACCTCACCCGTCAAGGTTTCACTTTTCTGTCTTTGACTTCCGGAAACTACATTTAATAATGGTTCTCGATTCCGCTCGAACCAGGTTGGAAGTCGAAGGGTGAGTCTCTCATTTCCCCTTGTTTAGATAGCAACTTTGTCTTCTCGAAGAAAGTAACTGAGAACTTAGCGAAGCGGTCTCACGAACGGAAGTGAGTGACGAGGGACCCCCCACCAAAATGCACTACACCAGCACGAGGGACGGCTTAATATTCCCCGCCTCTTAAGGCAAAAAATGTGTGAAAATACACAAAGATATGCCCTTGCTTGTGGCGGAGAGTTTCATTAATGTACCTTTGTATAAGTTTAATCAAATGATTCCTCGTGGCTTGCCACGAGGTTTCCTAATAAGCTCCCCTGATTTTCCGGGGAGATGTACCGCCTTGGCGGGACAGAGGGGTATTATAAAAATCTGGTTCCGCTTTTGCGAAATAAAATTGGGTTAACACTTTGTGGGCTTGCCCTGAGGATATCAATTTTAAAGATTTTTTTAATTCTAATATTTGTATTATGGCAAAGGTGATCATTGAAAATCTAGGGCAGGAAGAAATAGAAAAACGCCGGATCAAAAGCTGGCCGGTATGGGAAAAGGAAATCTCACGTTTCGACTGGACATACGACGGGGATGAAGAATGTTATATCCTTGAGGGGGAGGTTGATGTAGAGACTCCGGATGGAATTGTCCATATCAAGCCCGGCGACTTCGTGACTTTCCGTGACGGGTTGAACTGTATCTGGGATATCAAGAAAAGCATACGCAAGCATTACAGATTTAAGTAAAGACAGGCCATTGGAAGGAATTGTAATCAAATCCACAGGAAGCTGGTACAGTGTTTTAAGCCCTGACGGATCTCTTACTGAATGTAAACTCAGGGGGAAATTCAAAGTCAGTGGAATAAAAACCACAAATCCTATTGCAGTGGGTGATCATGTAGATTTTCGTATTCTTCAGGAGGAAAATACGGGTTGGATCACAAACATTCATCCAAGGAAAAATTATATAATCCGTAAAGCAACAAAATTATCCAAAGTATCGCAAATTCTTGCTGCAAACCTCGATCAGGCCATCATCATTGCAACCCTGGCAGAGCCTCGTACCTCAACAGGCTTTATCGATCGCTTTCTCATCACTGCCGAAGCCTATCATATTCCTGCTGTGATCATCTTCAACAAAACAGATTTATATGCAAAGCAAAAGATGAATGAGCTCGCCGGACTTGTGGAAATATATACGGCTGCCGGGTATCCCTGTTTGTGCGTGTCAGCATTGACAGGCGATCGGACAGAGACGGTAAAAGAGATCTTGAAAGATAAGGTTTCACTTATTGCCGGGCACTCAGGTGTCGGGAAATCCGCCCTGATAAATTATATTGAACCCGGCCTGAACCTTAAAACCCAGGCAATATCCAAAGCCCATCACAAAGGAGTGCATACCACAACTTTTGCGAGAATGTTCCGCTTATCTTTCGGTGGCTTTATTATTGATACGCCCGGGATCAAGGAATTTGGTCTTTACGACCTGGAAAAAAGCACACTTGCTGAACGATATCCCGAAATGCGGGCCCTGATGCATTCCTGCAGATATACAAATTGTACCCACCTTCACGAACCCGGATGTGCAGTAAAAGAGGCCGTGGGAAATGGAAAGATAAGTAAAATGAGATACAATGGGTACATTCGCATCATGTCGGATGAAAACCGCTAAAATAAATGCTATGATAGCTTCAGAATTAATAAGTGATATAATCGTTCCCCTGAAAACCTCCGATATCGTTGAAACTGCCCTTCAAATGATGGAAGAATACAAGGTTTCACATCTGCCGGTGGTAAACAACCGCTCATACCTCGGACTTGTATCCGAATCTGATATTGACACAGGCGTGGATCCCGCAACGCCTGTCGGAAACGTGAAATTATCCCTTTCCAGGCCAATGATCGATGATTCCCAGCATATCTTTGATGTGATCAGGATGATAACAGATCATCACCTGAGCCTGCTTCCGGTTGTTGATGCCAATGAAAACTACCTTGGGGTGATCAGCTTGCAGAGGCTCACAGATAAGCTGGCAATGATGACTGCCATTCAGCATCCCGGGGCAATCCTGGTATTGGAAATGAGCCAGAATGATTACAGCCTTTCAGAGATTGCCCAGATCGTGGAGTCTAATTATGCGAAGATCCTGAGTATGTACATTACCTCCAGGATAGATTCCACCATCATGGAGGTGATCCTGAAGATCAATAAACAGGATATTTCTCCTGTTATCAATACATTTAACAGGTATAATTATACTATCAAAGCTTCATATGGAGAGGATGAGGATCCCGGCGACTTGAAAGACCGCTACGATTCACTTATGAATTTCCTGAATGTTTAATTTTAGATTTTGGGAAAATTATTTCATCACCGCTGGCATAGCCATTTTTCATTCCTTATCCTGATCGTTATTGCAGGATCACATCTCCATGTCTTTGCTCAAAACGAGCCTGAGCATGACAGCCTGTTCATTATCAACAGTATTACTTATGAGGGAAACAAGATTACAAAGGACCGCATCATCGACCGTGAGCTGATGTTCAGGAAAGGAGATACCCTTCCGGGCTCACAACTGCATCTTCTTATGGAGAAGAGCCGTGAAAACATGCTGAATACCTCCCTTTTTAATTTTGTAAATGTGGAAAGCAAAAGTGTTGAAGAAAATACGGCCGGCCTTGACATCACATTTTCCTTCACAGAGCGGTGGTATATATGGCCGTGGCCCATCGTGGAATTTGCCGACCGCAATTTCAACACATGGTGGACTGAAAACAGAGACCTGACGAGGCTGAGCTACGGGGTCGCTATGAGGTGGGAAAATTTCAGGGGCCGTAAGGAAAACCTTGAATTTATCCTGAAGTTTGGTTATAATGAGAAATACGGGCTCGATTATACCATTCCATACCTGAACAAAAAAGAAACCCTGGGACTGAGCATTGGAGCCAATTATGGCAGGACTAGGGAAGTGCCGCTTATAGATTCGATCAATAAACTGCACTATTACAAGGATGAGGATCATTATGTGATGGATATGGTGAAATCGTATGTTAGCCTGATCTATCGCAAGGAGATCTATAATACACAAACTTTCCGGCTCGAATATAATTTCATGAATTTTGCCGATACTCTTCTAATAATCAATCCCGGTTTTTCAGTTAATGATAAAACCAAACTCCAATATTTATCGCTTGCTTATAGCTACAGAAGTGATCACCGCGACTTCAAATCATACCCGCTGCAAGGTCATTATTTTGAGTTTGAGGTAGTCAAACGTGGACTGGGGATCCTTGACAATGGTGGCCTTGACGTTTTTTACGTGCAGACGACTTTCAGGAAGTATATCCAGCTGGGAAACAGATGGTATTTCGCCTCCGGCCTGAATTCTAAATTCGCAAATGATCCGGTGCAGCCGTTCTACATGGAGAGGGCCATCGGGTACGGCCGCGACATTGTCAGAGGATATGAATATTATGTAATAAACGGCCAGAATTTCGGTATTTTTAAAAATAACCTGAAATTTGCCCTCCTGCCAACCAGGCAGTTCAAAATTAAATACATCAAAACAGAAAAATTCAGCAAAGTGCATTACGCTTTCTATCTGAATGCATTCCTGGATATTGGTTATGCATATAACTTATATGCACGGCAGGAGTTGGACAATGACCTCGAAAACCGCCTGCTTATTGGATATGGCCTGGGCTTTGATATTGTCACCTATTATGATATTGTTTGGCGCATTGAATATTCATTTAACCGGATGAATGAGCATGGCTTTTTCCTTCATTTTACGGCTCCCATCTAAAACACCTTGAGCTGTATATCTTATCGCAAGTCTAAGTTATTGTAGTCGAGGTAAATTCATCCGATAATTAAAGCTCCGGCATAATTGTTAAATATTGTTAAGCGCTTGTTTGTGAATAAGTGTAATTTTGTAAACTTGCAACGGGATTTAGAAATATCAGGCGATGAAGATAGCTTTATTCGGTAAGAGCATTAATAAGGAAAATTACAGCTACCTGGTTCAGCTCATTGAAAAACTGGAAGAGCATCAATGTGAGTTGATGATATACCAGCCTTTTCTTGAAAATCTCAGGAAGATCAATGATTTTAATCACAGAACTGAAACCTTCACAAGTTACCATGAACTGACCGGAAATGCCGATCTTGTTTTTTCTATCGGTGGTGACGGGACTTTGCTCGATACTGTTTCCCTTGTGCGTGACTCCGGTATTCCTGTTCTGGGGATCAATCTTGGGAGGTTGGGATTTCTTTCCAGTATTTCCCGCGATGAGATCATCCCTGCAGTGGAGCTGGTGATGAAAGGCGAGTATACCCTGGAACAACGTACTTTGCTGCGGCTGAAGACAAAGAAAAACCTCTTCGGGGATTTTAGCTATGCCCTGAATGACCTCACTGTGACCAGGAAAGATTCTACGGCTCTAATTGTGATCCATGTCTATGTCGATGGCGTCTTTCTGAATTCGTACTGGGCAGACGGACTCATCGTTGCTACCCCTACAGGTTCAACTGCATATTCGCTGAGCAGCGGAGGCCCTATTGTTGCTCCCGGCTCCGAGAATTTTGTGATCACACCCATCGCCCCGCATAATCTTACTATCCGCCCGATTGTTATCTCAGATAAAAGTGAAATTCGCATTAAGGTTGATGGAAGGGATAAAAATTTTCTTGTTAGCCTCGATTCAAAAACAGATATCATTGAAGCTGGGGATGAATTGACCATTCGCAGTGCCGATTTTAAATTCAAGCTGGTGAAAATTGAGAACAAAGATTTTTATACCACCATACGTGACAAACTCAAGTGGGGACTTGATGCCAGAAATTAATTTTGTATGGGAACAAGAAATTAGGAAATAATGCGTTTTGGGAATTATATGAAAAGAATTGCACTTATTATTATTCTTGGATTTTCCGCTATGGGGCTTCATGCCCAGAAAACCATGGAAGTTGGAATTTTTGGTGGTGGTTCCTACTATATTGGAGATCTGAATCCCGGAATTCATCTTCTGATGACAAGGCCTGCCTACGGATTGGTGGCCCGGCTGAACCTTGATTCAAGGTGGGCAATCAAATTGAGCGGGTACCGTGGTGGAATTGCCGGTGATGATGCAGTTTCAGGCTATGCCTCAGGACGTGACCTGAAATTTGATTCAAAGATCACCGATGTCTCTGCCGTAATTGAACTGAACTTTTTAAACTATATCACCGGAAGCACGAGAAATATTCTTGCTCCCTATATTTTCGGTGGACTTGGTTTTTTTATGTTTAAACCGGAGGCTGATGGTGTGTCCCTGCAGGAGCTGGGTACTGAAGGACAGAATGTTGGTTTTGATGGAAGAAGTTCCTATCAGACTACACAGATAGCCTTTCCCTTTGGCTTCGGAATCAAATACAGCCTTTCAAAAAAACTGGGTTTTGCTTTTGAATGGGGTATTAGAAAAACATTCACAGATTATATTGACGATGTCAGCACTACATATTATCTCAACGGAGAAAGTATCAATCCTTCAGATGTTGAGCAGATCATGTCCGATCCGACAAGGAGCCATCAGCCATATGAAATGAGGGGCAACTCCAGTTCCCAGGACTGGTATGCATTTTTTGGGGTGAGCATTACCTATAAATTCCGGCTCGGCGGCAGTAGAAGGTGCAGTGATTTCGGAAATAGAAAAGATTATTAACAATGAACAGGATCCCGATGGACCTTAAAAGCCAGATAGACCAGAATCGCCTGCCAAAGCATGTTGCCATCATCATGGACGGGAACGGACGCTGGGCTAAGCAGCGTGGCAGGCCGAGAACTTTCGGGCATAAACAAGGTGTTACTTCTGTTAGGGAAACAACTGAAGCTGCGGCAGAATTGGGAATTGAATACCTTACCCTCTATGCTTTTTCCACAGAGAACTGGAAAAGGCCAAAATTTGAAACCGATGCCCTGATGGCTCTGTTACTTCAAACGATCAATAAAGAGACCAAAACACTGAATAAAAATAATATCCGCCTCAGGACCATCGGTGACATTGAAAGCCTTCCCGCAAGAATCAGGAAGCAACTTGAAAAAGCCATAGAGGATACAGCAGGAAATACACGAATGACATTGCTGCTTGCCCTGTCATACAGTTCCAGATGGGAGCTGCTTAATGCAGTGAAGAAAATTACCGGTCGGGTGCAAGAAGGAGAATTAAAAGTTGAGGATCTCAATCAGGATGTGTTCGCACAATACCTCGAAACAGCTGAAGTGCCTGATCCTGAACTTCTGATACGGACCTCTGGAGAATACAGGATCAGCAATTTTCTCTTATGGCAGATCGCATATGCCGAGTTGTATTTCACCACAAAATTGTGGCCTGATTTTAGAAAGGATGACCTTTACAAAGCCCTGATCGATTTTCAGAACCGTGAAAGAAGATTTGGTAAAATAAGTGAACAAATAAAAGCAGAATAGGCAGGGATGATCATTACATATAAACACAAGCAGATATTGACGAGGTTTTCCTGTAGGGTTCCGCTTATGTGGATGCTTTTCACATTCTTTATACTCCTCTCTTTTTATCCCTCCCTGGCACAGCAGAACCTGGGAGATGATATTTCACTGATCGATTATTCATCCCCGAAGAAATATGAAATTGGGGGTATCACAGTTTCCGGGATTGAGTACCTGGATCAGAATGTTTTGATCATGCTTTCGGGCCTGAAAATAGGCTCCAGGGTCGAAATTCCGGGAGAAGAGATTACCAATGCCATCAAAAAACTCTGGGATCAAGGACTTTTTGAGGACATTCGGATTTCAGCCACTAAGATACAGGGTGATATAATATTCCTGGATATCTATCTGCTGGAACGACCCCGCTTAACAAAGTTTGCATTTAATGGCGTAAAAAAATCGGAAGCAGAAAAATTGCGTGATGAAATGCACCTGACCCGTGGGGATGTAGTAACCGATAACCTGCTCGTTAGAATAAACAATATTATAACAGGATATTATGGCGAAAAAGGCTATCTGGATGTTGAGGTCGACATTATCCAGAATAAAGATACTACCAAGGCAAATAACGTGATCCTTGAAATTAAGGTGGATAAGAACCAAAGGGTCAGGATATTCCAGATCAATGTGCACGGCAATGAAAACATGTCTGTACAAAAGATAAAAAGCACATTTAAGGAAACCAAGGAAAAAGGACTCTTCAGGCCTCTGTATGGCATTGAAAGTCTCCTTGTTGATGTTGTCTGGGATGTGCTTCAGTTGAAATTTCCTAAAATGATCGAGGATGTACAGTCTTATGTGAATAACACACTTCGTTTTAGAATTTTTAAGTCATCCAAGTTCATAGAAGAAAACTACCAGACTGATCTGCGCAGCCTTATCTCCAAATACAATGGCATGGGTTTCAGGGATGCCAAGGTCGTGAAGGATTCTCTTTCAAGAAACCCGGATGGTACACTGAACATTGATGTCTGGATAGATGAAGGAGACCGGTATTATTTCGGAAATATTAGCTGGGTGGGGAATACAAAGTACACTTCTGAATACCTGAATTCCATACTGCGTATTCAGAAAGGTGATGTATACAACCAGGAACTGCTCACCACAAACCTTCAATTTAATCCCAGTGGCTTTGATGTAAGCTCACTCTATCTTGACGATGGCTATCTCTTCTTTACAGTGGACCCGGTTGAGGTGCTGGTGGAAAATGATTCCATCGATCTGGAGATCAGGATCCGGGAGGGTAAACAGGCTACCATTAACAAGGTTGAAGTGAAGGGGAATACGAAGACCAACGACCATGTGGTGATCCGTGAGATCAAGACCAGGCCGGGAGAGTTATTCAGTAGGGAAGCAATTATTCGTACTGTGAGGGAATTGGGGCAGCTGAAATATTTTAACCCGGAAACCATAGCCCCGGAAGTCTTGCCAAACCCTGAAGACGGGACTGTAGATATTATTTATTCTGTGGAAGAAACTTCTGCTGACCAGATTGAACTCTCAGGAGGTTGGGGCTACGGAAGGATCATCGGGACACTAGGAGTCTCCTTCAATAATTTCAGTTTGAGGAGCGTCTTTAGAAAGGGGGCATGGAAGCCAATTCCATCAGGTGACGGACAAAAGCTCAGTCTAAGGGTGCAAAGCTACGGCAGGGGATATATCAGCTACAGTGCTTCATTTACGGAACCATGGCTTGGGGGGCGAAAACCAAATGCTTTCAGTGTGTCCTATTATCATTCGCTTTACTCCAATGGACTCCCGAGAAGTGATACCAACCGCTCTTACTTTAAGATTAACGGGCTTACTTTCGGATTGGGACAACGGCTAAAATGGCCGGATGACTTTTTTACCCTTTACCAGGCGATCAGCCTGCAGCGCTATGATCTTCATAAATACACCACCATCTTCACTTTCGGCGATGGTACAGGATATTATAACAATTTCAGCTATAATATAGTGTTGGGACGAAACTCTACAGCTCCAAGTTATATCTACCCCCGTACAGGGTCCAATCTCACCTTTTCACTTGAACTCACTCCGCCATATTCATTATTGAATGATGCAGATTATACTAAAATGCCGGATGATGAAAAGTATAAATGGATAGAATACCATAAGTGGAAGTTTGAGGCATCCTATTATCTTGAAGTAGCGCCGAAATTCGTTATTCTCGGCAGACTCAAATATGGCTTCCTCGGATCATACAATAGTGATATAGGAATTACTCCCTTCGAAAGGTTTTACCTCGGTGGTGACGGACTATCCGGTTATAATAACCTGGATGGAAGAGAGATCATTGGGATGCGTGGTTATGGGAATGAAACACTTACACCCTTTTATTATCAGGACAGAAATGTTGGAGGTACCGTATATTGCAAATATACCCTGGAGCTGAGATATCCGCTGTCTCTAAACCCGTCTGCAACTATTTATGCACTTGCATTTCTTGAGGCAGGAAAGGCATGGTTATACCATCCCGGGTTTAATCCCTTCGACCTGTACCGCTCTGCAGGTTTTGGCATGAGGGTTTTTCTGCCTATGTTTGGCATGCTGGGGCTTGATTGGGGATATGGATTTGATGATGTGCCCGGGCTGCCCGGAGCAAACGGAGGACAATTTCACTTCTCTATTAACCAGTCTATTGATTAATAAACGAAATGTAATTTATGGCAGGTTTTTTGTATTTGAATTTGAAACAAAATATCGGAGGATAAACATATGAAAAAAATATTTTTAACACTGGCCATTGTCTTATCAGCATTTGCCGTTACGCTGGCCCAGAAATACGCCTTTGTCGATTCAGATTACATTCTTGAAAATATTCCTGAGTACCAGGATGCACTGGACATACTGGATGAATTTTCTATAGAGTGGCAAAAGGAAATAGAACAAAAGTTCCAGGAAGTGGATGCCTTGTACAAAGAATATCAGGCCGAAGCAGTCTTGCTTCCCGAGGATATGAAGAGACAACGCGAGAATGAGATCATTCAAAAGGAAAAAACAGCAAAAGACCTGCAAAAACAGCGTTTTGGCCGTGACGGAGACCTGTATCAGAAACGCAGGGAACTGGTAGAGCCCATACAGGAGAAAATATATAACGCCATCGAAGCAATTGCAGAGTCAGCTAATTATGCATTCGTATTTGATAAAGCAGGAAGCCTTACCATCCTTTTTGCCAAAGCCAAGTTTGATCTTTCTGATGAAGTACTTGATGAAGTAGGTATGGTAATGCAGACCGTAAGACGCGAAGATAGAAAACGCCCCGATGGCGGACAACCATCCTCACCATCATCTGTTGGTAATACAGGAAACAGCAATAATACCAATAAGATGATTGATCAGCATAAGCAGTAGTAATCTACCACATACCTTAAAATCAGCAGTTGACACCCTCAAATATTCAATCAAATGATTCCTCGTGGCTTGCCGCGAGGTTTCCTAATAAGCTCCCCTGATTTTCAGGGGAGATGTACCGCTTTTGCGGGACAGAGGGGTATTATTTATCTTCTTTTTTTTCGTCAGCCTTCTTTGCTTTCGGAGTGGCTTTGGGTTTTGCTTCCTTGGCCGGTGCAGCTTTTTTGCTTGCCGTTTTGGGTGCAGGTTTTTCAGCTTTTGGCTTCGGACTTGCTTTTTTCACAGCTTTTGTTTTCGGAGCTGCTTTCTTAACTTCTTCTTTTTTAGCTTTTGGCTTGGCAGCAGCCTTGGGTTTGGGTTTTGCAGTGCTGGTTTTTACAACAGGCGGCTTCTTCTCTTCTTTTTCAGCTTTCGGACTTGCCTTGGGCGCTTTCTCGAGGATGCTGTCAATAAGGATCCTGCTCAAATACTGCCTGTGACCATTCAGCTTCTGATAACCCTTTCTTCTTTTCTTTTTGAAAACAAGAACCTTGTCGGCTTTCAGATGTTCCAGTACCTTAGCACTGACAACAGCACCCTTGATCACGGGAGTTCCTACATTGATCTTTCCATCGTTATCGATCAATAATACCTCTGAAAACTCAACTTTAGAACCTTCTTTTTCTTCGAGCCTGTGCACAAAGATCTCCTGTTTTTTTTCTACCTTGAACTGCTGTCCGGCTATTTCAACTATTGCGTACATTATTTCTTTCTTTATCTTATCTGTCAAAAATGGAGTGCAAAATTAGTAAAAAATATTAATGTACAAAGATTTTATCCTTTTTTTTTGATTTTGAGGCCCTTTGTGTTCACAAGATAAACACCGCCAAGAATGAGAATGATCCAGATTAAAAAATTCCATTCGAATATCTCTCCGTCAATGATCCCCCAGATTATTGCTACTACAGGGATCATATAGGTAACCGAAGCGGCAAAAAGTGCGCTGGTCATTTTAATTAGCATGTTGAAAAAGATGAGCGCAATGGCCGTACCTGCAATGGCCAGGATGGCAATATATGCAAGTCCTTCCCAGGCTCCCTGCCCAGCTGAGAGATAATCCGTAAATCCTGTAAAAAAGATCAGAAAAATACTTACAGGAACACCAATGATCAAAAAACTGAAGGCAGTAATGGACACTGCATCGAGATCCGCAAGATAGGTTTTGATGATGTTCACCGAAGCAGCATAGCAGATTGTTGCTGCCAGTATATATACAGCATAACTGAAATTGAAGGCAAATCCGCCATCACCACTGTAATGGATCAGGCCAATTGCCCCGGCGAGCCCTGCAAATACACCGGCAATATTAAACCACTTTGGCCTGAAGTGAAAAAACCCCAATCCGATCACCAGTGTGAACAGCGGAGTGAGGGAATTTAATATGCCGGCCATATTGCTGTCGATCCCGGTCTGGGCATGGGCAAATAAAAAGGCCGGTGCCGCATTGCTGATGATCCCGACAATGACCAGGATACCCCAGTGCTTCCGCTTAAGCCTGGATAATCTTCTGAGTGCAAAAGGCAGCAAGACCAAAAATGTGATCACGATCCGCAAAGCACCCACCACACTGCTGTCACCGGAAAAGCCCTCCAGGCCTTGTTTGATCAAAATGAAGGAACTGCCCCATGTCAGCACCAGGCCGAACAGGATCAGCCAGGGAATGTATGCTTGTTTTGATTGTATCATAAGTTTGCAAAGGTATTGTTATAATATTATATTGCTACATTGTTAAAACGGGTGCCGGGTACCAGATGCCGGATTCCGGGATGGCTGTTGGCCATAATCCAAAACTCAAAACTCAAAACTCAAAACTATTCTGACTACTGACTACTTCCTTCTCCTAAGCATAGCGAAATAAATTCCATGCCTCTAATTATTTATATAGTTTTTTATTATATTTGCAGTGATAATCCTAATTATTAACTTAAAATTTACAGTGATGAAAAGAACTTTTCTCTTTCTTCTGGCTGTTACATTTCTGAGCATTTCTTCTTTTGCACAGAGTGTAATTTACCAGGATGACTTTGAAGCCTACACCGTAGGCGATTATCTTGCTGTTCAGTCAGCTGCCTGGACAACATGGAGCAATGCTCCCGGTACGGCCGAAGATGCATTTATCAGTGATGATTATGCCCTCAGCCCTACCAAATCAGTAAAAATTGACGGTAGTACCGACCTCATTCTCCCACTTGGTGATAAACAAAATGGGAAATTTGAACTTGCCTTTGCTTATTATATAGAAACCGGATATGGTGGATATTATAACCTGCAACACTATGAAGCTGCAGGAACCGAATGGGCTGTAGAAGTTTATTTTGCTTCTGATGGTACAGGAGAGATCAATGCAGATGGTAGCACCATTCCTTTTTCATACACCCCCGGAACCTGGCTTGAATTCCTCAATGTTGTGGATATGGACAACGATCTTGCTGAAATCTGGATGGATGGCGCATTGCTGCATACCTGGCAGTGGAGTACACAATCAGGTGGTGGCGCAGGTGCCAACCAATTGGGTGGATTGAACGTTTATGCCGGAGCTCCCGCAGGTGACGATCCTTTATTCTATATGGATGATGTATTGTATCAGCAGGTGTTCGATGCCCTTAATTTCGAAGATTTTGAACAGTATAACCTTGGCGATTTTATCGCTGTTGTCAATCCTACATGGTGGGAAACATGGAGCAACCTTCCGGGTTCAGCCGAAGACGGACCCATCGTTGACGACCAGGCATTCAGTGGCTCACAGTCTCTTCTGATAGAGGGCGGAACCGACCTTATTTATAAATTAGGTGACAAGACTGCCGGAAATTTCTCAGTGGATTGGTGGATGTATGTTCCTTCAGGCTTTGCCGGTTATTACAACTTCCAGCATTACCAGGCTCCCGGTGTGGAGTGGGCTATTGAGGTATACTTCAATACCGATGGTACGGCAGATTTTAATGCTGATGGCCAAACCATAAGCTTTAACTATACGCATGACACCTGGTTCTTTGTTGAGCACGACATCGACCTTGATAATGATGTAGCCGAAATGTACCTCGATGGTACGATGATCCATACCTGGACATGGAGCACACAGTCCGGTGGTGGCCCAGGCGCCAACCAACTCGGTGGTGTCGACTTCTTTGCCGGTGCACAGGGCTCGGATATTCCGAAGTACTTTGCTGATGATGTAGAATATCTGCAGCTTGGCGGATCAACCGATCCGGCCATTGAAGTGGATCCTATAGCACTGAATGATTCTGTCGACATGGGCTTTACCAAGGATCGCCCATTGAACGTAGCTAACGTTGGTGGTGCTGATCTGGACTACCTGATCTCAGTTGTTTATGATGTGACCACAAAAGATGAGGTGATCATCCCCGCTACCAGTAGCATGATCTTTGCCAAAGGCAATGCTGAATTCGAAATGATCGCTCTGCCTAATCCTGGCGGTGCTGCTCCTTTTACCGACGATGTAACCCTTCACTGGGACGGCCCGAACGCAAGCTCAGTAGGTCTGACCGCTCCCAATGACTGGCAGGCAGCAGCCAAATTCCCGGCTTCAGTTGTGAATCCCTATGCAGGCATGGAACTTACAAAGGTGCGTGTTTTCATCAATGATCCTGATCCTGCCGACGACCTCGCAGTTAGGGTTTATGGAATGAACCTCGATTATTTGCCAGGCACATTGCTGGCAGAAGAAGCATTCACACCTCTCCTGCTCGATTGGAATGAGGTCACTCTGCCTACCCCGGTTCCGGTAACCGGCGAAGACCTCTGGATCGCATGTTATGTGAATCAGACAACTTTAACTCACCCGATCGGAACCGATGCCGGCCCTGCCGTTTATAATGGCGACTGGATCAGCACAGGCCCGGGCTGGGGACACCTTTATCCAGGTATCGATGCCAACTGGAACATCCAGGGTATCCTCACAGGTACACCCATCGAAGGATGGCTCTCAGTTGATCCTACATCAGGAACTGTTGTTGCAGGCGAATTTGATGAAGTTACGGTAAGCTATGACGCTACCAGCCTTCTCGAAGGTATTTATCTGGCAGACCTGGTATTTACTACCAACGATCCTGCTAACCAGTATATGGAAGTACCGGTTACATTGACTGTAGTTGATGCAACAGGTATTGGTGAAGATGATGCCGGCAGGATTGAAATGCTGGTTTACCCGAACCCCGCTTCCAACATGGTAAATGTACAGTCTAATCTGAACATCGACAGGCTGACCATTTATAACCATATCGGACAGGCAGTGGAAGAAGTATTTGTGAACGGCAAAACAACTTCTGTAAATACTTCCAACATCGGATCAGGTGTGTATTTCATTCGTATTGAAACAGCCAATGGATATATCACACAGAAACTTGTTATTAAATAAGTAATTAGAAATAATTGAGACAGGCCGGCGGAGATTCTCTGCCGGCCTTTTTTGTTGATGCTGGTTGCTGAGTTTAACTTCTTCTATGATATAACACTTCACTTAATTGCCTGAAACCCTGACAAATAAGCTTTTGTCTTTAAAGTCCTCTTTTCATTTATTTTTAATTAAGGATACTGCTTCGCAGTAGGGTAAAATCATCTATCTTTAAGCACCTCATCCCCGGCCCTTCTCCTCAAGGAGAAGGGAGAAAAGAGCGTGTGAATGAAATTAATTAAAATGGGTTCAAAATCAATTTATTGGTAT